>NZ_AFFX01000004.1:0-447950 GCF_000222125.1 Pseudomonas sp. S9 | reverse complement strand
TAGCCGAGATAATCCGAAGCAACGACCGGGGCACTGATCAGCTCACGGCGGCATGGGCAAAGAGCCTGGGCATACCCTGCACGGTTGTCGAGGCTCAGCGTTCTACACTGGGCGATAAAGCAGACGAAGCCCGGAACAGGTCCATGCTCGAGCTAAAGCCTGACGGCATGGTCGCCTTCCCGGGTGACTCCGACACCGGCAGCCTGAGAAAAGCAGCAGAAGCGGCCGGCGTGCCTGTCTATCGGGTTAAATGGTTTGGAACCGATAAGGCGAGCTATTGACCAGATCCAGCCATTGGAAAGCCTTCATCGTTAATTGGATTAGTGACCAATCACTGGCCTAGATATAGAATCTGGCGTCCGATAGCCAATCATAGATTTTTTTGAATGTTACCCATGAATATCGCAATTGTAGCTATAGCTACAGGCATAGCTTTGACTGCGGCGTTATGCGTGCAAAAAATTGTTCCTGTTCATGATTCAAGCCATCGCCACACAGCTATCGACGGCATGAGGGGTTATTTGGCTTTTTTCGTTTTCCTTCATCATTCTTCGATTTGGTACTTCTATCTACATGAAGGGCGCTGGGCGCTGCCGCCTTCCAATCTGTTTTCACACTTAGGTCAAAGCAGTGTTGCTTTATTTTTTATGATCACTGGTTTTTTGTTTTACTCAAAAATACTAAGCAGCAGAGACAAAAAAATAAGCTGGACTTACATATACACATCACGATTTATGCGCTTAGTCCCGCTATATCTTCTTGCAATCAGCATTCTACTCTTATTCGTTTTCATTAAAACTAACTGGAAGATTGAAACAGGCTTAAGCTCAATACTTATAGATGCAACAAAATGGGTTCTATTTACTATACCTGGAGCACCAGATATTAATAATGTAAAACACACATCATTAATAATGGCTGGTGTTACCTGGAGCCTACCCTACGAATGGCTTTTTTATTTTTCACTACCACTAATAGCCTTGACTACTGGGCTCTCAAGGAATCTTACGGCAGCCGCCGTTAGCTTGGCTGTTGTCTTGCTTATATATACTGTATTTGATCCCGCGACGATACACATAAAAACATTCATAGACGGTATGCTTTGCGCCGCGCTGCATCACATGAAAATCATGACCGGCCTATCTAGTTCAAGATTATATTCTGCATTTATAATCATACTATTATACGTTTTAGTAACCACATACCAGTCTTCTCATGGCAACATACAAATATTAATTCTTTCATTAGTATTTTTCGGAATTTCTGGGGGTAATAATCTGTTTGGAGTTCTCTCATGGAAAACATCAAGAGTTCTCGGGGAAATGGCTTACAGCATTTATCTGCTACATGGGTTAATACTATTCACAACATTCAACTTCATAATCAATAGCGAAACATCAATTGAACTTACACCCTACCAGTACTGGATTTTGATATTTGCTATAGCACCTGCAGTCGTAATAATCTCAGCCATAACATTTGTTATGATTGAAAAACCTTCAATGGATAAAACCCAAAAGATAGCAAACCAAATTTGCAATCTGTCATCTAAAAAATGAGTATCCATGCACGTCTACATATCCAGCGCCTGCTGTTGGGCCGCCAGCTGCAGAAAATGCATATGTGATTTGCCTGCTTTCGCAAGGCATGCTGTATATCACGTTTGATTTGGGGTCTACCTGAATCAGTCCTACCGGGGCGGCTGGGCTATCTTCTGGCACGCCAACATTAAATATACCTGCTGTAGACGTGCTTATAATTCTAAGTTTTGCAACTTTAGCGCTCACAGGCAAAACGGATGAAATTGATACTGAAGCTTCGGTGGTATTTACTGCGCCAGAAACAACTCGAAATGGCGAACTGTCCTGCCCGGCTCTATAAAAAACCTCATTATCTATATGTAAAAAATTCACAAACGCACCGCTTTTAACAAGGACAGACCCGATATATCGCCTGGAGTTATCGCCTGTTTTTTGCATTGCCGGCCCTGAGTATGAAGCAGGTGCCGTCGTAACACACTCTACGCTGGCTGTGCCAGAGTTGTCGTAGATGTAGAGGTGGTAAAATTGGTCGCCGGTTATGGTTGGGCTTATGGTCAGGTCACTTGCCAGCTCAATCTGCGCTGCAGTTGAAGCTAGATATGCAGCGCCCGGCTCTATTTTTATCGAAGAGCCAGAAACCCACACCATCCGCAGGCCCCACATCATCCTTTTGTCAATATAGCCACCGCCGCTTTCAGCCGCCCATGCCTGAGACCCGGAAACCATTTTTAAAACCTGGCCGTCAGTGCCCTTAGCGAGTCTTTCGGGCGTCCCACCTTTACCGCCAACAATAATGTCTCCGGCTGTTCTCATCGGGTTTGTCAGCGATGGGGCCGATGCCGCACCAAGCTCTTGAAGGGCCCCCTCAACGTCGCTGGAAGAAAAATAACCCCCAGCATCCGCGATGCTCACATCAGCAGCGTCTGTTGCGCCGCCACCGCCGCCTGAGAACACAGTCCACGCAGTACCGTTGTGATAAATGAATTCATCTTCATCCAGCACATAAACGAGCCCCATGCCTTCAGCTGGAGCTAAGAAAAACCACTGGTTCGCATCTGTAAGCCACCATGCAAGGTTGTTCTCTTTACCAGCCCATGCGCCCGTAGCGGTTGCGGCCGGGATATACATCGCCCCGTTAGCCGGGGAGCCTGGGGGCGCCGATAGATCACGATCAACTACTCGGGCGAATACCAGCTGGTCAAGGCGCGACAAGGCCGTATTCACGTTCAGGTAGTTGGCTTGGCCGTTAGCTGTCTCGGTAAGGCCCAATTTAGTCGTTGTCACAAAGTCACCTCACGCACGAACCCGCGCCCAACTGTATCGCTGAGCTGATAGATCCTGAAAGTTATGGAAGCCTGGACAGAGCCGAAGTCGGTAGTCTGGTTGGCGGCTGAGTAGCTGAATGCTGGTGTTGAAGCGGTTATCGTGCGCTTGACGGTCGAACCCCTCATTACGTCGATTTCATAGGCCTGAGTTGTTACACCTATTGGGGCGTCTACGCCATTGCCCCACCAGGTACTGCCAAGCCTTGAGCGGCGCACGAAGGTTACCGACAGGTTGCCGGAGCCGTCCCGGGTTGCCCTGGCGTCCACCGGAGATAGAGGTTCAAGGTTGACGCCGTTGTAAGTGAATGGGATATCGCTGGCACTGTCGATCGATGCGCCCTGGGTCACGCCACGATATAAGCGCTCAAGCCCGATTGTTTGAACGGCCGACCCTATGAAGGCGTTATCAGGATCATCAAGAAGCACGAAGGCATCACCGATCTGGTGTAGGCCTGTCGCCCACTCCGTTCCCTTGTCGCCGCGCACAAAGCCGCTTAGCGTATAGCTGCCGTCTGCGTTCTGCGTCGAGTTCTGGAACCTGACAATCTCCCAGCGACCATTAACGCCATAGGCGCAGTAGTTGTAACCAGTGAGCAGTTGATCGTATGTGATGCTTTCTAGGTCACCCGACAACAGGCTTACGTTCAGCGTTCGCTGGTCGACCAAATAGCCAGGACTTGCCGGTAACACGTTCAAGGCCAGCCCGAATGTGGCCTTGCCGGTGAACGCTTGGAGGCTATCCCACGTCTGACCATTGTCAGCAGAGCGGACAGCCAGGGCTCCCGGCCAACCATCGGTGTATCCGGAGGCAACACCCACAAAGCCAGGCGCGTTCTGGCTTATTTCGTCAACCAGGGGAATGTCCAGCAGCGCCAGCATCGTCGGTCCCGCCAGCGGGATAGTGCCAGGCGGGCTTACACCCTCTGCACCCTTGGCGGTGGTGGTGTAAATCGACGGCGCGTTCGGGACCAGCTTGCACTGGCCAATACCTGACGGCGTGTCGTTCTTCTCCTTGATTCGCAACTGATACGTTGCGTTTTTATAAAGAATCGTGATGACGTCAGCAGGCTCGAGCGCCAAATAGATCGGCGGCAAGGATGCCTCAAAGTCGATCCGCTCAAGCCATCGCAAGGCCTGCAGCACATCAACAGCCCGGGCGGCCTCCTGCGCATTCATCACAAGTGCAACTTCAAGGTCTACCCGGTTTACTGCAGAAGTGCCGGGGCGGTCTGCATACTGCTCGCCCTGGGCGTATTCGCGATTCACGTCCCAGTATTTAATGTGTGTCGACGCTGGAAGCTGGGTGTCCATTTCCCGCGACTGCTTCAGCAGGTCGCCTGGCTCGTCGCCATCATTGGCGCCAAGGTGTTCCCATGGAATCGTCGCTACACTGGCCTGGCCACGCGGAACGCATTTGAGCTTGTACCCGGACTGGATCACGTCAAACGGCCATACGCCTTGCAACGGCTCGAGCGCTGAGCGGATGGAGCCGCCCGATACCTGGTAGCCGCGCACATTGTCTGTGATGAGCGAGGTGTCGATATCTCCAGCAGTGATCAGGCTCGAATACTGCATTTCCGCTACGATCACATCAGCCAGCGGGGTGAGTTCACTTGTGAACGAATCAAGCTCAAGGCTAACCCGCTGAAAGTTGTAGAGCCCAGTAACCGAGCGTTGCGCCAGGTACAGCAGGCTCCCAAAGCGAGTTACTGCAAAGTATTCAGGCTTGGTGAGCCCTGAGAATGAAACCGGGATGGTGCCAACACGGGAGATAGATTTTGACTCAAGGTCAATTCGAAGTATCGGAACGCTCGAGCTTGATACGTCTTGGATTACCACCATTTCACCCTGCCGGATTGAAATGGCTGAGCCATTGGGTTGCAGTGAGAATATTGACCCGTGAAAAAGTGAGTAAGAGTCAACCAGGGTCAAGTCATCAGCATTGAACACGCTGATATCAATATCGCCGCCATCACCGCTTAAGGCATAAACAAGGCCATCAGCCTCGGCAATGCTGCTTAGGACGGAGGTCGTCACTTCATGGGTTTTGGTGTAGGTCAGACCGCCATCGTTAGTCTCGCAGCGAACAACCTTGTGAATCAGTCCTGAACCCGACTCGCTTACAAATATGCAGGACGCATCAGACGCATCGATCACCGACACAGGGAAGCGTGAAGCCCCAGTGTTGTAATAACCGCAAGCGGTAGTGCTGCCGATGCACAGGTACTGCTCTCGGTATCTGAACGCGTACTTGTTCGATGCCAGGTTGTTTGCCACCGGGTCGACTGTACCGAACTCCTGAAATATCGGGCATATCAGCTGCTGTGTTTCCAAGAAGCCACTGATAGTGCGAATCCAAGTAACACCGCCAGTCAGGTATTTTCCGGCCACATAGTTCGAGAACCCCTCAGAGTCGTACTGGTTACCGGCAGAGGCGAAGCTTGTGGAATAGCCAGCGCCGTACCAGTCCTGATTAACCGGAATGCCAAGGTAATCAACTTCGCGATCAAGATCGCCACGCGCGGTGAACAACTCAAACTTAAACTGCGCACCTTCCAGGGTGTTTCCGTAATCCTCAAGCTGGAAGTCATCGAAAACGATGTAGGGCGTGCCGGGGATTTCCGGGGGGGGGCCGGCGGCCTTCTCTGCCTCGATTCGCGGATCTGGCAACTGATCGTCTGAGCCAGGATAGAAACGCCATCCGCTCGCGCTCTGGTTGCTTGCGATGATGGTTTCGAGGTCATCACTTCCCGCGTAGTAAAGCAGCTTGTCGCGGCACCAGATTCGCGTTACTGCGGCAAGCTGGCCTTCACCCAAGGCAATAGCGAACGTTGCCGAGTAGGTGTAGGTCTTGGTCGTTGTACCGCCGCCACCGCCCTTGCCGCCCTGCTTCTTCTTTTTGACGGTCTCCTTGAGCTTGTTGCCTTCAAGCCAGATGATGTTTCCGGTGACTGCAAGCTTTCCGTAAAAGCGAGCCAGGAACCTGCCGAATGTGCTCGTCTGCAGGCTTAGGTCAGATAGGCGCGGACCTTCGACCGTTGGGCCTTTTGGCGGGTCGAGCAGGCCGCCGGCGGCAAACCCAATCGCAAACCCATATGCAGCACCTACCGGGTTAAAGCCGGAGGCAACAAACCCAACTGCCGCGCCTACTACGCCGCCAACAAGATTGCCTGAACTCATGCTGGTCGCTCCATGCGGTAGGCGCGGATAACCCGGGCACGCCAAAGCTCGTCAGCCCTGTGCATAACCACGACGCCGTACTGCTCACTGCTGTGAATGATGTACGCGGCGCCGTGGTGCATTCCCGCGTGGATGGCGATGTGTTGCGGCTCTTTTCTAATTCGCATAACCAGCACATCACCCTCGCGGGCCTCGCTGACCGGTATGCGCTTTAGGGATGGCTGCGCATCAAGGATCTTTTCGAGCGTTCCGTCATACGGGGTGCGCGGGTAACCCTGGGTATCGAAGTGCGGCAGGCCGAGCGCCTGGAAGCAGTGGACAAGCACGCCGGCACAATCAACACCCAGCTTGTTCCGGCCCTGATGACGAAACGGAACCTTGAGCAGGTCCATGGCCGCTGACACAACATCAGCGCCGGTCATGCGCCACGCCCTACTTGGGTGTATTCGGATGGTGCCGGAACGTGCGGAAAGGCGAAGAAGTTAATGCCGTTGCCGTACTTGTTGACGCAATCGCCATCATGGTTCTTGTCACAGCCTGGGATCATTTCGTACTCGTCGCCGGGCTGCGGCAGGTAGAACAAGGCGTCTTGCAACAAGATCACGCCACCAGCGGTGTAGGCCTTGACCCGGATCGGCGCCAGGCCGGCGTTCTCGCCAGAAATAAAGTGCAGCTCGCCATAGTCGAACCAGGCATTAACCTCGGAGCGCGACGAGTCAGTAAACATGTACTGGTCGGTAACCGAGGTAATGGTTCCGGATACGATGTAGTCGGCGATATTCGGGCCGTCAGGGGCCGAGCGAGGGCCAGTGCAGCGACTGGCGTTGGCGGGGATGATGTTGCCATTGATGTTCTGGTCAAACAGCGTAGCGCCGCACTGGGCGGTATATGTGCGGCCGACCGACTGACTCAAGACATCAATCAGCCCCATTATTTCGATTTTGTACTGGTTGTTTTTGGTGATATCGGCCTTGCCGAGGATGCAGCAGCAAAGCGGCTCTTCATCCTCGATCGGCAATGTCCAGCTGGTTGCAAAGGCGTAAACCCTGGCGTTATCCCAGACGCCCGAACTGACCTCTTGCAGCGATAGCAGGCCGACAGCGCCAGTCATGAACCCTTCAAGGTCGACTGAGCTGCTGGCAAACGTCGAAGATGCGGCGACACCGCTAAATTCATAGCCAGAGTCGGCCTTGTAAAACTGCGAGTTACTCATGGCCAGATCAGTCGGGTATGCCGTAAAGCGCACGGCACTGCCGTCAGTAGCCATTATTCGGACGCAGTAAACCCGCGTACGCCAGTCAGCGACGTGTGATTTCATAGGGCCTCAGAAACGAGAAAACCCGCACTAGGCGGGTTTGTTTGAATGGGGTTTGTTATTCGTCGGGATTGAGGATTTCGATGAGCCCAACGCTCGATACAGCCAGTACACCTGGGCCGGTAAAAACCCCGCCCAGGTCGGCGTCAAAGCGCATAGGGATATCAAAATAGAATCCAGCACTGACAACCTCGGAGTTGATCGGCTGCGTTTGAACCGTTCCCCCGCCGGTGTAAGTGCTGAATGCTGATGAGTTGATGGCTATGGTGATCGATGTTGAATTGGGCTTTGCGGTTACCAGGGCGCGCAGGTTGTTGATTTGCGTCATGCCGGAAACGGCAGACACCACAACCGAATCGCCAATAGCGAAGGTGTTGGTGCCGACTGTCAGTGTCGCGCTTGATGCCTGGGATATGGCTGTGATTGCTCGCGTCTTGTTGGCGGCCATGGTCACCAAGCCGTTGTTGTAGTTGACGCTGTACTGGGCAGTTGGATAGGTCGGGCCACCTACCGCAACGACTACCGAGCCTGAGACTGGTTTCTTTATCAGTCGGCGCGAGCACTCAGGGTCTGCCGATGATCCATACCAGCGCACCAACTGATAAACCCCTGCACCAACCGCCAGCATCGCCTGGTCAAGTGGTGTTGGCGCAACCCGGTAGGCATTGCTTGAGAAGTCGATGAAGTTTTTTACTCGAAAGCCCTTGTATGGGCCTCCCGCCCTCATGTTCAGGTCAATTATTTTGTTCAGTACTTCCTCGCGCTGCCGGAGGAAGTCCACATTCAAGGACGTCATCAGGAACGGGTGAAGGCGTGAAACGAACTCCCCAACGGCTACCGTGACAATGGTTGTGGCAAACTTGGTGGCAAAGCCACTGCCGTAATCTATATTCTCGGGGAATCGCTCGTTCAAGAACGGCATTAGCTGTATCTCCTTGTACCAGCGGCGACCCGGCTAAAGTCGCGGGCAGCCTGCGCTGTAGCCTTTTTGGCTTCGCGTGCATCAGTAATGCCTGGAAAGTTGAACGTGTTGTATTGGTTGGTTCCGCCCATATAGCTCGAATCATTGGCTGATCCGCTGGAGCGTGCGCTTGCAGTGGCAATATCACGACCTGCGCGCATGGATTCGAGCTTGTCGATACCGATCCGTGATGTTTCGGCTGCGTAAAACACAAACTCTTTGCGGTGGCCCCCCCCACCCACATCGTTGATGCCGCCATTACCGGTGTAACCACCAGTTTTAAAGCCGGCCCCGCTTGCAAATGTTGCAGCCAAGGCGTTGGTGCTTGCGATGCCAGCGGCTGCAGGGGCGGCGTTCGCGCCGAACGAGGCCAGGGATGTGGCTGCTGCGGCAGGCGCCCACGCGGCGGCGATTGCTGCTGCCTGGGCAATGGACGCAGCACTGGTTGCAGCAGCAACGCTTTCACCAAGCGTTGCGTTTAGGGCGTATTGAGTTCCCAGCTTAATAAGCGATGCCAAAAGCTGAGTTTCAACGGTCTGAGCCACGTTATACAGCGACTCCTGGAGATCGTCGCCCCTCACTATTGCGCTGGCCAAACTGTTGCTGACGCCGTCCGTAACACCATTCATCAAGTTGGTAACGATGTCGTAAGTCGTGGCCGCAATATTGCGCTGCTCGTCGAAGAAGTCGGCCATTGAAGAGCTATAGCCTGTCTGCCAGTCGGCCTGGGCCTCGTCCAGCTGAGAGTAATAGCCCTGCTGGAGGGTGAGCCGTTCACTCAGCGCCGCGCTAAGCGCCTGCGTTTCTTGGTCGTATAGGTTTTGGCTGATATCGCCGCTGTTGAACTGCTCTTGAATCTGGTTTTTCTGGCGTTCGAACTGTTGCTGAATGCGGATTTGATCCTGCAACCGCTGAGCATCTTTCTGGCCAAGGCCTGACGATGCTGCCTGCAACTGAAGGTTGTTACGCGCCTGGTTCAACTGATCGTTAATGCGCGCCTGGAAGCTTGCATACTTCCCTTGCTCAACAATCATTTCCTTATGGAGATTGACCGCGTCAGCCAGGGCAACGTTTTGGTCAAGCTGGGCCCGGATGGCATCCTGATTGGCCAGCAGAGACTGTTGATCTGCGGTCAGGGTGTCTTTTGTCTTGAGTTCGGCTATCTCGGCTTCCAACTCTGCCCGCCTTCTTTTCTCATTCGTCAGCTTGGTTTCGCTGCTCATCTGCTCTTGAAGCGAGGCTTCTTGCTTCCGCAGGGTAAGCGGCATTTGAGTGGCCGCATCATCACGGTAAGCAGGCGTAGCCTTGGCTGCCTTTGGCGCATTATCCTTGAATTGCTCTTGTGCGGCCGCGCGCAGTTGTGCGATCTGGCTGTCGGTGTAGGTCACCCCTCCGGCGGCGGCATCCTTCACCAACTTGTCGATCTTGGCGTATTCGGCTGTCAGCTTCTCGGCATTGGTGCGAGAGTTCAGCAGTGATTTGTTTAGCTGATCTTGAGCGCTTACCGCGGCGGCATTCACCTTGGCGCGCTCGCCCTGCCAGGCTGACTCTGTATCGCGCTGGAGTATCGACAGCTCAAGATTGATGCGTTTCAGGTCGTTCTGCTTGCGACCTTCTTCGGTTTGCGCCTGGAGTACTGGGGTTATCCGGTCATACAGCTCTTTAGCTGCGCCGATTGGCCCAAGCACCGCATAGTTGGCGGCCACGCTACCGACACCAGACGCGACACCATTGCCGCCGTTCAGGGCTGCAAGCTGATCCTCAAGTGTTTGGGGGCGGCCAACGCCGAGCATTTCATCCCATGCTTCGGCAGCAGCGCTTTTGATGTTCTCCCAGCCACCCTCAATCAGTCCAAGGTTGCCCTGGATCTCATTTGAGCGCTGATTCATTGCGTCTGCAAAGGAATCAATCGCCAGCTGAGCAGCGCCAGCAGCGTCACCTTGTTGCTCGAGCGCGGTAATCTGTTCGTAGATTGATGCGGTCAGGTAGTTGTATTGCTGGTTCAGCTTTGCAGACGCCGCGGCTGGCTCGTCCGCCAGGCGCGAAAACTCTTTGACCGTTTCAAATACAGCCTTCCCAGTCGCGTCATTCATTGCGACAGCGGCAGTGGCAACGCCTTGGATCTGATCGGCGGCAAACTTGCCAGATGCCGCAACCTCTGTCAGCGCCGCGGCGGCCTGGCGTTCCGTACCAACCGTGTCGTCAATGGCCTTGGCCATGCTGTCCAGCTTCTCAGCATTGGTGCCCGCTATGTTTCCAGTGAGGATCAGCGCCTTGTTATAGGCAGTCGACTCATCGCTTCCCTGCTTATAGGCAACGCCCAGGGCCACAGCAGCCGCTGCAGCTGCGGCCAGCCAGGCAACAGTTGCAAAGCCAATCGTGCTTGCCCCGGCAAACGCTGTTTGCGCATTGCCCACCGCCTCTGCCGATGCGTTGGCGCTATCCGCAATATCTGTCAGGCCTTGGCTTGCATCGCCGGCACCGGCAGCCATGGCCGCTTGCTGCTCAACCACACCAGACAGCGCAGAGCCTAGAGCCGTCGCATTGGCAACGCTTCCACTCAGGCCGGCGGTAGAGGACGCGGACGCACCAAAGAAGCCACGCACTTGCTCGCTCAGCGCCTGGAATGTATTACCAATCCCGCCGAACGAGTCTTTGATCTGCCCGCCCTGCTGGATCAGAACCAATAAAGGACTCTGCCCGCCGGCCAGGCTGGTGAAAATATCGGTGAACTGGGCCGGGAGCTGGCGTAACGCCTGAGCGGTCTGCGCAGAAGAAACACCAGTTTTGCGAATAGTCCCATCTACTGCTGTAAGGCTGGTGCGCGCCTGGTCAATCCTGACCTTGTATTCATTAAAGGTTTCAGAGTCGATCAACCCCTTGCCTTTGAACTTGCGCAGTTTCTCTTCTTGGTCGTCCAGACGCCCCAGGGCAGCAACCACCGGATTAATCTGCCCAAGCAGCTTACCAAGCTCTACTTGTTGCGCTTTAAGTGCGGCATTCCCTTGCTGCACTGCGGTTGAGGTTGACTTGATGGCGCTATTCGCGCCGCTGACCTTGCTCCCCACGCCAGACCAAGCATTACCGACACCTTTTGCTGCGGCTTCTGTCTTCGCACCGGTGGCGGCCAGGCGGTCAAGGTCTGACTCGGCCCCCTTAACATCGGTGGTGTCGATCCAGAAACCTAAGCTCGCGATATCAGTCATTGCTCAGTCCTTCTCATGGATAACTCGCAGCGCCGCGTCTTCCATCACGCGGATAGCTGCAAATGTGTCGGGCCTTTCGGCCTTGGGGATTTGGTTTAAGCGGAATACATCGTTAAGAACGGCGTAATCGATTCCAGTTGGCCCGGACATACCGATTCGCCATTGGGTCCCAAGCGTCATGAATACGCCGAACGCCTGCCAGTTCTCTGGCCAAACGCCAAACGCATCACTCTCGCCATAGTCTTCGCGGCTGAAGCCGAAGCGGGCCAGTTCGGAATCATCTGTGCCCTTCTCGTAGAGCTTTCGGGCAGCCGCCTTTAGTTTCCCAGGCGGGCCGGGCCGATTTCGGCAACGTACTTGTTGACGATGGCGTTAATGGAAGCCTGATAGTTCTGCTCGAGCTTGTTGATTGAGGCCTCGTTTAGCTCATCGTCCAGGTCCCAGCCAGCAACGATCTTCAGCACCGTTTCCGCGTTGCTCAGCTTGCTTTTCGGGCCAAACATCTCTGCCAGTTCATCTTTGGTGCGATGCTTGAACGTGAACTTGACTGGCGCTGACTTCCCACCTGGTACCGGGATATCTACAGTCGCTTCAAAGGTCGGGTCTGCATCGAGCTTAAACTTGGTCATGTTGTTTCCTTGGGCGTAAAAAAGCCCTCACAGGGAGGGCTGGTTTTGGCCACTTAAGCTGAGTAGCGCACCGGCTCAGACGTCAGCGATACCGTGGACTGCAAGCCCATGATTTCGTTTTTGGTCAGAGTTGGTGTCTTGTTCAGCGTTACGTAGCCGTTGTATGCGATCAGCGATCCGCTTGGCAGGGTCACCGTAACGGCGCGCGGTACGCGGTCATCGTTGGCAGCAGACAGCAATGCATACCAAGGCAGAGAGGCGTCATCACCGATGGTCATTGCAAAGCTGGATGCAGACTTGACGGTCGGGATCTGGTGCTCTACGTCTTCCTCAAGGAAGCTGTAGGTCACGAACTGCTGATCACCGCCCGAGGTGGTGAACTCCAGCACCTGGGTGATTTGCGTCATCGTCGCGATGCTTTTGACCGAGCCAATGCCACCGCCCGCCGGATACAGATTCGTATCGGAAGTATTGATGCCTTCCAGTTCGAATGTGTTTGTATCGGAGTTAGCGACACGAACCACTCGGCTGTTCAGGCGCGACCAGCCAGAAGTTACTTCGATCAGGTCGCCATCAGTTAGGCCGTGCGCAGTTGCAGTTGCAACCGCTGGATTGGCATTAGTGATGGCTGTTACGGATACAGGGGCGTCGTACGAAGCTGCGATAGCGACTACTGCGCCGTTTGGGAGCGATACGCTCATGGGTGTTACCTCCTCGGATTGAATTTCCGGGGAGGCGTGCGTTCTAGCGGGGCCCGAAGGCGTGACTAGATGGCGTGCCCGGTGAAGCGTGGGTTTTGTTACAGGGAAAGCTCTACATCGACAGACGAGATAACCATCACCTCGCAAGGGTCGGCAATGGTGCGAGCATCAACAAAATGGATATCAATCGCCCCGACACCGATGCCTGACCGGCTCTTGAAGAAATCCATCAGCGCCGTTAATGACTGTCTCATCTCGCTTTCAAGCTCAGCTCGTGCCGCTGGCAAATCTTTACTCTGCATGATCTTCTTCCTTCGCTTTCAGCCAGCGCTCCCAGGCAGCAATTGCAGCCTTCGCGGCGCGGATCAGGTTGCGGTGCAACTCTTTGGTGATTTCGTTCATGGCTAGATCGTGTCCGCTCGATAGGTCAGCGAAGTCGGGGTAATGGTGTTGAGTCCGTCAGGCAGGCCCTGGGCGATACTCAGTGGTGTGCGAACGCTTACAGTGAAAGATCCGCTGGTCAGCGGTAGATTGTTCGGGAATAGCGCCTGCAGTTCGGCGGCAAGGCTTTCTGCGGCCCCCATGCCGGAACCGGATGGCGTCACTATGTTGACCTGCCAAACACCTACGTAAATCTTGTGCACGCCTTCAAGGTCTTCGCTGCCAGTTGATGACGGCAGGACGAAACAGCGCAGATAGATTTCACCCGATGCGGGGGTGAACTCAACGTCTTGGTAAGCCACCCGTATGGATGGCACCCGTGCAGCCGCCCACGATGCCAGCCGCGACTCGAACAGCTGGCGAATTAAGCTCTGGCTCATTTGTTTAGGCTCGCTACGGCTTTATTAACGAATTGCTGGAATTCAGCGATAGTGATCCGGACCATCCCATTGGGGGCCTGGCTTGACCAAGAATCGAACTCAAGCCGAGGTCCATACGGAAGATTGTTTACCGCCCAAATCGTGCCTATGCCGGCGTTGAACTGAATTACCGTGCCGGCCATATCCGCCTTAGTGGCGGCGCCGTGCGGGTCGACCCGGTCTAGCTGGCCTGTAGCCTTGGTTTCAAAGGTGACCTGCCAGTTGCCGCGAAACCGTCCGCCGACATATCCATCCGGCTTGATAATGTCCATGCTGTCATTGACCTTGCGGCCCTTCTTCAGGCGGCCTTCCCTATTCAGGTTCGCAGGGTCTTGGCGAAGTGAATCGTTGAACCGGATCACCTCAAAGTTGTACTGCGCGGCTTCTTGGTTTACAGCCCAAAGCTCAGCGTTACCGACCGGTGAGCGGTCGATCACAGCGCCGATAACGTCAATCGATACCTTCTGCACAACCTGAATCATGTTGCCTTTGGCTTTTTCCTCAACCCATCGGCTTATGTCCAGGCTAAAGCTCACTTGCGGGCCTGGACTTCAAAGCCAACCGCAAGGCCTGCGTAGTTCCACGGTACGACCCCAACAACGGTATAGGTGTCACCGTCGAAAATTACCTTGTCTTGCGTTACCGGCTCAGGAGTATCTGTTTCGTCCAGCAAAACCGGCGATACCAGAAACTTAACGTCCCCTGCCTTGATCAAGCTGCCATCGATATCCTGCAGCTTGTAGGTGTCACGAAATGCCGAACCTTGGTAGTCAGTGACTGTGTCAGGGTTGGCTGTGCCGCCAGGTATATAGCTGCCCTTGACTGTATGTCGAAGGGTCATTTCCAGCCCTTTACCGCCACGGCTACGGGGCGCAAGCATGCGCGCAGCCTGGGCCTTGGCGCGGTCGTATTGGTCTGCCATTAGCCGCGCACCAGTTTGATTTGATTGGACGACTCAAGCAGGCCGGTGAACTGCGCATAACTCTGCCGCGTTGCAGCAGGCTTGCTGGCCGACTTGCTGATGGTGGCGTACTCAGTCTCAAGCGGACCGGTTTTTTCTCTGGTGATTGCGCCCTGCTTGGTATCGGGATCAACCAGGTCGTCACCATGAATCTCTGCTGCCAGTGCCATCTGGCCTTGCTTAACACTTGGCGGGATGGAATCGGACGGCAGGATAAACCTGCCCCGGCACACGTCATACCGAGGCCATGCGCCTGTTTGATCCATACTTACCGGCTCGCCCTTCCATGGCATGGCGTTCATTTCAAGGTAAGCACGACGAAGCACGGATTCCTTGGCGGCATCGTCATCCGGAATGGTCACGCCATAGTTGGTTGCATAGGCGTCCAGTTCGGCCACTGTCGAGTAACTGTCGGCGCCGGGGACGATAGAGCCGTCTTCGATTACCAGCGCCATGGATTAAGCCTCTTTCCAGCCGAGTCGCTTATGGTCAGCCAAGCAGGCCGGGTGCACTTCAAGCTCTTCGCCATCTTTGGCCACTTTGACCAGGTGGGAATTGTCGACCTGTGGCTCTTTGGCGGCATCGGCCTCGTCTTTGAGGCGCTTGGCTTCTGCCTCATCGGCGTCGATAGCCTCTTGAGCTTTAGCGATAAAACCCGCCTGCTCTTCCTCTTTCAGATCAGCAAATTCTTCGGCAGTTACGCCGCTCAGTTCGACGGCCTTGGCAAGCAATGCCTTTTCCGCCTTTTGTGCTTTAGTAAGTCCAGCCATTTTTCAATCTCCAGAAACAACGCAGGGGCCGAAGCCCCTGGTTGTCGTTGTGGTTGATTAACCGATCAGAACACCGGTGTGCTCTGGCTTGATGGCCTTAAAGCCCCAAGCCAAACGGACGTGGTAGACGGTCTGCAAGAACTGACGGTACACGGCTACTTCAAACGACAGGCCGGTACGCGGGTCGGTGTTCATCATCACGTCATCTGCCGAGTCACCACCTTCCCGCATGGCTGGGGCGCGAGTCGCGAGAACGATGGCCGAGCGCGCAAAGGCGACGTTCGGGGTGTAACTGTTGCCGACAGTCAGGGCGTTGGCGGTCGGAATGACCACGCGCGCACCAGGCTTGCCGAGGCTGATGGTGCCGGGAGCTGCAACTCCGGTATTGACGATGTACTTGTTGGCAGTGTCAGCAGCGAAGGTCGCTACGTCGCCAGCAAGCACAGTGCCGGTACCAGTTACCAGCGCAATGTCGCTCACGCCAACAGCGGTCGAGCCGCTGGTAACGTAGCTGGCACCGGTGCCTTTGGTGTGCACGCCAATCGCATGGGAGTGACGAATCGCCATACCCATCAGGCGGTCAGTCATACCGTTGCGAAGCATGTCGCTGGAACCGGCTTCGTTAACCTTGAACAGTCCGGACTGCTTGCCGCGCAGGTTGCCAATTGCTGCGTGACCAAGGGCCAGCTGCAGGTCGTTGGTTGGCGCGCCGTTCTCTTCCAGGATTCGCAGGACGCCGGCAAAGTCGGTCATGTCTGCGGCAGTGCCGAAGGGAGTAGTGCCGGCGGTGCCATAGCCACGGCTAGCGTGTTTGTAGGCTTCACCCCACAAATCGGCCTCAATCTCATTTACCAGCGTGCGCATCGCCTGGTAGAAGCGATCAGCCTGAATGGTGCTGAACGTTCCAGCATTGGTCAGGCCTTTGGTTTCCTCGCCATTCCAGCGAACCGGAACGTGCTTGGACTTGGTGATCGAGACAGCCACGTTATCCACGACTGTATCGCCGGTATCTGGCGCATTAACGCCAGGGGTGTTGTCGGCAGAAGATGCAGCAGTGGTGATCGGCACCATTACTTGCTGGTTGAGGGCGGCACGGGCAACTTCCGAGCTGCGGGAGACGCCCGGAATGAAGCCGGTCAGCTCACGCGACACTTGGTCGAGTGCTTCGTACATGTCAGGGATGAGGTTAGTCAGTGTATTAGCCATTGCGGGCTCCTTGAAATGAAAAAGCCCGCAAATGCGGGCCTGGGATCACTTGGATTGGGCGTTAATCCGTGATAGTTGCTTCCCGGGCCGCTGTTGCCTGTTCGGCAGGGCCAAGGGCGGAGAACTGAGCACGGGTCATAGTTGCTTTGCCGCCGTTACCGCCACCACCAGAAGGCGCGCCGCTGCCGTTGGCACCAGAACCCTTGAGGATGTTGTCGCGGTATGGGTCGTTTGAAATAAGAAGCTCGAGCGCTTCATCGAAATCAGCGAGTTCACCAGGGCGCGAGCGACTGAAGATCTTGGCGCCGTTGCCGTCATAAGCGACAACCTTGCCCTCTTCAATCTTGAAGCTATCCCCGTAGGTCTTTTGCAGCATATGGCGCGGCACTGCCACCTTCTCTTCCGCGAATTTCGAGCGAGAGAAATTCCCGCCGATCATCTCGTTATAGAGGTCGGTCTTGTACTTATCGCGCTCTGCAACCACAGGCTCGTATTCAGCCCGTACTGCTTTGATTGCTTCTGCTTTGACCTGCTCGACCTGACCGGCATCCACCAGTTTTTTCTGGTCAAGGTTCGCTACGATTTCCAAAGCCTTGCGAGCCGCTGCGCCGTCCTCGATACCTTCAAAGCCTTTCAGCTTTCCTTCTGCTGACTCAGCGCGTTCCCGGTGGGTCTTCGCTTCGCCATTCAGGCGGGTAATCGTGGCAACGGTTCCAGGTGCATCAAACGCCACCTCTTTGCCGTCATCATGGACATAGACGGGTTTGCCGTCTTGCAGTACCGCGTGGCCTTGCTCATCGAGTTTCAATTTCATGTGGATCTCCGGGCATCCGCCCAATTGACTGGCCATCCGGCCACTTGCGCCCCGCCTCATCCGAAACAAAGGCATAAAAAAGCCCCGGCGTTTGCCGAGGCTTGAATTTTGGGTAATAAAAAGGCCCGCCGAAGCGAGCCTTGTGGTGTCCTTATTCGACGATTTCTCGCCTGCGTCTTTCTTCGACCATTGCGTCGGCAAACGTTGCTGCCTGCTCAGCAGCAAGTTCAGGTCTAGTTACATATCGCTCAGTCGTATGCTTTAACGCGGCGGCGGCAAACATGTCCCAAGCTTTTAATTCGTCTGCATCCATCTGGCAAATTCCTGTTGTGTTATTGGCATCAGGAATACTGCCCGAACCGAAGTTACATCACCACCCTTTCGCCCTTCATCAGGCACAGCACGCATAACCTTTGCTTGGTCACCATCTTGCCCGCGCCGATCTTGGCTTCGATGTACTCACGCCCGCCACACCTGTTGCACTGAGGCATTTCAGGCGGCTTAGGCATTGCCTTAACACGCTTGCGCACAGTTTCAACCGGAGTTTCTGGCGCCGGGGTTCCGTGGATAACGTGCAGGTTTGGTCGTTCAGTCATGCGGCAATCTTACGCCGCAATACGCGCAAATGCAGCCTTGTCCCGCTCTTTAAGCTGGTCGATCGTCAACCATTCGCCAGACGGTGAATAGAAATCGCTCAACTTGGCACCGTCGCGCATCAGTTGCGCCCGGGTAACACCCAGCACCTGCTCTTGGCGGGCGTATGACTGGCGTTGTATCCACTCGGCATAGGTTGTATCAGCCGGTACAGCTCCATCCATGCTGGCCCGCTCTGTAGCGGTCCTTTCGTCCGAATCGATACCTAGTTCGCGGCAGCTTTTGGTTACCGGGGAGGATGTCGACGGGCAATTGAAGTGAATCCGGCCAGGGCCCTGCAGCCACTTGACCTTGTGGCCGATAGGCTTGTGGGTCAGTGCTTCGTACTTGAGGCTGTCACGTATCCGGCATGGGTCAGAGGTTTTTGTGTCCAGCGTTGAGCGCCAGACCTCTGCCTTCATGTTGTCGCTTTTGGCCGCGTAAAATTTCTCGCGGGCAACGGATGCTGTGTGGTTGATAGCAGTGCGAACAATGCTGGCCAGGTCGTGCCTTGCGAAGTTCAGTAGTGAGTCAGCGTATTGTTCAGCTCGAGAGCCGCGTATACCCCTGACAATCTGGTCAACCGTCTTGCCCTGCACGTAGCCTTCGCGGACTGCGTTGCGGATCTTGGCTAAACGTGACTCTTCAATACCTTGCGCCCACTCGCGCAGCAACTTGCCCTGGAATGGTCGCGCCATTGCAGCGGCGTACACCTGGCTAGCGGTTACCTGAGCAAGTGGATAATGGATCAGGACCGGCTGCGGTAACGTCGCCTTGAACAGCTCGAACTGAAAGCCCGTCTCATAGCCTGCCAGCTCTAGTAATTCCTCTTGCAGCTTATCCAGGGCTCCTGCGTAAGCAGAGGCATTAAGCGAGCGCACTGATCCAAGCAGTGATTCCAGGCGCTGGACAGAGAAGCTATCGGCCGGCAGCCGGTCAAGCGCCTCACTCAACTCCAGGGCAATACTCGCATCAACCCGGTTAAGCAGTGCAATGATGCGGTTTACCACGCCATTGCTGTATTTGATCATCGACTCAGAGTGAGCTATCTGCTCATCAAGCAGCGTCTCGTTAACGGTTGGCATTAGAGCGCGCCCAGGGCTGGACCTTGGGTGCTGATGCGGCCTTTCTCTTCTTCCCACACGATATCGCCGCTCACTACTCCACGACGCTTAACCTCGGCAAAGAATGACTCTTTACTCAGCAGCCCGGCATTGACCATGCTAATCAGGAATGGAAGCGTGGTTTCTGGTGCGTAATCGATCTCGAAGTTGCCATTGACCTTAACCTTGCCGCCGCTCGTCTGCTTGAGCCACATAGCGAAGAACTGGAGCACCTGGTCAATTGCGTCTTCAAGCTGGCCTGCCATGGTCTGCAGCGGGCTCATTTCCTGCGCTTCCTCATCCTCAGCCTGAGTCGCGGTCTTGGTGACCTTCTTCTCTTTGTGCAAGAGCTTGCCGCCAGCGATACGCATGTCATCAAGAATATCCAGCAGTGATTGGCGGCCAGCCTCAATAGCCTTGCCGTTGTGCTCAACCCACTTCATGTCACCGTCAACGGGTAGATTGGTTGCTGAGCCGGTCCCAACCTTGAGTTCGTAGCTGTCCTCAACGCCGATTACGGCAAGCATGGGCACGCGCGCGATGTGCAAGATGTTGTCTTGATCACTCTGGCTCTGCCAGTGCTTGATATTCAAATGCGCCAGCTCCAGTAATGGCGGGCTAGCGGTCATGAAGCCCGTGCGCTTGGTATAGAAAGTTGTGATCGGTATTTGGTTAAGCGTTGTTGTGCCGCTCTCGTACATTGCCCAGACTGAATTGCCCTTGCCGGCATCAACCTTGCGGTAAGTTGCCCACTTGCCAGGCTCCAATACGCGGATCTGATTAACAGACTTGGTGGAGAACTCGTTTTCGGGGTCGCTTTCCTCAACGGTCTCCTTGTAGCGGAACATGCTGAGCGCCTGCTCGCCATTAGCGCCAGATGTTCTCCAGCCAAGCACCTGGCTACCCTTTATGATTACCGCATACGGCCGTACTCCTGCAGCAATCTCATCTGCCTTTGTCTTGATCCCCTCGGCCTGAGGATAATCAACCAGCACATGGCACAAGCCGTCAGCTATGCCGGCGCGGAAAAGGTCTTGAGCCCAAACCTGAAGATTGTTGCCTTGGCGATCAATGTTGTCGCATAGCGTGACAATATCTCCCGGAACGTCATCGCCGAGCGTGATTTCGTCGGCAAATACTCGCCCGGTCATGTTCTGCACCGTCTCACTATAAGCAGGCAGCAGCGTGGACAGGTTCAACCGATCCTTGTAAGCGTCAGCCTCTTCCTTCGGCCACTTGGGCAAGAACAACTCACCCGCCTTACGCATAGCCTTGGTGCCACCCATAAGCGCATCGACAACGGTCCAGTCTTCCCGCATAGCCTGTACGGCTGGAATGACTGTGCTTTGGTCGTTTGCCATGCTTTTACATCCTGAGTTGTTGGCTTGAAGCGGTGCGCTTGCGGCGGCCTTTGGCTACTGCGAAATATCTGAAACCATCTGAACCGTGGGATGCCCAGTCATGCAGCGGCTTGTCTTTCCAGCAGCCGCGCTTGTCGTCCCACTCTTTCCGGTAGTTTTCTAAGCAGGCTATGCCCTCTTCGCATTTCTCATCATCGAATGCGCAGCGGGATAGCAGCTCCCGGACATGCTCAATGCCCTCATCAACGCCGAGCTTTGGCACAACCTGGAACTTGATGCTGTATTTGCTTCCGTCGATCTCATAGCCTTCTTTGGCTATCTCGCGGCGGGTCTTGCCATCGCTGCCAAACTCGCGGTTATCGATGTCATGCGGCCCCCAGTGCTCACCGTAGGTATAACCCCGGTCTTTCAGCACCTTCATGTAATGCCGTAGGCCTTCACCGCTGTTCTCGTAGTAGTCGATGATGTGGAACTCTTCGCCAATCTCGCGAACGAACCAGATCGCAGTCGAGTCACCAACGCCGATATCCCAAAAGGTGTGCACCGGCTGATGACTGTTATCTGGCAATTTGCCTATTCGATTCTTGGCGTATAGCCCTGCAAACTGTTTGGCGTAATAGGCGCCTTCGATTGACTGCTGGAACGCCTCGGACGGAAGTGAGGGATATTCCCGCTTCATGTCATCGCCGAGCGTTCTTTCCTTTGCCGCGTACCAGGTCATTTGCTGATTTGTTAGCGTGACCCCGTGCCGTGACGCAAGCTCTGCAAAGTAATCTCTCAACCTCTGCGGGATCGACCCGGCAGCCTCAAGGGCATACTCGGCCTTCTTCCACCAAGCGAAGAAAAAGAACTTCCAGTCCAGCAGACCGAGCGGCGAGCCGGATGCCTGTTGTTTTTCTGCTTCTTGCGAGTAGTCGAAGAAATATCCGGCCCTGCCCTCTGCCGTCGACTCAATCGTTACAAAGCAGTCAGTTGCCACAGCCTCAAAGGCTCCCGTAACAATCTCGCGGGCCTTGTGTGGAAACTTGGCGCAGATCTTCCCGAACTCCGATACATGCAAGTAACGAAGCGTGCCACCACGGAATGAGGTACTGACGTAAACCGATCCGCCTTTGCTGAATACCAGCTCCCCAGCAGCATCGTTGCGGGCCGGGTTGGCCGCACGTATCTCGGATGGCAGGTTGTCGTATGCGTATTTGACCTTCTCCCGGAACAAGCGCTTAGCGTCGTTCAAGGTGTGGGCAATCAATGCGCACTTGGCCGACTCAAACAGTGCAGCATCAAGCTGTATAATGCAGCACTCAGTCGTAAAGCCTAGCTGCCTGGCCTTCAGGATGATGTTGCGGGTGTGCATCCCTTCGAAGTATTCAATCTGTTCCGCCGTCATCCGGAAGCGGACTTTCTTGCCCTGTTTGTCGGTAATAAAATACAGATTGTTCAGGCGCCATTGCTTATCCCTGAGCAGCTTCAAGTGCTCGGGCTTCATTTAGGCTTCCTTCGATAATTCGTCCATCAGTTTGGAGAGTTCATCCGAATCACCTGGCGCATCCTTGTCATCAAGTCCAAATGCTTGACGCTCGAGCACCTGAAGGTTCTTCATGGCCGATGAAAGCTGGAACAAGGTCTTGGCGTTGCTGGGCAAGCTCACCGCCGCCATCATGCTTCCGCGCCGCAGACCTGACTTGTCGTCGCGGGTATCTTCATCAATCGCATCCTCAATGGCCTCTCGCTGCTGAATAGTCATCAGCAAGTCGTCCATCAGCAGATCAGCAAGGTTTGTCGCCTTGCGAATGTCACGGCGGTGCGACCGAACTACCCGGGCGCCTTCCTCTGCTGCTTCCTCGACAATCTCAGCGTCATACTCAGGGTTCGCACATTGTTCTTCGCGAACCTCGCCGCGAACCAACTTATTGCGAACCTCTTTCCTGACTTGTTCGGATAGATCCCGCTCCCATCCACCGGCTTTGGCCCGCTTACGGATTGCGGTATCGCTTACGCCGTTGCGATCAGCAATGGTTCGGATAGACAGAGCGCCAGCCCGGAAGGCTCGCTCAATCGCCTCCCAGTCAGTTTTCTTGTCTTTCATGAGTTCGCTCGAGTGCTTGAAATGGTGGTTTGTTGCCGGTAATAGTGAGGCTCAACTTAACCCGTAGAAGGAAGTGAACCATGGCGGCTGAATATGAAGTGCGCAGGGTGCCAAAGGTAGTTGTCCAGAGTATCAAGCCAGGAGAAATGGCGCCCCCGATGCGAGCCAACCAGTATTGTTTTGTCGTTGAACACACCAAGAGCGGCGAGCGCTATGCGGAGTTCGATGCTGAAGCTGACGCCATAGCTGAGTGCGAAAGGCGTAACGCGCAGTAGCGCTCTCTCAGGGTTAATGGCGCTGCTATCAAGTGAAGCGCCATTAACCTGTTACCGCGATCTTTTTAACTGTCAGGATTATGCCAAGGCAGTTATTGATCTACTTTCGCTTTGCAGTAGTTCCCCGAGTGACAATTCCAAACGTGTTCTCATCGATAAAATTCACGGCCCCGCCGTTAGCAAGCTGATACCTTGAGTACCCTTTTATTCGCTCCCCATCACTGACCAGATACTCCTGGATGTGCTGAATTGAATACTCAACCCCGCGGTCATCAATTGCTGTGATGGTTTCTAAAAGGATTTCTTCTTTCTTTGTCATGGCTGCCGCCCTAGCTGTGTGGTCGAACCATCAGCATGCCACAACTAAAAGGTCGCGGTGTTACGACTGACTGATGCCAAGAACCTGCGGCACACCTATTCTTCCATCGCATCCCGGATCTGCAGCATCCTGGCTGTTTCTTCGTGCTGGTAACCCGACAAAATCCCAACAATGAGCCCTTGCGGTACTCCATCCGCCTTGGCTTTGTTGATTGCCCCTGCCATCACTTCGCACATTGCGTTGAGTGAATCGTTGACCTGGGCTGATACCGGCTTCTCGGAATAAATGCGGCTTATGCCTGTCATCGCTTCTCACCGATCATTTCAACTGTGCATGCCCTGTCGTGCCACTTACCTATCTTGGACTTATCAACCTTAAGGCCAGTCAGGTGCATCATTGCGACAACGCCGAACAGGTAATAAGGCCACCACCAGGCATAGGTCAGCTTGGCTTCAATAGTTAGCTTGGCCATGACCTCAACCTCTCAATGCATTAAGGCGTGCAATCAGCTTCCTGATGTATGCCTGTAAGCCAAAAATCTGCTGTCTTTGCCGCTCTACTTCGTATTCGAGATCGGCGGGGGCCTGTTCAGCATCGGGCGTAAGTCTTGGGTTTCCTGCATCAGCGCTGCTGGTGGCTCCGGTATTGCCGGAATCACGCACACAGGTGGCGTTGATTCACACCCGCTTACGGCCAGCAACAATGTCAGCGCGAAGCTGATCGTTAGCAGTCTTGGCATCGGCAATAGCCTTTGTGTATTCCGTGTCGACTTGATCGCGGTCAGCAACCAGATCACGACTGAGGCGCAGAGTGTTATTCAGCGAATCAGCGCGGGCTGTTTGGGTGTTCAGTTGGTCTTGCAGTTCGGCCACATCATCTTGAGCGGCGTTTAGCCGGTATTGCTGGATGCCGAATTTTGCGACACCAGCCAATAGAAGCCAGACCCATACCGGGACCATTTTTAGGTTTGCGGTCACGACAGCCACGCACCCAGGCAGAACATCAAATCAATGATCAGCACGAATGAGCAGGCAGATAAGCTCAGCACCCAGGCAAGGAAGTCAATTTCCTGGTAACGCTTCTTCACTACATTAGCCAGCCAGATTGCTAGGCCGGTCAATACCGCGATGATGAAGTAGACAAGGATCATGCGATCACCGTTTGAAGCAACTGGACCGCGTATACCAGAACACCAGAGGCGCCAATCGCGAGAGCGGCAACAAACCGAACAACCGCAACCATCTTTTCGTCAGTCATATGGCTCATAACGTAGAACACGGCACCAATAACAATCAGTAAGAGCGCGGCCATATCGTTACCTATTGGGCTGCCATACATGCGTCATAGCGCCTGAGCTGGCGGGTCCACACTCCATGGCAACGCTTGTTGCCCGGTGTCGAGCAGTCATAGCCAGCTGCATACTTGTACTTGAGCAGGGACTTGCAGGCTTGAACGTAATTTCCAGCCAGCAGGCTTGGCCGCATCGACGATTTGCGCCATGTGCCAATGCCGTGCTGGCCGATGAAATCGATATAAACATCAAACTCTTCCTGATACAGCGTGACGCCCGGCAGTGACTTAGCCAGGTCTTGCTCATCTTTCGATATCAGGTTGCGGGCGAGAACCTCAGCCTGCTTGCGCGTGATGGTGTCACCCATCTTGACCCGCTCACCGTTTTCGTAACGGGTTGAGCCGTGGCCAATGGTTGGCACATCGCCTTCGGTTGGGATTACCGCTTGATCCGTGAAGCCTTCGTGAGCCTGCCAGGCAGAGAACCCCGCCACGCTTAACGTCAGCGCAATGACGGCGACTCGCTTGCGGATGCTCATTTTTCAGCAGCGCAGATATCGGGCTGAATCTTTTTGCTTCCATGACGAATCAGCATTTCGACTTCAAGGTCGTTCAAGCGCTTCTCACGCTTATCCTTACGGACTTGGTACACGATATTTGCAGCGAAGGTCAGCAGAGCAGTCAGGATACCGATAACGATGCCCCACTCTGTTAGCGTGAGGCCGGATATCACCGAAAGCCCCCCGCCTGCGTAACTCATAGTGCTCATTGATTTGTCGGCAACTGTGCTCATGGGCTGGTCCTTTGTCGGCCCGAGGCCAAATAGAAGCCCGCCAATTTGTGCGTGGCACACCTTCGGTCTAACGATGGCGGCAGAGGCCTGGCGAGCTAATTCAGGAATAAAAAGGCCCGTCAGTGGCGGGCAAGGGATTGCACAGCAAGTGCAAGCAAGGGTTTGGAGCGGATACTTAGTGCTTCACTTACCGGTTCTCAGATATTGCTCTCTTCTTTTGCTTGGGCTGTAAACCCTCGCAGCATCATGGTTTGCTTTTGACTTATGCCTGCCTGTTGATCGCTCATATTTACGTCTGGGCTTTCGCCCTGCCGCCATATTGCAAGACAAATGGCTAAATCCAATGTTTTCTTGGTCAAAGAAAAGCTCCTGCGGGTCCGGGCTGTCTATCCACGGGACAAGGTGCTCAATTGAAAAGGTATCCCTTGTCATAACCTCTCCACACCTAACGCATCGATCAAGGGAGAGAGAAGTCACGAGCCTCCAAAGAGTATCCTTAACGAGGCGATTGCTTGCCGTGCTTGGATTCATGCCAAGCTGCAGTTTTTTCTTATCGCTCACTCAGGAACCCTGCTAATACCTAGAACCTGAAAGAAAATCTTTAGAAGCTGAAATTCCAACAGCTCGGCTTGGAAGGCCGGCGGCTCACCTTGAGCTTACCCGCTAAATCGTAGGCATAAAAAAGCCCCGACCGGTTAGATCAGGGCTTTGGGGTGAGGCTTCTCACAATGGCTAAAAGATACCAATTAGCCCTTCATTTCGTCAAGCGGCTTCTTCGCGCTCCTTCATCCGGTCGACTACTGCGGCTACAGGGGCCAGGGTTTTTGCATCCAGTCGGTCAATATGCCGAGCCAGCTTCTCCCATGTCTCTGCCCAGTCGCGCTGCCAGTTATCAGGATGCATACGAACGCAAAGCCGATCCTCAACGAACATGCAGACTTCGGTAGGACTCATTGCTGCCCTGCCTGAAACCATGCGCTTATGAGATTGCATCGCAGCCAGGGCCATCCAGTAGGCACGCTCCCGGCGTTTCTCCGGCAGCGAATCCATGCCAGACCCTAACCATACAAGGCCATGGGCGACCGAAAGGTCCAGGCCAGTAGCTATTGGCGAATAGAGGAAGTTCCCGAAGTTCTGCAGCGTCTTTGGCAGGCTGTCGATCGCATGCATGACCAGGCCGGCGGCAAGCATGTGCGCGCAGCGTGAATCGCTCATGCGTCGGCCGCTTCGAGTTTCATGCGCCCCCGTTTTTCGCGACGGGTAGGATTTAGCTACCGGCACCCCATGCTCATTCTCGAGCATTACGATCACCTTGCCATCGCCGCCGCCAGTCTTCTTGCCGACCTTGGCCTGCTCAGCAGCAACGGCCATTACCGAGTCGCGGTTTTCGTGCATTGCGTCATGCCATGATTGACGTGCGTTTAGTAGTTTCATTATTTCTCTCCCCCTTTGAATGCCGCCTGCAATAGGGTCAATTCATCGCCATGTGGCTCGTTGTACATTTCAGGTACAACAGGGTCGCCTTCAAATCCGCAGTCCAAGCACACCAAACTTACCGAGTCCTGAAGAGTCCATCTGGTCTTATTTCCGAACCTGTCCACGTCCGTGCGTTTTCTTCCAAGTCTCCTAACACCAATGTATTGAGATTCGCATTTTGGGCATTTACCGTTTTCACCAACCAACCCATTAAGCTCTAGTCGCTTCTTTTTCTCGGCCCTCTCAAATCCCTCAGGATCTTTCTTGCGAGCCAGTTCGCTCTTGGCAAATTCGTATTTCTTTTTGCACCCGCTACAAAGCTCAGGGTGAAGTCTTGAACCTTCTTCGTGGTCACAACCTTTAAGCCATTCCGATTCGATTTCTTCTAGCTTCATCATTACCGATCTCCCCTGCCCGTCGCCGTAATCTTGCTTTCCAAATTCCGCAAACCCTTGAGGATTTTCATGAGCCTCACCCCTGACTGCTGTTTATCCGCTTGGTCGTGATGTTTTTATTCGTAATTAATGGTTACGCCGCCCCAGGCTTGCCCCCTAAGAAATGCCGTGCTTTTCTTCCAGCTCGTAAATGCTTCTGATGGACTTAGCCCATAACCTGACATATTCATGAATGGATAAGCCTCATCCATCTCACGGCTCACGCACTGATATATCGGGCTTCCCTTGCTCAGCTTCTTGATATGCGGCTTATTCATGCTGGTTCGTCCCCGCCTTCGATTACCGCCAGTGGATACGGCAGCACCTCTTGAATAATGAAAGTCATGCAGCCGACCATTTGAGCCTGCGTCATGCCGATTTCAACGCCTGCCTTGATTACCTCAACCAAAGCGTCCTCGAACTTTTCTTCGTTGCGCTCGTTGATTTCTTGAACTGATAGCGGCGCACGGATAGGGGTTACGTTGTCAGGCATGACTGGCACTCCTGCAGGTGGGTATCACAAGCCCTTTTGGCGTCATCGCAGCTTTGCCCGCCGTAGATCACGCCACCTTTGGGTGCCCGGGCCACGTACACGGTCGCGGTTTCGCTTACCTTGCTCTTGCTGATGATGTAGCCCTGGGGCGATTCGATGCGGTAGATGCTCATTTGAGTCCAGTTCATGCTGCAGCCCTCTTGAGTTCGCGCACCAGTGCCCGGTAATGGGCTGTTATCGCTTTCAGGTCGTCGATGGTGTATTTGCGCGGTGACTGGTCAGCCTCCAGCGCTTCAACTGCTTCCAGACCAATGCGAGCGATTAGGCCAATGCGGTAATCCACAGCGTTGCCTGATAAATAGCGGTTGTCCTGCTTGCTCTGTGCGTGGCAGTTGCGCTCATCAAAGCGAAGGTGAGGCGCTGAGCCGATGCTGCGATAGTGCCCTGCATCCACAGCGTTCCCTGCCCAGTCCAGAGCGCGCCCGCTTGATATGCAGTTATGACCTGCCGTCCGATCACGCCAGCGGATGAACTCATTGAAAGCCTGCTGAGCCTCTTTGACGTATTCGCCACGGCCTTTCAGCTTCTCCTTGCGAACCTTGATTTCAGCGCGCTCAACCTGAGCCAGTGCCTTGCGCTGCTTATCGCTTTTGGACTTGGCCAGCACCACCGCGCAAGCTATGCCGCATGCGACCTGCAGAGGTTTTGAAGGGGTAAAACGCTCCTTACAGCACCGGCATGTTTTTGGCTTTCGGTTGGAAATCATAAATTAGATCCCCGACCCCAGCGCTGTGATCTCCCAGACTTGCGCTGCCCCTTCCCTTTGCGCACGAATTCACCGGCAACTATTTCTTTGGCTGCTACCGCTGCAGGCAATTTGTTAAGCACGATAATGTCATCTGGATGCATGCCCAATTCGATACAGCGGTCAGCCACTGCACGAGACATGACAAAAGGTGCTGACATTAAATTAGGGGATATCTCTAAGCCGATAAGAAACGCTTGAGTTTCCGGGTGAGGGCAATACCTTTCGGACTCCCCATCTTTCAATTCATCAAGGATTGATCGTAAGTCATCAATAATTGTCATAACCTGCACTCCCGCACAACATCACGAATGCCCTGGGCGTACTGCTCTTGCTTGGCCTTTGCGGTCTGCTCAAGATTCTCCAGCACGGTATTTACTGAGCCGTTAGGGCCAAAGAAGGCTTGAGGCATACCGATTACCGAAAGAACTACACCGACTGCGAATTGACGGCCCTCTGTGCGATCAATGTTCATGCTGCCTCTCCCATGTTCACGCGCATCTTCATGTACTCACTATCTTCCGGGTGCGGCAGGTATATCCCGTGCTCAGAAGCCCAGGCATCAATGCAGGTCATGAATGAGTGCATTTCGCCTTTGTCGAGTTCGCTGGTGTGCTTCAGCTCATAGCGCTGGGTTACTTCGCCTGTTTTTAGGTTGATATCCTCGATCACCGTTTCACCCAAGAAGGTCTGCTTGAGGTTGCGCTTCATGTTCTCAGCGTTCATCGGTGCGCCAGTTGCAAAGGCCGTCTTGCCCATACTCACGAAGAACTGAGCAGCGCATTCGCACCACTTGTGAAACAGGGCGTTTTGCGGCAAAGATCGTGATGCTCCGGTGATAGCCACGTTGCACGGGAAGCCTTTTGCGCGGATAGCCGCATTGACGGCTGATAGCTCGGCAAGCGAGTTGATGCGGATTTTCTCAGCCATGAGCCACCCCGAATGCCCCGCAATCAGCAGGCAGCAACCCAGCGAACACCCTGCGCACGTCTTGCAGCTCAACCGCTGGCTCGTCCAAATGGATCAGGTGTGCAAGCTGATGAATCACGCCAACATCGCTCAAGCAGTCACTGGTCGGCGTGTCTAGCACATAGCAGATCATGCAGGCCAGATGCAGTGCCCTTGCCAGAACATGCTGCTGCTCGAACTCGCTGTCGGGCATCAGGCAAAGTTCTGCATGGGCCTCGATTAGCTCAGTAGGGCGATAAGTGAACCGCTTACCGTCGAGGATGTATTCCACGCTATCCACGGCGAGCCTCCTTGATTTCCGCGCAGTCAATGCAGAGCTGAACACCTGGCACAGCCTCTCGGCGCAGTAGCGGTATCTCGCAATCGCAGTCAATGCAGTGAGTGGCGCTATTGCCCTGAAAAACCACACGACCAGCCAGGGCGCGGCTTAGTTCTTCTGCGGCGTAGTCATTCGCCAGATCGATTACGTCAGCCATCAGGAAACCCTCGCATCTGGCCAGATAACCCGAGCGCAGCGCTGGGCTTCGGCCTTACCCATTGAAGTTGTGCCGACCATTGCGAATGAAGGCAGGTTAGGCAGGGTTATGAGCCAGCAGGTCTTATGCATTTTCGACCTCCAGCGGCATCAGCCACGCTCTGCTTGGGCTTGGGGCCTGGAATGTGCCGCCATCCTCAAGCGTGAAACGGCGCAGTTCTTTGCCGAATTTGACGAAGATCAGCTTGTCAGTGACTTTCGTGACCTTGGCCGTGACTATCCCGGCCTTGCCCTGGTCAACGTTGACGATTGAGCCTTTGGCAAGTGATCGCAAAAACTCTTGAGTTGGACGGTTCATTGCTTTGAGCCTCCAGCCAGGTGCGCAAGATGCGGCGGGAGCTCTACCCTTTTAGGGGAGACGATCGCCTTTTTCAGGGCAGCCAAGCCAGATTTGGCACCGGCCTCTGTCGCGCATCCGCCAGCCCGCTCTGGTAGTGCAAGCGGGATAGGTGAAAGCGGCTCGCCATCCATGACCATACGCACTGCAATCGCGTAATTGCGGTCAAACAGCTTTTTGCTGGCGTCTTCCGGAAGCTTGTTCAGGTTGTAAAACCCGCACTCTTTTGCCGCATGATGAACAGCTGCATGGGTCCACTTGGTAATCCCTGCCATGCAAGGGTGTGCATTGCGGATGGCTTCGCGGTAGGCCTTTTCAGCCGTGGGCAGGCCTAGCATTTCCGGGGTCGGCTGGCACCAGGCAATGAACTGGCCAATGCTCGGCGCGAACGGTGATCCACTGGTACGGCAGCGCTCGATACCAAAACGGACCTGTTCAAGCGTATTGATCCGCGCAGCCATTAATCCCTTGGTCCAGCTGCGACGGGCGGCGGTCAAAGCCTTGTCATCTGGCCAGGCCTGCCTCCAGGCCGGAAATATCGCTTGCAGCTGCCGGAATATCCTATCGACCACATCACCGGTTTGCGGGTCAACAGTGCCTAGTGGAGCCGTGGTAATGGTCTTGCTGGTGTTCGCCAGGCCTCGGCTTGCTGCTGGAGTGATTGAGCGTGCAGGCTTCATAGCTCACCCCCGTCATCTTCACGCCAGGCTTGGCTTTCGAAGTCAGGGCCATTGGCCTGTTTGGCGGGGAACTTATGAACATTGCCTGCGTTGAAGGCCTTTTCGCGAACGAACCACTTAACCAAAAGACTTACCCAGGCCTCTTGGGTTTCCAGGCGGTTTAATGGCTTGTAGTGACAGGCAAATGGGCCGATAGCTTCTTGGGTGAATAGGTCAGGGTTTAGCCCTGCTCTGAACGCATAAGCTTTGAGTAATTTAGGGCAAGGCACCCAGTCCAATGACATCTCAATCGGGTCGTTTGGGTTTATGTGGCCTTGCCCCTTAAGAGAGGCTTTTAAATCTAAATCTACATCTTCTTTAGGTAACGCAGATGTAACGGTGCTAGCGTTACTTTTGTTTGATGAAGCCCTATGGTTTGCAGCACGTTTCGCAGTCAGAAGCCTGTTTTTAGCGGTCTTGCCGTTATGCCGCTCAAAATGCGGAAGGCTTATCACCCCGTCCGCCTCAGACATCCACCCCACTGATTTCATGTACTCGCAGAAACCGGTAACGCCAACGGAACGGTCTAGTAACTTTTTAGTAACGCTCGGAGCGTTACTATTTTCCGTTTGTTGATCAAACCAGCTCCATACGCGCATAAGCTTGCCAACCACTGCATCTGGGTCGATATCTGCCAGTTCGGCAATTTGATAGACCTCAGGTTTATCCAGGGTGGTCAATTCGAACTTGATCCAGTCGCCGGCCATTACTGAGTGCTCCCTAAAGCGTACTCAGCAACACGAACCTGCTTGCCTTGTGCGTTGATGACGGCTACGGGCCGGGAACTGATCTGCATACCACTCATGCGCAGATCGTTGATACGTGCAGCCAGGCGAAAGCATGAGAACTGCTTTAAGGCCTCGCCTGCCGTAATAGACTTGCCTGCTTCAAGCCAGCTTCGAATAGCGGCGGCCTGGCTGACAGAGGTATTGATGTTTTGGTTTGTGCTGTCCATAATCACCTCACGAACTGCTGTAACGAATTAGCCACCCTGTCCGGTGGCTTTTTTGTGCCTGCGATTCAGTGAACCGCTTTCACTTGAGCGGCCTTATCGGCCATCGCCATGCAGTGAGCGGCAAGCGCCCTGCAGTGGACCTCCATCGCACCGGCATTCGATGCGTCCAAGTGATCGAACACACAATCTGCAAATACTTCACCGCCAACTCCTGCCAAGTGCCCAAGGTTGGTCGAAATACCTGCAAACACCTGCATGGCGTCGCCCGTGTCGGCAAAAACAGGGCGAACAGCCAGAAGGCCGTAACGTGCAGAGAGTTCGATCAGGCAACGTTCACGCCACTCAGGAAGCAGTGCCGTTACCCATGGCTCTTCCAGCCAAGAAGGAATTTCAACGCCGTCCTTTGCCAGCCAGCGCTCTACTCGCTTATTCCAGCGGCCGATTGCTTTGCCGTAGCCAACTTGATCGTTTGCACTGAACAGGCCGTCAAGATCAGGGACCTTTTTAAGCGCTAGTACGTCGCCACTGAAATCGGATACGCACGCCTTGTACAAAGACTCAGCGAAGTCCTCGACTGACAGGTTGGTGCGAGCCAGCATTTCAGATGCATGGGCGCGAAGTACGCAGTCGCGAGTTTGAGTGTGAGTTTCTTGTCGTAGATTCGACATTTTGTTATGGCCTCCGGCCCTCTAATCTGCGGTCATCTGATCAATTGAAAGGGGTTTCCCCATGCAACCGACCGTTGAAACACTGCAAGGCGAACTGCTCGCCCTTCGTTGCCACATCGCTGCCCTGGTTGAAGTTCTGCCGCTGTCGGCTCAGCTTCGTTTTGGCGGGCGACTTGATAAAAACTGCCTACTGCTCAGGCCTACACAGCCGAATGACGCACAGGCGGGGTTTGATCGCGCCGTTACGTCACTGGCAGCTAAGCGACCTGCTTCGTGCACAGGGACTTAGCGGTGACAAGTCCACCGGTAAGCTCTTCAGCTTTGAATGCACTCTCAGCACTCATGGAATGGATTCCAGCAAGCCAGTACGAAACCGCCGCCTGTGAAACACCGAGCGCTTTAGCTGTGTTGATTTGCCCGCCAAAGTGTTTAACGAGCGTTTCGATTGGGCTCATGACGAATCCTCAAAATAAGCACGCTTATATAGTAGAAGATAAGCAGGATTATTTGCAAGGGCATAAGCCGCCTTATAAATTTGATCGGATGAACGAACTCGGAAAACGCATCAAAGCCGCCCGTGCTCACGCCCGCCTTACTCAAAAAGAGTTAGCGGAGCGCGTAGGCATTTCGCAGCCTGTAATTTCTCAGCTTGAAAAGGGTGAGAACCTTCAGAGCGTGCACCTAATCAAGATTTCTTCTCAGTGCGGAGTAAGCCCTATTTGGCTAGAAACTGGCCGTGGAGAAATGCTTGCCCAGCAGATTGAGCCAAACGCCGAACTGATCGGTGTAATGTCAGGATGGGATAACGATACCCCGTTGCGAGATGACGAGGTCGCCATACCGCTATATAAGGAAGTCGAGATGGCAGCCGGATGTGGGGCGACACAGGTTATAGAAGCGCCCGGGCGATTGTTGCGTTTCGCTAAATCAACCCTGCGCGAAGCTGGAGTGCTTGAGCGAAACGCCGCTTGCGCTACTGTTCGCGGGCGCAGCATGGAGCGATTAATCATGGATGGCGCGACCATCGGTATTGATCGGGGCTCGGTTGATATCGAAGACGGTGAGATTTACGCCTTTGACCATGACGGCATGCTTCGGGTTAAGTATCTATATCGACTGCCAGGTGGTGGTCTGCGCATCCGTAGCGAGAATGACGAAGAGTACCCGGACGAAGTTATTTCCGCTCAGCAGGCGTCAGAGCTGCGCATTCTTGGCTGGGTCTTCTGGTGGTCAACCGTGCGCCGTCGACGTGGGCTAAGCATCGCCAAATAGAAAGGTATAAGGGATTGATATGCTCAAACTTTGGATAGGCTGCATCACCACAGCAGTAGCTATTTCTGGCTGTTCTGGCCCCGGAACTAAAACACCTGACTACCTTACAGTGACGCGGCCCAATGATTTAAAGCCGCTAACCTATAAGTACGAGAGCGGTAAGTCTGCCGCCTGGAATTTTCAAGCCCGACTAGGGACTCTAGCCTTCAGTTGTGGCCTTGAAGCTTCCTCTGGCTACCGCATTGCTCGTATGGGCATGAATGACCAGGCCGCTATCTATGCCAAATCTCTGCAGGATTGTTTCAAGCACGCCGCTGTCGACTCGGATCAGGCTGTAGAAGCTTTCAAGCAGAGTAACCCACCTAAAAATATTTTTGGCCTTGGAAAAGATCTTTACGCGAAGTGGTCGGCATACATGTCTACGCTTGGCGTTTACTCACCTCAGAACCTAGATGCAAAAAATAGCTATGAAGCGGCTCAGAGCGCCCTTCTTGCTGAAGAAAAATTCTAACCAATAAGAAGATGCCAATGCGCTCCATTAATTTTCTATCCATCGCCATAGCAGCAATGGTTATGCTTTCCGGCTGCTCGACCCGGGTTGCCGATCTAACGGTTGCCAGCACCAAGAACTTCAATACTCAATCAGGCGCCCTGACGAGCGGCAAGCGCGTAGAAGGTACCGACAGAATTGCTGTGGTATTGATTCCGCTTGGTACGCCAAGCATTGAGACTGCCATCGATAACGCTATTGAGAGCGACCGGTGTGCGGTCGGGTTGAGCGACGTAGTGCTCAGCAATAAATTCTTTGTCTTTCTGGTCGGGTACGTTGAGCTCAACGTAAAGGGAAATCTCATCCTTGATAGCTCGCAACCTGGTTGCGGCGGTACCGCTCCATCTGCGTATGCGCCACAGCGTCAGGCTCCGGCCGCGCAAAAGCCCGCAACTCCATATTCGACGCGCGAGCAACAGATTCAAAGGCTCCAGCAGCAAAACCTCCCTTACGAGGAATACCAGCGCCGGTATAAGGAGATTATGGGTGAGTAGCTTCGATGGTTGCTTCTAGAAGACTCGTAAGAGGCTCAACAAGCCTACCCAAGACCTTAAGCGCGAACTCAAGGTGCTACAGCGTAGCCTTGAGCGAACTAACATTACCATGGAGCGGAAATGCATAAAGACACTTGGCTAGACGAATGTCGCCAATGGTGCCGGCGGATCAAGTTTCTATCTGAAGATATGGAGTGGTCTGAAAAACCATCTCATAGCGGATGGCTTGAAGGCACCAGCGGGTTGCTTGATGATCGTCGCGTAACCATTCCTAACCTCTACTTCAAGGGCGAATTTCAACCCGGGAGAATGGGTGAGCGCGTCAGTTATGGGCTGATGTACCGAGAAGGTAAAGAAAAGCGCCGCGTCTTCATGCTTGAGATATGGCCGGAGCACGAGCGTTCCCATAGAGAAAAAGGAATGGACATGTTCGGGCCTCACCTCCATCTTGGTGATGAGCGTTTGGCTCAAATAACGAAAAAGGTTCGGTCATCAATCAGTGGGGCTACAGAGCGTAGATGGGTTGAGCGATTCGTACGACACGCTAGAATTATGGAAGTCAGCGGTCGTTCAATATCAACTCCTTTCGATGACGATCTATTTGGGTAAAGGTATGTGCAGTATTGGATGCGGAGATTTCTTCTCAAAATCGGGGTGGCATTGCCAAACCGTCAATGTAGGTAGTGGCCCAGCTACCTACATCAGCACGCCTATAACATTGCCGGGAGGCAAGCCCCTTGATTTCTACCTGATAAAGCGCGGAAGCCATATCGAGTTCACGGATGACGGTATAACAATCTTCGCGCTTCGCTCGCTGGGGTATGCTCTTGGCGACAAAAGGAATTGGAAAGGCCTTGAAAATCTAGGCATCCGCTACGGTTTTGAGCTAACCAGTGCAGGAGCCTTTGAAAGCGTTTTCCCTGAGAGTGATCTCGATATTTGGGGGGCGAAGATTCTTCGACTTATGGCGGCAATCGCTACCTGGGAGGAGGATAGATTCTCCGAGGGAGATACCGACTTCTCACTGACTTATGAGGTTGAGATGCTGCTCCGGGCTAAAGACCCGGAAAGGAAGCTTCTCAGGAATGCAGCTCTCCGTGTCGGCAAGATTGATGTCACCTTCGATTTCTTGTGGGGAGACACCTATGTTGATGCTGTAGCCCCGGTACAGCAATCAATAAACGCTCGACTTAGGAAGGCAGTCATCATCAATAAATCCGAAGAGCCAGTTGACGTACTGTTCATCGTTGATGATCGGGACAAGAAACAAAAAGCTGAGGATGAAATAAATGTTCTCGGCGGGCTCTCCCCGACAATATTGTTCAGTGATTTCCAAGCTCACTACAGCTCCGCTTTTCACTGATATCAACCCTTCCCCGCCTAGCACCCTAGCCCGCCACCCAGCGGGCTTTTTATTGCACGCGATTTGCCGGCCGGTAATCGCCCTGCCCTAGCCTGAAATTCCGAATCGCCGCGCCCGCATCTGAGCGGGCTTTTTTGTGCTTGTGATTTGCAGAGCCGTGCCTCGAATAAAAAATATAAGCATGCTTATTGACTCAATAAATAAGCTGGCTTATATTTGATCTCAAGCCAGCACAACGGCCCAGCCGAAAGGCGCCACTCTTTAAAAAATAGGCGCAACACAAACCGCATTGCCTCTATCGGCGACCGGCGAGCAGACAGGTGAACGAGGAAACCCTGCCAACGATGGGAACCCATACGGCTGCCGAGGGCGAAATGCCCTAACCGAGTGAATGACCTGGTACGCGAATGCGGCGTAACAAAGAATCAAATTAGCGCCCTCAGCTTCGGCTATGAGGGGCGCCGGACTTCATGCGGTGTGCCTACTTAACCAGGCGCAGGGGCTGTACGCCGCATGTCGTAATACCGATGACCGCGCAGCAACGCTGATCGAGCTGCGTGAACAGGAAGCCCCGATGCCAGCCAACTGACCACCTACGACCTGCAATCAGCAGCGGGTACGAGGCGTCTCCCCGGCGGAAGGGGATCACCGCTGACGCAATACCCCGGGCTGTCGCCAGTAGCGGGCCCGGGTTTTAGCTGCCTGATCACAAGGAGTTCCAGATGAGGCGCTAGGTTCATCACCACCACAAACCCCGCCGCGCACTACGTCGCATTTAGCGGTAGAGCATCGACCGGCAATCGCCGGGATCTCATTTGTACAGCCGGTCCCGTAACCAGCCGGGATTCACTGGTCATGAGTGCATAAAAAAAGCGCTGAGCATGAATCCGCATCCACGCCGAGTTCTTTAGGTTCCGGTCGCAACGGATACCCACTGCCGTCAGCGCTTCATTGTGTGCAAACAGAAATTTTACTTGAGCGCCTTCCATGAGGGCGCTCTGTTGATCAACGGGAGAAGCGAAATGTGCAACTGCATGACTGATACCGAGGCGCGCCTGGTTGAGCACTTCAAGGCTCAGCTTCCCGCTGACGCAACTGGAATAAAAGCCAGTCTTGGCGGGTACGGGTTGATTCTGGGAAAGAATTTTACCTCCAAGCACTATCTGGAGGCTGTTATTTAATATCAGGGCCCAAAGAAAGGTGGCGGCGAAAGAACCAAGAAAGCCAAGGCAAGCATGGTCGGGTCCTATTGCATGTTTTGTGGCGAGAAGTACGACACCTGATCAACACGCCGGGGCTTCGGCCTCGGCTGTTATTGGTGATTGATCTGAATGCAAAACCTAAACAGCTTGGGCAGGAGGTAAGGGGGAGAGCCTTGCCAGGCAAGCAAGCCGGAAATTGCAGCGCCGGCCAGATCAATCAACCAATACCAGCCAACAGAGGGCAGATAGATGGATAAGCAAGAGCTTGATCCGGAAGAGCCAGAGCTCAACGTAATGATAAAAATTGGCTCAAGCAATTTTCGCTGTAGTTGCACTTGTAATGTGTTCAGCAAAATGAAGCCGGTTGCTGAGCCAGATATCTACAAGTGCAATTCATGCGGCACGGAATATGAGTCTGCCTGAATCAGCCTAACCCCTTCATGGACCAAGGATGGCGCATAATGATGTATTGAGAATGGGTGTATCGCGCAGTGGTGATGCGCTAGTTGGGTCGCCGCGAGTGGGCGAGCGTAATCGACTAAGTCTATGTAAAGCCACACCGCGAAATCGGCAACGGTAGCGGACGGATTTTGCGAATTTGTACAAGGTCCACAAGCCGGATTCACTCCCGGCCACCCATTCTCAATACATCTTCCCTTCATGGGCCAAGGATGGCTCCCCTAATCAATTCCAGAGCGAGCGCCCGCCATTTCAACGGCGCGATACCAGAGGGCACGATCATGGACTAATTAATAGGCTCCCGAGAATGCCTTACTCGGCCACTTAAAAACCCCCGGCAATGTCGGGGGTTTCTATATCAATCAAGCGCATAAGCGAGCACTCACCATCTGAATCTTGCGGAAGGTCTGCAGGTGCCTGGGTGTTCGGCTTATGCGCTGGAGGTGAATCATGAGCCACGCAATCAGCAATGCAGGCACCTACGAAGCCAGCCTTTACTTTGCGATCGACAAAGACGAGTCACGGCGTCGGGCGCACGATCAGATGCAAGATCGGTTGCGCGATCAGCTTACCTGGTCTCAGCTCGACGAAATCATGGGCAATGCTCCAAAGGCTCAGCGCGAGGCATTCTGGTCGCACGTACTGAAAACCATGGTCGATACAGACGCCCGCCTGCTTCCCCTGCAAAACGTCAAGCCAATGGCTGAGGCGCTGCAAGATGCGGTTGCGCTGGCAATTGATGAAAAGGCCACACAGGCACTAAAGCCATGAGCGACGAGGTACTGCTGGCCAGGGCCAGGATGTCAGCTATTGAGTCGCACTACTTGAACCGAGTTTTCGACTACACGCTGCTTGCCGAGATTAACCGGCGCGGCCTGAAATTCAGCGTTAAGGGGTATGTATGACTCATCTAATCAAAAAATTATCCAGGCGTAGGACGCATGATACCAGGCCAGACATGTTCTCATGCATCGGCCTGACTACCACTGTATCGCCTGATATCTGCATGCGCCCAGAGCCATTTTCGATTACTAAAAGATTCATTCTTGAGGCAAAACTTAGTGTTTCTTTTTGGGCCAGGGAGAGGGAGGCAGATTTGTCTCAAGCCCACGAAAGTGCAATCAGCAACTTGGTAGATTTCATTTATCAAGAAGCGCGCTCAGGCATATACGAAATAAGGGACGCTATTAACTCTGGCGACCCTATAGAAGCCTTGAAAGCCTGTGCAAAACTTGAATCTATCATGTCTTATCGAGGTGATTGAATGACAGTTCCTACGATTACTGATGATCTGATCGCTGAGCTTGAGGCGGAAGCCGCTAAAGCAACGAATGGCCCATGGACAGCTGAATCCTCTCCAGTTGGCGAGCTTTACGTTTCTGGCCCATGTGACGAGTTTATTTGTGGCGCGGTCGATCATGTGCATGACGCGAACATGATCGCACTGCTTGATCCGCAAACGGTTCTCGCCCTACTCGCCGAACGCGCAGAGCTAAAGCGTAAATCGCGACGTTATGATTTTATCCGAGACCAGCATAACTATGAATTTAGCGATATCGGGGTTTCAAATGGGAATCTATTCCTAGCAAGGGAAGAAGATGGTGAGCTTGACCTTGATAGCTCGATAGATGAACTAATGGAAGCCATGCAGGAGCAACCCTCATGACCATCACAATCAATGTTCCCAAGGCCATTCAGATGACTCTGCTAATGGCCTTTTTCTTGGGCGCTATTTGGTGTTTCGCGGTTGCTGTGGTGGGTGGGTTATGAGCGGTGGAGGCGCAGAAAAGCGCAACCGTGCAATCTGCAAGCGCGCTGCAAAGTTGCGGCGCACAGGTCTTACGCTGAGCCAAGTCGCCGAGAGTACGGGCATACCAAGATCATTAATCGCTGACCGCATCAAGCTCGGTGAGCGACTGCTATCTGTTGAGGCCGACCAATGACCACTCACCAGCGCCACCGCCGCCTATCAATCTGGATCAACTCTTTACTTGGTCCTGCAATCTTCTTCGCGGCAATAGCTGTGCCGCAACTCATTAACAGTTATTTGGTTGGGAATTGACGCCATGACCGACAATTTAAAAATGTGGAAATCAGTTCAGAAGACTGACCCGGCATACACAAAAGAATATAGCGGCCCTGGTGGCTTCTCTGGCACCGCCGTTAACGCTTCCTACCTGGCAATGCGCGCCACTGACGTGTTCGGCCCCTGCGGTACTGGCTGGGGGTATGACGTGCTTGAAGACCGTTTTGATATCGGCGGACCGATTATCGATAAGACCACCAAGGAAGTGCTCTGCAACTCACAAGTGCACACCATAAAGCTGGCCTTCTGGTACTTGGGCCCCGATGGAGAGAAAAAAATCGTCATCCACTACGGGCACACGCCATTCATTACCCAAAACAAGTTCGGTGTTGCCACTGACTTTGAGGCCCCTAAAAAGTCTCTCACCGACGCCATAGGCAAGTGCCTGAGCCAGCTTGGCTTCTCTGCTGAAATCCGCCTGGGCCTCTACGACGACATTCATTATGTAAGCGAACTCAAAAATGAATCTGAAATTGAGCGCGCCGACGACAAGGTTGAAGCCAGGGAAAGACAGATTGAGGAATACCGCGAATGGCTTTCCACCAATAAGAACCTGATCGAGACAGCTCAGTCCTTGAACGAACTGAAAAAAGTTTATGCGTCGGCAATGCGGAAGCTGGAAAACCGCCGTGACGACAAAAACAAAATCGCTTTCACTCGCTCATTTGAAGCACGAAAAGCTGAGCTTGAGCCAAAAACGGAGAATGCAGCATGAGCGCTTTATACCAACTAACCGGCCAATTCAAAGAACTTTCAGCCTTGTACGAGGGCGCAGACGAAGACCTGGCCGTTGCGATACACGACACTATGGGCATGATTGAGGCTGAGTTTAATGACAAGGCTTTAGCTGTGAGCCATGTGATTCTGAACATGGACGCTGACCTGGCCGGGATAGATGCAGAGCTTGAGCGGCTAAAGGAGCGCAAGCGCCTGATGACTAACCGGCAAACAGGCATCAAGGACTATCTACGCACGAACATGGAGGCGGCAAATATCACAAAGATCACTTGCCCGCTATTCACTAACACCCTAGCCAAAGGCCGGGAATCGGTGGTGATGGACGACGAGTCTTCAATACCTGATGACTTCGTTACTATTTCCACGAACATCACTCCAGACAAGAAGGCCATCGCCGCCAAGATCAAAGATGGCGGCGAGGTGCCAGGCGCCCATGTTGAGCGCGGCCAGTCTTCAGTCAGAATCAAGTAGGAGATCACATGCCAGTTTCAGAGTTTGGCCGAATTGGCCGTGACGCAGAGCTTCGCTACACCAGCGGGCAAAACCCAACAGCCGTTTGCAGCATTCCGGTTGCCGTCGACTATGGCCGCAAAGGCGAGGATGGCAACAAGCCTACTCAGTGGTACGAGGTTACGCGATGGGAGAGCAAAGCCGAGGCGCTTGCTACTTATCTAACCAAAGGAAAGCAGGTTTTTTCTCTGGCACTGACCTGCATATCGAGCAGTTCAACAAGGCAGACGGAAGTCCCGGTGTGAAACTGGTTTGCCGCTGCAGTGAAATCAAGTTTGCCAGTGATGGCCAGAACCAGCAGCGCCAGGCTCAACCACAGGCCGGGCGAAATCAGGCTCAGCGCACTAGGCAGCGCACCCAGCAGCAAGAGCCTGAGCGCACCGTGAATACGGACTTCGACAGCTACGATGATGACATCCCCTTTGCCGACCCCTATCGCGGCACGCGCTGCCTTATCTGCTAACTGACCAGGCCTCACAAGAGGCCTTTTCTTTGCCCGAGGTAATCATGAATACCAACTTCCACGAGTGCGAGCATAGCCATGATGTGCTGACTCGCCATGAGCGTGACCTTAATTCAAGCATCAAGAACTTGCTCGACCCGAGAGTTCAAGAGCAATGGGATGCGGGCGACCATGAGCGCGCTTGCAAAACAATCGCCAACCTTCGAGCGCAGATCAAGTGGGTTGAGGGCCGGCGCAGTTCGTTGATTAACGGAATGCTTGCGGCGTGACCTGTTCAGTTCAGTGCCTGATCAACTCAGCAGGCACGCACACCACCCCAAAAGGTACGCGCCCAAGTAAGCCGGTCAGATGGGATGTATCTATCTGGCTGGTTAAGCCTGACGGCGTAAAGAACTGCCATTCAATGACTGTGCCTAGCGCGCTGATGTTCGACCTGGTGCCGCTGGTTAATGAGCGGGTCCAGGCGCTAATCACTGAGCATGGGAGCACGGTTATAAGCGCTGGATGGCTGGCACATGGGCGCGGCAGCAAGAGGAAGAAGTAATGGCAGTAACAGCATTGGAACGAAAGCGCCAACAGCGCGAGCGCGACAAGCTTACCGAAGAAGAACGCTTGTCACGCTGCAAGTCACGAACGTTAAAGCTAGATCTGTTCAAGGCGACCGACGCCAAGTTGATCGAGATCATGGCCCGCTTGGATATCGAAGAACCGCAAGACGTTCTCACTCGCCTGGTCCATGGCGCATCGCGTCTTGATGACGAATCGCTGCAAGAGCTGACCGCGCTTTAGTGTCACGGCGATAGGTCACGCATCGTTGAGGATTGATTATGGCCTCTGAGCTATCCCAAGCAGCAAAAGCGATCTGCGAAAAGCACTACAACTTCAAATCACGCTCAAGCTGCAATCCCTGCCCGCTTAGGGCTGAGTGCCACAAGCCTTGCCAGCATCTCAATCAAGCATCACTAGATGAATGGCGCGACCGAGTTAACCGTCTAGCTGAGCCACTGCCCCACGGCCAGGCAGAGTGCCTAAAGGGTCAAGCCGAAGTGTTTTAACCCTTCCCAATTCCCCGATCACGCCAATGGCGAGGCTATGCCATGCCTGTCCGAATATTCTTCCGAACTTCTCCCCACCTCCCTATCACTGAATGCCGGTGTTTGCGTTGTACGCCGGTTAAGGAGTAGCCCATGACTTCAATGAAGAAGCCCGCACCGTTCGACTTCAAAACCCAGTACAACCTTGGCTTTAACCCGCAAGACGAAGAGATTGTTGTCGACTTCTTCTGTGGCGGCGGCGGTGCCGGAACCGGCTTAGAGATGGGCCTGGGTCGCAAAGTGGACGTAGCCAAGAACCACAGTCCGGCCGCGATCAGCATGCACACGGTCAATCACCCTGGCACCAAGCACTTCACCACTGACGTGTTCGACGGTGATCCTGATACCGAGTGCGGCGGAAAGCCGGTCGGCTGGTTTCAAATGAGCCCTGTTTCCACCCATCACAGCCAGGCAGCAGGTGGCCAGCCACGCAAGCGTGAGATTCGCAACCTTTCATGGATCGGCATCAAGTGGGGAGGCAAGAAGCGCCCTCGGGTGATCAGCCTTGAGAACGTCAAGCAGATCCTGCAATGGGGGCCTTTGGTAGCTAAACGCTGCAAGGTAACTGGCCGCGTTGTGACCCTGGACCAGGTGCCGCACCCGACTAAGAAGGGAAAGACCACCAACCGCATAGCCGGGCCAGGCGAACAGGTACCTGTGTCCAATCAGTTCTTGGTGCCAGACCCAAAACGCCGTGGGCAAACATGGAGGCGCTTTGTTGCCCTGCTTGAAGGCATGGGCTACGCGGTTGAGTGGAATGTGATCAAGGCCTGTGACTTTGGGGCTCCAACCAGCCGTGAACGCCTGTTCATGATTGCCCGCTGTGATGGTCAGCCGATTGTGTGGCCAGAGCCTACACATGCCAAGAAGCCAACCAAGGGCCAGCAGAAGTGGCGCACAGCCGCTGAGTGCATCGACTTCAGCGATCTGGGCAAGAGCATTTTCGGCCGCAAAAAAGAATTGGCACCAGCAACCAAGAGCCGGATCGCCAAGGGCATGAAGAAGTTCGTGATCGACAGCCTTTCACCCTTCATTGTGCCAATCGCGAATTGGTCAAGCGAGTCAGTACAACCTGGTAGCGAGCCGCTTCGCACTATTACCTCATATCCGAAAGGCGGGGCGTTCAGCGTGGTCAGCCCGGTAATGGTCGGCGCTGGTGGCCCGGTATACGCCGGAGAGCCGGTAGCTGCGGATAAGCCTCTCGGCACATTGTTGGCGCGTGGTCACCGCGCTCTCGCCGCTGCACATCTGGTGAAGTTCCGGTTTGCGGAAGAAGGCAACTCTCTCGCCGAACCGCTGCCGACCATTACCAGCGGCGGTAACTACCAGCGCCCTGCCGGCGCTGCGCACGCCATGGGCATTTCAACCGTGTTCATGGCTCAAATGAATGGCGGTTTCAACACCACCCACGCCAAAGGCATGGATGAGCCAATGACTACGGTGACCAACACCGGCAGCCAGCAGCAACTTGCCGTGGCCAACCTGGTGCACCTGCGTGGCAACTGTGACGCGCGAGACGCCGACGAGCCACTGCACACCATCAGCGCCGGCGGGCAGCACCATGGAGTAGTAGGCGCATTCATGGAGCGTGCTTTCGGTGCAAGTGTTGGCCAGGGCCTGGATGAACCGGCGCCGACCATTACGGCAGGTGGTGGCGGCAAGAGTTCGATGGTGGCGCTCAAGCTTTCGCCCGAGCATGAAGAAGGCGCCCTTCGCGTTGCTGCATTCCTGATCAGCTACTACGGCACAGAGAACGTCAGCGCTTGCGATCAACCAGCACCGACCGTAACGACCAAGGACCGACTTGCCTTGGTCACCGTCATGATCCAGGGCACGCCCTACGTAATCGTTGATATCTGCCTGAGGATGTTGAAGCCCCAAGAACTGTACAAGGCCCAGGGCTTCCCAGCCGACTACCGCATAAGCCATGGGGCCGATGGCAAGCCTTTCACCATCACTCAACAGGTCCATATGTGCGGCAACAGCGTCAGCCCTCCCCCTATGGCTGCATTGGCTCGGGCAAATGATCCTTGGCAGTACCAGGAACGCAGTATCGAGGCCGCTTAACTTCGGAGTAACCCTATGCACCCTCTTATCCATGTGGCCGGTTCATACCGTGCAGCCACCCGCGAAGCTATTGCCGAAAACATTGAGGCAGCGCGCCAAGTTGGCATCAAGTGCGCTCGCCTCGGCTGGTATCCGGTTATCCCCCATACGAACACCGGCCACATGGAAACAGAGGCGCCGGGCTCTGACGATGACTTCTGGCTGTCTTGCACGCTTTAGCTGATGAAGCGCTGCGATGCTGTGGTGGTCGTTGCTGGTAGCGAGAAAAGCGAAGGCACCCAGGGCGAGATTGAGAAAGCACGCAGCATGAAGATACCGGTTTTTGAAAGCATCGATCTGGTGCCAGGCGCCAATGAGTACCTGGTGCTTATTTTCGGATCGGAGCATGTGGCATGAACGGCATGATCGAAAGCCCCAAGGTCCGCGAAATAAACGAACTCTGCGCAGGCCTTCCCCGGACTGCCCTGCAGGTCACAACCAATAAAGCGTATCAGGTGATCCGAATCGTTCCCGGTCAATTCGTAGACGTGCGCGACACAGAGCGCAGGCCTAAGCGTGTTGAGTGGGATGACTGGGTTAATGCTGATATTTGGAGGATGGTATGAGTGAAGTTAAGCGCTGCGCGGCATGCGGAAAAGAGAAGCCAGTAATAGAAATGAAAGTCTGCATGCACAACCAAATGCATCAGTACGTGTGCGACTCAAAGTGCATGAGCGATTTTTATAATCTACCAAAGAAGCAATCCGCTAAAGAAATAGAGGAAATGGTCGCAAAGCAGGCGCAGGAGATTGAGCGGCTTAATGCGCTGCTATCCCGCGACCCGAATGTGATTGTCAATGAGCTGCGCCAATCACGGCTCAGCATAGACACTCCAAACCAGTACAAGCAGGACTTAATAGACTGCATCATCGGCGCTATGGCGTTTGGATTTCAGAATACAAATCCACCGCCAGAAGGTCACTGGGGTAAACAGTTTTGGGGTATTGGCCGCGAAGAAGGCAAGCGGCAGGAAGAACTTACCACAGAGCTTGAGCAACTGAAGAAGGCGAGCGCTGGCGTGGATAAGCGCGAGGCATTTGAGGCTGCATATAGTGGCGAGTACGCCACGCCTATCTCGGTGCTCAAACTGTTGCGTGACGGGGACGCCTACCTTGAAAAGTCACATCACAGCGACCGACTTAACAGCTCTTGGTGGATGTGGAAGCAAGCCCGCGCCCAGTTATCCGCCCCGTCATCCATCCCCGCCACGCACGTAGCTGTAGAGCGGGAGTTGCCGCCGTTCGCGCAGAAGATAATCGCCAAGCTAAAGCGGTTTGAGGAATGTACGGACGATGGGCAGGACGCTGACATTGGCCGCCACTGGCTTTTTCTTCTTACCCAGCTTGGCCTGTTAAACCGCATACAGCGCAGTCCTGCCATGTGGGAGATTTCTCAGCAAGGTGAAGACGCCATCCTATCAAGCAAAGGCGGTGACCAGTCATGATCGAGACTCAACAGTACAAACTGAAAGCAATGGCAAAGAACTACGCTGGCGGTCATAACTGGGATCATTTGGACGGCGATACGTGCAGCAAAGCAGCCGAGGAAATCGGCACCCTCCGCCCCGCCAACCAGCGGCTAGAAGCTCAGCGGGACGCGATTCTGTTGCAGGCGCAATGCTGGGCTGGCGAGGCAAAAACACAGCAGTCCATCACGCGGGAGGTTGGCGATCTGCTGGGCGGCATTCCTAACTGGGGGCCGATTGCCGATAGAGTTGCCGCGATTGTTGCTGACAGGCAGCGGCTAGAGGGTGAGGTTAAGCGGTTGCGGGAGGCGCTAGAGCGGATAACGCGAGTTGCCGGGACGCCTGAATATGTCTGGAACATCGCTAAGGAAGCCCTATCAACTGCCAATGGCGAGGTGACGGGATGAGTGACTGGTATGTTGTTTGGCTCGCGGCGTGCGGTATCCCGGTTCAAGCATGGATTGGCTGGAAGATTGGTCAAGGGCTTGTTAAGGCTGGATGGTCCGCCTGCTGCGCCGTTAGCGTTTGTCGATGGGGTATGGCTGTTGGGGCTGTCCATGGTTACAAATATTCAAAGTGGCGATGGGTTCCAGTGCTTCTTGTTGCTGAGTGGTGGTCATTCTTCACTTCGACATATGGCAGCATAGAAATCCGTAGCCAGGGAGGCGCGTGGTACGGAGTCGGAAATTGGTCAGTGTTCCCAAAGAATGGGCCGCGCCATGACGCCATGCTCGCAGCAGCGCAGGAGGGTGAGTGATGAAATTAACCGCCAACCAAATAGTTGTTCTAGATGAACTGCGCCGGCGCTGCCGTGCAAATCCATTTAAGCACCAAAACCAATCTGAACATTTGTTCGAGCTGGCTGTGCAGTGCTTTAGGCTGGGCGACAAAGCGTGCGTGTATGGCATGGGCGCGCTTTCCTGGGGCATGGCCAATACGGTCGGAATGCCAGCAGGAAAAGTGCTGCGTATCCTCAAGTCATTGAAGGCTAAAGGCCTGGTTATTACCGAGGAAGACGACGGCTACCAGCGCCCGCGTTACTGGTGGGCAGTCGGTATTGCCGAAGAATTGAGCGCAAAGCTCGGCGCAGGAGTCTAAGCGATGAATAAGCAAAAAGGATTCATTCGAATAACGACCGGCGAAATGCTGTTTATCTGCTCGGTTATCGGCGCTATTGGTTGGGCTGTGATAAGCGGCCTTGGCTGGATACTGTCCCATCTAACTATCGGTTGGGCGTGGTGAATTTCAAGCAAAGCCAAGCGCAAAGCTCGGCGGATGAATAGGAGGCGGAAGTGATGAATCGCGCAAGCCCAATCGATCTACGCAAATCACTCGAGGCAGCTCATCAACTTGTTAAGGCCGGTATTGCCTTCGTGCCTATGCCAGCCAGCAGTCCAGAAGAACTCGCAGAGCTTCAGCAGCAAATGCTTGCTCGACTTGATGCGATGGAAGCCGAGTAACCACCCCACCCTCGCTGCATAGCTCAAACCCCTATCTATTAATCACTGCCTGATGGCGGTAAGGATTTTTCGTGCCACTTCCATACGAAAACTCAACAAGCGGTGACAAAGCCTTCGCCGAAATCCAGAAGATCCTCGGCCGCTTCGGCTGTGACAACTACGGGATTATGCAAAAAACCAGCGAACAGGTAACGCTTGTGCAGTTCGACTGGCGAGGGCGAACGGTACAGGTTCCCGGCCATTGGGGCGGATACGCAACTCAGTGGCTAAAGGAGCACCCTTAAACAAGCCGCATGCGATGCACTTCAGCTGAATACCAGGTTAAGGCAAAAGAGATTGCCCAGGTTGCCGTTTGCTCGATCCTGCGCGACTGGGTTAAGGCTCAAATCACAATGGTCGAGTGCCAAATGATGACGCTCGAAGAGGTGTTCATGCCTCACATGCTTCTGCCTGACGGGCGCCGCATGGTTGAAGCAGCTCAGAAACTTCTGCCGAAACTCGATTAACCCCCTTCCCTATCTACCTATCACTGCCCTATGGGCGGGAGGATTTACTGTGGCTGATTTTCAAGTTGAGTCATATCCAGTCGCCCGAAAGCATCACAAATGCGGCGAGTGCAACGGCCTGATTAATCCCGGGCAAAAGTACCAGCGAATCGCCGGTAGCTGGGAAGGCAGCATGGATTCGTTCACTACCTGTTCTGAATGTGTCGGCGCTCGGGATTGGGCAACATCGCAGCCTGAGTGGGCGGACGGTGATGAGTATCTGTTCTCGTTCGGTCGCCTTGAAGAAGACCTTGCTGACCTAGCGCCAGAAATACGCGTAGGCGACGGGCGACGATTCCATGCCTTGCGGCTGCAGGTGCAGATGCGTCGCCGAAATTACGCGACTTTAAATTCAAGAAAAGCCGCCTAGCCCACCAACTCCCCGCTAACGGGTAGAGAGGAATAACCATGAGTGAATTAATCGAAGCGCGGCGCAAGGCGTTTGAGGCCGAGTATCAAAATGATTTCGGTTACGAGTGGCGCGATGACGGCTACTACTTACCTGAGAAGGCCAAGTACAAGCGCTCAGAGCTTTTTCAGCATCAGATGTATTTGTACGCATTTCACTGGTTCTGCAAAGCCCTAGAAAGCGTTGTTGTTGAGTTGCCTGCGCATAGTGATCAAGACCTTAGAAGTCCAGTTCGTGGTTTCGCGAATGGGCGGAACTCCTGCATTGATGATTGCGCCGAAGCCATCCACGCAGCCGGTATCAAGACGAAGGTGATGGTGCCGGCTGAATTGACTGGAGGTGATCTATGATTTGTTTTTTGTCACCAGAAGAAATCGAAGCGCTGACCGGCTAAAAGAAGCCATCAGCTCAGCGCCGCTGGCTCGCCGGCCAAGAGATACCGTTTATCGAAGGTGGCGACGGTCAGATCAAAGTGCTTGAAGTGGTCGTGCTGCAGCGCCTGGGTGGCACACAACAGAATAAGAAGGGCCCGCAATTGCGGTTAACTGGATAGGAGGCGGACATGCGCCCACGTAAGAAAGACCGCCACTTACCGGCGCGTATGTACCAGCGAGGCCCGTCCTACTATTACGTGGAGGCGGGAAAGTGGGAAAACCTCGGGAAGGATTACGTCCAGGCTCTGATGCTGTACGCCAAGCGGAACAGCAGTTCATCCAAGAACGCAATGAGCGACCTGATTGACAGGGTTATGGATCACATCACCCCACGGCGCGCCAAGAACACCATCGACCAGTACAAGATTGTTGCCGAGCGCATGAAGGTGTATTTGGCTGAGTTTGAGCCAGGCCAGGTGTTACCGCGACATATTGCGCAAATCAAAATGCACCTGTCTGACACCCCTGCCATGGCCAATCGCACGCTGAGCTTCTTACGGGTAACGTTTGGCTATGCGCTGGAATGGGGGGAAATCGACAGCAACCCCTGTGTTGGGATCAAGCCACACGCCGAGAAGAAGCGCGACAGGTACATTACCGACCAAGAGTTTCACGCCATCTTGGCTCAGTGCAGCGAGTACATGAAGTGCGTCTTTGAGCTGACCTACCTCACTGGCCAGCGCATCAGCGATGTTCTAGCCATCCGCCTTTCCGATGTTTCGGAGGAAGGCATTCAGTTTCAGCAGAAGAAAACCGGGTCCAAGGTCTTGGTATCCATGTCGCCAGACCTTAAGGCGATCATCGCCAGGTGCAGGGCTCTACCTAGGCCAGTGCGCGGATTGAACCTGATCTGCAATAAGAAGGGCAGACAGGTCGATTATGCCTCTGTAAAGGTTGCCTGGAGCGTAGCCAGGAAGGCTGCCAATGTCATCGACGTGAAGATTCACGACCTGCGCGCCAAAGCATTGACAGATACCAAGAAGCAGGGAAACAACGCTCAAAAACTTGGCGGTCACTCAAGCGAGCGCATGACGGAACGCTACCTTCGCAACCGCGAGCATGACGTTGCACACCCGCCACAAATGCCAAAAGAAACCGGGTAGTATTGGATGTTTTCCAAAACTCTAATACTTCGTATTGGAATACTACCCCGCAAGGCCAGCAATGACGGACTTCTCGCAACACACCCCGATGATGCAACAATATTGGAAGTTGAAGAACCAGCACCCCGACCAGCTGATGTTCTATCGCATGGGCGACTTCTATGAAATTTTCTATGAAGACGCCAAAAAGGCCGCAAAACTGCTCGATATCACCTTGACTGCGCGTGGCCAATCCGCCGGTCAAGCCATTCCCATGTGCGGCATTCCCTACCATGCTGCTGAAGGCTATCTGGCCAAGCTGGTCAAGCTCGGCGAGTCGGTGGTGATCTGCGAACAGGTCGGTGACCCGGCAACCAGCAAAGGGCCGGTTGAGCGCCAGGTCGTTCGCATCATCACGCCTGGCACCGTCAGTGATGAAGCACTGCTTGATGAGCGGCGTGACAACCTGATTGCCGCGGTACTTGGCAATGAACGCCTGTTTGGCCTGGCAGTGCTCGACATCACCAGCGGGCGCTTCAGTGTGTTGGAGATCAAAGGCTGGGAAAATCTGCTGGCGGAGCTTGAACGACTCAACCCGGTTGAACTGCTGATCCCTGATGACTGGCCACAAGACCTGCCCGCCGAGAAACGCAAAGGTGCCCGCCGCCGTGCACCCTGGGACTTTGAACGTGACTCTGCGCACAAGAGTCTGTGCCAGCAATTTGGCACTCAGGATCTCAAGTGCTTTGGTTGCGAATCACTGACCCTGGCGATCGGTGCCGCCGGTTGCTTGCTGGCCTACGCCAAGGAAACCCAACGTACAGCACTGCCTCACCTGCGCAGCCTGCGTCATGAGCGACTGGATGACACGGTGATTCTCGACGGTGCCAGTCGGCGTAATCTTGAGCTTGATATCAACCTGGCAGGTGGCCGTGAAAATACCCTGCAATCAGTGGTTGATCGCTGCCAGACCGCAATGGGCAGCCGCCTGCTGAGCCGTTGGTTGAACCGACCACTGCGCGACCGCAATATTCTCCAGGCGCGCCAGGAGTCCATCACCTGCCTGCTTGAGCGCTACCGCTTTGAAACCTTGCAGCCACAGCTCAAGGAAATCGGCGACCTGGAACGTATTCTCGCGCGTATCGGCCTGCGCAACGCACGGCCACGCGACCTGGCACGACTTCGCGATGCACTGGCCGCGCTACCAGAACTGCAAAGCGCCATGGCCATGCTCGAATCGCCACATCTGGCGTCACTGGCCACGACCGTCAGCACCTATCCCGACCTGGCTGCATTGCTTGGCAAGGCGATTATCGACAACCCACCTGCAGTAATCCGCGATGGTGGCGTACTCAAGACCGGCTACGACGCTGAACTTGACGAACTGCAATCCCTGAGCGAAAACGCCGGCCAGTACCTGATGGACCTGGAAACCCGCGAAAAAGCCCGCACCGGCCTGGCCAACCTCAAGGTTGGTTACAACCGCGTACATGGCTATTTCATCGAGTTGCCTAGCAAGCAGGCGGAGTCGGCCCCCGCCGATTACATTCGCCGGCAGACCCTCAAAGGTGCAGAGCGCTTCATCACCCCGGAGCTCAAAGAGTTCGAAGACAAAGCGCTTTCGGCCAAGAGTCGTGCACTGGCGCGCGAGAAGGTGCTGTACGAAGAATTGCTCGAGCATCTGATTACACAGCTTTCGCCCCTGCAAGACAGCGCCTCGGCCCTCGCCGAACTGGATGTACTGAGCAACCTGGCCGAGCGTGCGCTTAACCTGAACCTGAACTGCCCGCGCTTTGTCGACGAGCCCTGCATGCGCATCAACCAGGGCCGTCACCCAGTGGTTGAACAGGTATTGACCAAACCCTTCGTGGCCAACGACCTGAACCTCGACGACGACACCCGCATGCTGGTCATTACCGGGCCGAATATGGGCGGTAAGTCGACCTATATGCGCCAGACTGCGTTGATTGTCCTGCTCGCCCATATCGGCAGCTTTGTGCCTGCTGCGAGCTGCGAGTTGTCATTGGTCGACCGTATATTCACCCGCATTGGCTCCAGCGACGATCTAGCCGGGGGCCGCTCGACCTTTATGGTTGAAATGAGCGAGACCGCCAATATCCTGCACAACGCCACAGAACAAAGCCTCGTGCTGATGGACGAGGTTGGCCGTGGCACCAGCACCTTCGACGGCCTTTCCCTGGCATGGGCCGCCGCCGAACAGCTGGCTAAACTTCGTGCATACACCCTGTTTGCCACACATTATTTCGAGCTGACCGTACTGCCCGAAAGTGAACCCCTGGTGGCCAACGTCCACCTCAACGCAACCGAGCATAACGAGCGCATCGTGTTTCTACACCATGTGCTGCCGGGCCCTGCAAGCCAGAGCTATGGTTTGGCGGTTGCCCAGCTTGCAGGTGTACCCGATGCAGTGATTCTGCGCGCACGCGAGCATCTGGCGCGGCTCGAAACCACTAGCTTGCCCCACGAACCGCCACGTACGGAGCCTGGAAAACCGGCTGCGCCACACCAAAGTGATATGTTTGCAAGCCTTGCACACCCGCTGCTTGAAGAATTGTCTAAGATCAATCCGGATGATTTGACCCCACGAAAAGCACTTGAACTGTTATATACATGGAAAACTCGAGTCTAACGCCCACGCCAACAAGCTGTTAGAATCCTGCGCGCTCGGAATAGCTATGTGCTAAAGCCTGGTACTGAAGTGAGCTTTTTCGAGCCGAGAGACTGTTTATGAGGGCAGTTTCGCGCCGTAGCCTGAGGAGAGAATTAGAATGACCTTCGTCGTCACCGACAATTGCATCAAGTGCAAGTACACCGACTGTGTGGAAGTCTGTCCGGTGGACTGCTTCTACGAAGGCCCGAACTTCCTGGTCATTCACCCTGACGAGTGCATTGACTGCGCTCTGTGTGAACCAGAGTGCCCAGCACAAGCCATCTTCTCTGAAGATGAGGTGCCTGAGGACATGCAGGAATATATCGAGCTGAATGCTGATCTGGCCGAGGTCTGGCCAAATATCACCGAGAAGAAAGAAGCGCTCGCTGATGCTGAAGAATGGGACGGTGTGAAAGACAAGCTTGAGCACCTAGAGCGCTAAGACTGTCTCTGCCGCCCGCAAAAGACCCGCTTCGGCGGGTTTTTTATTGGCTTGGGAACAGACAAGGTACAAATCGCAGGCAAAAAAAAGGGCGGTTTGACCCGCCCATTTTGTCCCTATTCCCTTTGTCTCCTACTCATCATCCTGATGAAATCGCATCCCGCGATTGTCCCTGGTCACAGTCCCTGGCGACCTGTGTTTATCCTTAAACACAGCTTGATAATAAGGGATTTTCAGCGTTTCAAAAGTGCCTAAAAATCATCCAAACAGCCTATGAGCGCTTTGTATAAAAAATAAAACCCTTACAATTCAACAGGTTATAAAAAACCCCACTCAATACCCCTACAAATCTCATGGCAAATGACTGCATTAACCTACACTGGCGTAAGCGATCTCCTACATAGCATTGATACAAAAAAACCGGCATGAGCCGGTTCTTTTGCATAGCCACTTAACTCACTGAAACAAGGCGTCACTCGACAAGCCATTTTTCTCAAGAATTTCACGCAGGCGTTTGAGCGCTTCAACCTGTATCTGCCTGACGCGTTCACGAGTAAGGCCGATCTCCTGACCGACCTCCTCCAGCGTGCAATTCTCATGGCCACGCAAACCAAACCGCCTGACCACAACCTCGCGCTGCTTATCGGTCAATTCGCACAGCCACTGATCAATGCTTTGCGACAGGTCGTCATCCTGCAACAGTTCGCATGGATCAGTCGGACGCTCATCGGTGAGGGTATCAAGCAGGGTTTTGTCAGAGTCAGAACCCAGTGAAACGTCTACCGAGGACACCCGTTCGTTGAGCCCAAGCATGCGCTTGACCTCACTGACGGGCTTGTCGAGCAAGTTGGCGATTTCTTCGGCGGAGGGTTCGTGATCGAGCTTTTGGGTCAGCTCGCGCGCGGCGCGCAGGTAGACGTTGAGTTCTTTGACCACATGGATTGGAAGACGAATCGTACGCGTCTGGTTCATGATTGCGCGTTCGATGGTCTGGCGAATCCACCAGGTCGCATAGGTTGAGAAGCGGAAACCACGCTCTGGGTCGAATTTCTCGACGGCGCGAATCAAACCGAGGTTGCCTTCTTCAATCAAGTCGAGCAATGAGAGGCCACGATTGACATAGCGCCTGGCGATTTTGACAACCAATCGCAAGTTGCTTTCAATCATGCGTTTGCGACCAGCTGGATCGCCTTTTTGCGCCAGGCGGGCAAAAAACACTTCCTCCTCAGGACTGAGGAGCGGAGAAAAGCCAATTTCATTCAGATACAGCTGCGTGGCATCTAGTGCACGCGTGTAATCAATGTACTTGTGTTGCTTGGGTGCCACTGTTTTCGCCTTGGCCTTGGAACGCTTTGGCGACGTCGTCTCAACACTTAAATCTGCCCCATCCCCCAAGACGACATCTGACTCCATTAGGAGTACATCGTCGTCTACGTCAAACTCGGGCACTAGTTTTTTTGTGAGAGCCATTTCTTAATATCCCTTGCTGAGTTCGACAGCAAGCCCCGGTGCGACCCTCTCCCTGGAGACACCCGGGCCCGTCCCTCCTACGACGGGGAAACAGGCCGACAATAAGCTACTGGCGTGGCAAAAATTGCAAAGGATCTACAGGCTTGCCCTGACGGCGAATTTCAAAATGTAGCTTCACGCGGTCAGTGCCCGTTGAACCCATTTCAGCAATTGCTTGCCCTGCCTTGACCTTTTGCCCCTCTTTCACCAAGAGCCTGCGGTTATGTCCGTAGGCGCTTACGTAGGTACTGCTATGCTTGATGATCACCAACTCGCCGTAGCCCCGCAAACCACTTCCGGCGTAAACCACTGAGCCATCAGACGCAGCTAAAACAGGCTGGCCCAAATCTCCGGCGATATCAATGCCTTTATTCAAACTACCGTTTGAGGAAAATCGACCGATAACCAAACCTTTGGTAGGCCACGTCCAGCCAGATGATGTGCCACTCACCGATTGCACGGGTTTGGCGGTAACAGGGGGCTTCTTGACCACTGGCTTGGCCGTACTGCTCGATGTTGTCGGACGAACGGTACGTGTAGAGGAGCTTGACTTGGCCACCACAGAAGAGGGTTTCTTGCCGTCAAAACGAATCGGCTGACCGACTCTCAGCAAATAAGGTGCAGGGATACCATTGCGAGCTGCCAGTTCTTTCCAGTCCCAGCCAAAACGAAAGGCAATGGAATACAGCGTATCGCCACGCCGGACCAGGTACTGGCCGCTAGTAACATGAGGTTGCTTTGAGGTGATGGGCACCGGCCTACCGTTGCGATCCAAGACCTGAACGCCGCCTGAAGGCGCACTCGAACAGCCAGACAGGATCAACGATAGAGCCAAACCACTCAACAGGCATCGAGTGTTGCTATTGCGAATGCACGCTTGAATGGCGTCGAAACTCACCGGTCTCTCCCTTACTGGCTATTAGCGCCTGACACTATTGTGCAGGATTTATTGATTTTGGTCAGAACTTAACGGCTGACGCCCTGCCAACCACTCCAGCCCCAGAACAAGCGCCACCCCAAGCACGGCCAAGACGATTGCCAGTAACAGTTGCGGATCCTGGCCGCTAATTTCAGCAAAGCGCGCAGGCAGGAGATTAGCTTGCAACAAGGGAACCTGTTGTCCATGACGGTCGGTAAACCAGGTCAATGTCTCCTTCCACGGCCATATCTTGTTCAATGAGCCAAGCATCAAGCCTGTCAGGAAAGCCAATGACAGGTCGCGGTAGCAGCGAAGCAGCCAGCGCAGGAAACCCGCAAAGCTCACCAGGCCAACAGCGCAGCCTGAGGCGAATAGCACCAGGACTGTGATGTCCAGGGCCTTTACCGAGCCCAATACAAAGCTGTACATCCCCAACAGGAGCAAGATGAAACTGCCCGAGATACCAGGAAGAATCATCGCGCAAATGGCGACAGCCCCCGCCAGGAATATGCTTAGCGGATCGGTATCAAGGTGCACCGGCGAAGCGACGGTAATCCAGTAGGCAAAACCTGCGCCGACGGCAAAACTGAGGATACGGGTCCAGTTCCAACGACTGATCTCTCGCGAAACCAAGTGCGCCGACACCAGCACCAAGCCAAAGAAGAATGACCACACCGGAATAGGATGCTGCTCCAGCAAATAGGTAATCAACCGGGCAAGGCTGACGACACTGGTAAGAATGCCAGCAAAGAGCACCAGCAAGAATGTTGCATTGGCGGTCACCCAGGCTTCGCCGAAGCGCCCACGAACTGCCAGCAGCCCGGCACGCGGCATACTGGAGATAGACTTTAATAGCTCGTCGTATATACCGCTGATAAAAGCAATGGTGCCGCCCGACACGCCCGGTACAACATCCGCAGCGCCCATGGCCACACCCTTGGCGTAGAGCAAAAAATATTTTTTCATAAACCCGTCAAAGCAAATGCTGTGATCCCTCTGAAAAAACAAGCAAGCAAAGATAAGACAAGGCGCAACGACCAACGGGAGTAACAGCCAGAGGCTGGCCCGAAGAGCAAGCGCCAGCGAGTCAAAAACTGTGAAAAGTGACCGGGGTCGCGCTCGACTTTACGAGCTGTAAATGAGCATCTTGAACAGTTTTTAACGCGGTAATATCGAGCGCAGTAATTTTTCAGAGGCTCCCTAAGCCAGTGGTCCGTTAAGCAAAGGTACAAAGCGTACCGCATCAAGAATGTGCCGCGAATAACCTTGTTCATCACGAATGATCAACATCAGTTGCTGCACATCGCCGGTGCCAACCGGGATAACCAGTCGCCCACCCAGCGCAAGCTGGTCCAGAAGAGCCTGCGGCACCTCTGAAGCTGCAGCTGTGACAATAATTCCGTTATAAGGTGCCAGTGCTGACCAACCTTCCCAACCGTCCCCCCAGCGAAAGACCACATTGCGCAAATTCAGTTCGACCAAGCGCTCCTTGGCGCGATCTTGCAGCCCCTGGATGCGCTCAACGCTAAATACACGCTCTACCAGCTGCGCCAGCACGGCAGTCTGGTAACCCGAGCCGGTGCCGATCTCCAGTACCTTATCCAACGGGCCGGCTTCAAGCAGCAACTCGCTCATGCGCGCAACCATATAGGGTTGCGAAATGGTCTGGTTGTGGCCGATGGGCAAAGAAGTGTCTTCGTAGGCGCGATGAGAAAATGCCTCATCGACAAACATGTGGCGCGGCGTACGGCGAATAACCTCCAACACCTGGGCGTTGGACAGGCCTTCTTCATAGAGACGCTGGATAAGTCGCTCACGGGTCCGTTGTGAGGTCATGCCAATACCACGGCGGTTCATTTCATCTTGTTCGCGATTCATTAAACTAAGCTCTCCAGCCATGGTTGCAAGCTGTTAAAGCCATCCTGAAAAGTACGATCGAATTGTAATGGGGTGATGGATACATAGCCTTGCATCACCGCATGGAAGTCCGTGCCCTGGCCACCGTCTTCGGCATCACCAGCCACTGCAATCCAGTAACCGACCTTGCCGCGTGGGTTAATCGCCTTGACGGGCGGCGCGGCACGACCGCGATGACCAAGGCGAGTCACTTGAATGCCACGAATATGCTCCAAAGGTAAATTGGGGATATTCACATTAAGCACAGTACGCGGTGGCAGATCGAGGTGTTCATGCGCTTCGACCAGCTTGCGGGCGAAGTAGGCAGCTGTCGGTAGATTATCAGCATTGCGTGACAGCAAGGAGAAGGCGAATGCCGGGCGCGAGAGGAAGCGCCCCTCAAGTGCGGCGGCGACTGTCCCCGAATAAAGCACATCGTCACCGAGATTGGCGCCCAGGTTAATCCCGGAAACGACCAGGTCAGGCACTTCGGGCAGCAGCCCATTGAGTCCCAGGTGCACGCAATCAGTCGGCGTGCCATTAATGCTGATATAGCCATTATCCAGCGTGCAAGGATGCAGCGGACGATCAAGGGTCAGCGAACTGCTGGCGCCGCTCTTGTCCTGATCCGGTGCTATCACCGTACAGTCGGCATAATCAGCTAACGCGGCATGTAGCGCGGCAACGCCCGGCGCCATGACCCCGTCATCGTTTGAAATTAGAATACGCATGGGTTGTCCGTATGCCCCGTCGGCAATAGATCGACAAGCTCGCGAACCACTACGGTAGCGAAGCATCCAGCCGGCAGGACGAATTCCAGTTGCAGAATGTCAGACTCGGGATAATGCCACGTAAGGCCTGCAATGGGGAGGCGCAGAATGCGACGTTCGTGCGCCATGTCCGCTTCTGCCAGCCACCAGGCCAAGTCTTTCTCGGTTTGGCCGATACCCTGTTCGAGTGCCTGGACCGCCCCAGATGTTGGCGGTTCGCCCTGGCCCCAAAGCGGGCCGGTGGGATGCACATCAAGCGCGGCCAGCCGCGGATCACTGCACTCGGCTTCACCCGCCGGGAAAAAACTGCGGCTGTCGGTAAATGCCAGCAAGTCACCGACCTGCGCCTTGTTCCAACTGCCCGCCTCCACTCGCGCGGCCAAAACCTGATTGAACAAGTAGCTGCGTGCCGCCGATAGCAACCGTGAGCGGAGGTTGCGTTGCACGGGACGATCTTTGCGCTCGGCATACTGGCGGGCATCAAACAGGTTGCCGCCATCGAAACCGAAACGCTGCAGGCCGAAATAATTCGGAACGCCCTGCTCGCGCACAGCCTGCAGACGCGCCTCGAGGGCTTTACGGTCAGCGCTCAACTGGGTCAGGCGCAAAATAAAGCCATTGGCAGCATGGGCACCACGCTGCAGTTTACGCTGGTGACGCACCTGCCTGAGGATGCTCAAGCTGGCATCTTCAGCTGCGTTCAGGTCCGGATTGGCCTTGCCCGGCAGATGCAGGCTGAACCATTGGCGGGTCAACGCCTGGCGATCCTTGAGCCCGGCATAGCTCACCAGCTTGAGCTGGACACCCGCGGCCTTGGCTAGACGCCGGGCCGCCTCCTCGGTGTTGAGGCCACGCTTTTCAACCCAAAGCCACAAGTGCTCGCCATCACCAGCCAAGGGAATATCGAGCACTTCCTCGACCTGGAAGTCTTCGGCGCTGGCCTTGAGCAGCGCAGTGCCGCATGCAGCGCCATGGGCCTTGGGGCCCAGTAGTTCGAATTCATTCATGGGCGAACCAGCAGGGCCACAGCATGCACTGCAATACCCTCTTCGCGACCGGTATAGCCGAGTTTTTCGGTGGTGGTGGCCTTGACGTTGACCTGATCAAGATCAACCTCAAGATCCGCAGCAATCAGGGTACGCATTGCTTCGATGTGCGGCGCCATCTTCGGTGCCTGGGCAACAATTGTGCAGTCGACATTGCCGACCTGCCAGCCTTTGGCGGCGATCAAGGCGTACACATGCCGTAACAACATTCGGCTGGCGGCCCCTTTGAAGGTTGGATCGGTATCAGGGAAATGCTTGCCAATATCACCCAGCGCCAGGGCGCCGAGCAAGGCATCCGCCAAGGCATGCAAAAGCACATCACCATCCGAATGGGCAACAAGGCCAAAACGATGAGGAATCTGGATACCGCCGAGCGTAATGAACTCGCCCTCGCCAAAACGGTGCACATCAAAGCCGTGGCCAATACGCATGCTGCTACTCATATGAAAATCAGGCCCAATAAATATCAGGCCATGATTCTACAACGCTATGCCCCCAAGCTGGACATCGTTATGCGCTGCATAGAGGCCAGATCCCATGCAAAGCGTCGTTCAAGATGCTGCAGAAAAAGCAGCCGCATGATGACGCAGGTGATCATCAATAAAGCTGGCAATGAAGTAGTAGCTGTGGTCGTAGCCCGGTTGCAAACGCAACTCCAACGGATGTCCGACCGCTTGCGCCGCGGCCTGCAGGGCTTCTGGCTTGAGCTGATCAAGCAGGAAGTCGTCGCGATCGCCCTGATCAACCAGGATAGGCAGACGCTCGCTGGCATCGGCCATCAAGGCGCAGGCGTCCCACTCACGCCAGCGTGAGCGCTCATCACCCAGATAGCGACTGAAGGCTTTTTCACCCCAGGGGCAATTCATTGGATTGGTGATGGGCGGGAATGCCGACATAGACTGATATCGCCCCGGATTACGCAGCGCGCAGACCAAAGCACCATGACCACCCATGGAATGCCCGCTTATGCCACGCCTGTCAGTGACCGGGAAGTTGGCCTCGATCAGGGCAGGCAGTTCATGCACCACGTAATCATGCATGCGGTAGTGACGCGCCCAGGGTTCCTGTGTTGCGTTGAGGTAGAAGCCGGCGCCCAGGCCGAAATCATATGCACCATCCGGATCATCCGCCACACCCTCGCCACGCGGACTGGTATCCGGCGCCACGATAATCAAGCCAAGCTCGGCCGCCACCTTGTGCGCACCGGCCTTCTGCATGAAGTTTTCATCCGTGCAGGTCAGCCCCGAAAGCCAGTACAGCACTGGCAACTTCGCACCCTGCTCGGCCTGGGGTGGCAGATAAACTGCGAAGGTCATGTCGCAGTTGAGCGTGCTCGACCTGTGGCGGTAACGTTTGTGCCAGCCACCACTGCTTTTCTGGCAGGAAATATTTTCCAGACTCATCAATCCACTCCTGAACAGAGGGCTAGCGGTCGCTTCAACAATATTGACCGGTAGCGATCTGCGTGTTTGCTTGGAAAACTGCTGGAAATACGCGCCAAGAGGGCGGCCTTGCAGCGCCGCCCCAGCTCGCGCACCCCGTCTTACAGCGTTTTAGAAGTTAATGACTGTGCGAATGCTTTTGCCTTCGTGCATCAGCTTGAAGGCTTCATTGATGTCTTCAAGCGGCATGTTGTGGGTGATAAAGGTATCCAGCGGGATCTCGCCCTTCTGTGCCTTTTCCACATAGCCTGGCAACTCGGTGCGACCTTTGACGCCACCGAATGCCGAGCCACGCCAGACGCGACCGGTGACCAACTGGAATGGGCGGGTCGAGATTTCCTGGCCAGCGCCGGCAACACCAATGATCACCGACTCACCCCAACCTTTGTGCGCACACTCAAGGGCTGCACGCATCAGTTGAACATTGCCGACGCATTCAAAGGAGTAATCCACACCGCCATCGGTCATTTCGACTATGACTTCCTGGATCGGCTTGGCGAAGTCTTTGGGGTTGATGAAATCGGTTGCCCCCAGTTCGCGGGCGATATCGAACTTGGCCGGATTGATGTCGATGGCAATGATGCGTGAAGCCTTGGCCATCTTCGCACCGATAATCGCCCCCAGGCCGATACCACCCAGACCGAAGATGGCAACAGTGGCGCCTTCCTCGACTTTGGCGGTGTTGAGCACCGCGCCAATGCCGGTCGTGACACCGCAACCCAGCAGGCAGACTTTTTCCAGCGGGGCTTCCTTGGGAATTTTGGCCAGCGAGACTTCAGGCAACACCGTGTATTCAGAGAAAGTCGAGCAGCCCATGTAGTGATACACAGGCTCGCCGTTGTAGGAGAAGCGCGAAGTGCCATCAGGCATCAGGCCCTTGCCCTGGGTAGCGCGTACCGAGCTGCACAGGTTGGTCTTGCCTGAAGTGCAGAACTTACATACACGGCACTCGGCGGTGTACAGCGGGATCACATGATCGCCGACTTCCAACGATGTCACGCCCTCGCCAACCGCTTCGACAATACCGCCGCCTTCATGCCCGAGAATGCACGGAAACACGCCTTCGGAGTCTTCGCCGGACAGGGTGTAGGCATCGGTATGGCAAACACCCGAGGCGACAATACGCACCAACACTTCACCAGCCTTGGGCGGCGCAACATCGACTTCGACGATTTGCAGCGGTTGGTTTGGCGCAAAGGCTACGGCAGCACGTGACTTGATCATGGAAGGCTCTCCTGCAGATAAATTCAGTGCAGCCAGTTTAGATCAGTGCTTATTTGGGAATAATCCATCAGATGGAAAAACATTATTGCCATACAGGGATAATCAGTGGATTTTCGGTAGAATTCGACCAGCAACCTGAATACTCACCCACCAACTGAGTGCGGCCATGAACAGCTGGGAAGGCATTGATGAATTTGTGGCAGTTGCCGAGTGCGGGCAATTTACCGCGGCGGCGGACCGACTCAGCCTCTCGTCCTCGCAGGTCAGCCGACAGGTCGCTCGGCTTGAGGAGCGCCTGCAGACACGGCTGTTCTACCGCAGCACGCGCAAAGTGACCCTGACCGAGGCTGGGCAAACATTCCTGCAACATTGCCAGCGTTTGCTCGATGCCCGCGAAGAGGCCTTGCGCGTGGTCGGCGATCTCAACAGCCAACCCAAAGGCTTGCTGCGCATGACCTGTGCAGTCGCCTATGGCGAACGCTTTATCGTCCCGCTGGTGACTGAATTCATGGTCCGTCACCCACAGCTGCGGGTTGATATCGAGCTCAGCAATCGTCAGCTTGACCTGGTCCATGAAAGCCTGGACATGGCTATTCGACTGGGCCGCCTACAGGACTCAAGCCTGGTGGCGGCCAAACTTGCTCCGCGCAAGATGTACCTGTGCGCCGCCCCCGATTACCTGATGCGCTACGGACGCCCCCACAGCCTGTCCGAACTCAGCCGACACAACTGCCTGATTGGCAGCTCCGACACCTGGAGTTTTAAAATCAACCAGCACGAGACCGCGCAAAGGGTCCAGGGTAACTGGCGCTGCAACAGTGGCCAGGCCGTGCTCGATGCAGCGCTACGCGGCCTGGGTCTTTGCCAGTTGCCGGACTACTACGTGCTGGAACATCTGCGCAGTGGTGCGTTGATCTCCTTGCTGGAAAACCATCAACCTCCAAACACCGCAGTCTGGGCGCTTTATCCACAGCAGCGCCACCTTTCCCCCAAGGTCCGCCAACTGGTTGATTTCCTCAAAGATGGGCTGGCCAAACGCCATGAATATGCTCAGTGACAGAATGTCACAGATTGCCCGGGAACCGCTTTAACCTCTGCATCGTCGTAGCTATAAGGCACTTATCCTGGCCTTGATCAATCAGAGGAAACGGTTATGCAAGTTCTGGTCAACAGTGACAAACATATTGAAGCCTCACTCGACTTAGTCACCAACGTACGCAGTCGTGTCGAACACAAGATCAAACGTTTCGAAGAGCACCTGACTCGAATAGAAGCGCATCTGAGCGATGAGAATGCCCACAAGAGCGGCACTCAGGATAAGCGCTGCCAGATAGAAGCCAGAATGAAAGGGCGCGACCCGATTTCGGTCACCCATAATGCCGAATCACTGCACCAGGCCATAGATGGCGCTATCGACAAGCTGAGCACGGTGCTGGACCGCAACGTGCGTAAAACCCGCGTCGCCTAGCCACTCATCCAGGTAACACTCATCCAGGTAACAAGGTGGACGCCAGTCCTGCGTCCGCCTTTCCAGCTCGCAACATAATCACAGTATTGGCCGACGAACTTCGCGTTGCCCGTCTTACTGACGATCACGCCAGATGCGCGCCAGGTTATTCAGGTCTTCCTGGCGGGTAACCTTGATATTGTCGGCGCGCCCCTCGATCAATCGCGGTGCCTGCCCTGCCCACTCGACCGCCGACGCCTCGTCGGTAATGGCCACATCCGAGACCAGCGCTTCAGCCATTGCCCGGTGCAAAAAACCCAGGCGAAACATCTGCGGCGTATAGGCCTGCCAGATTACCGAGCGATCAACCGTTTCCTTGACGCGCCCTTCGGCATTGGCACGCTTCAAGGTGTCGCGCGCGGGCACCGCCAGCAAGCCGCCCACGGGGTCATGAGCCAACTCGGCGAGCAGGAGATCAAGGTCTTCGCGAGCCAGGTTGGGTCTTGCGGCGTCATGCACCAGCACCCAGTCGTGTTCCTCTGCGCCCAACTCTGCCAGACGCAGCAAGGCATTGAGCACCGACTCGGCACGCTCATCACCGCCAACGGCCAATTCGATACGCGGGTCACTTGCACAAGGCAATTGCGCCCAGAACGGGTCATCCTCGGCCAGACTGATAACCAGGCCTTTAAGCCGTGGATGATCAACAAAGCACGCCAAGGTGTGTTCAAGGATGGTTTTACCGGCCAGCGGCAGGTATTGCTTGGGACGATCGGCACGCATACGGCTGCCAACACCAGCAGCCGGGATGATTGCCCAGAAGGCAGGGAGTTTTTGCAAGGTCATGACAAGGTCTTCGCGCAGTTATTCGGCCAGTTGATAGAGCGTCTCGCCATCTTTGACCATGCCCAGTTCGTGGCGTGCCCGCTCCTCGACAGTTTCCATGCCTTTTTTCAATTCGCGCACTTCCGCCTCGAGCACACGATTGCGCTCAAGCAGGCGCTCATTCTCGCCCTGCTGACTGGCAATCTGATGCTTCAAGTCCGTCACCTGCGCCAAGCTGCCGTCACCGACCCAAAGCCGATACTGCAGACCAGCCAGCATTAAAATCAGAACCGGGAACAACCAATAGGCTTTACGCATAACAACCAGAAAATCCGTCCGAAAAAAAGGGCGACTTTCGCCGCCCTCCTTTTAACATGCTTATGCTTAACCGCGGAACTCTGCGATACCAAGATAAGCTGCTTTCCCGCCCAACTGCTCTTCGATACGCAGCAATTGGTTGTACTTGGATACTCGGTCCGAACGGCACAGCGAGCCGGTCTTGATCTGGCCAGCCGAGGTACCCACCGCCAGATCGGCAATGGTTGAATCTTCGGTTTCGCCGCTACGGTGCGAGATCACCGCCGTGTAACCAGCCGCTTTGGCCATCTGGATGGCTTCTAGCGTCTCGGTCAGCGAGCCGATCTGGTTGAACTTGATCAGGATCGAGTTGCCGATGCCCTTGTCGATGCCTTCCTTGAGGATCTTGGTATTGGTTACGAACAGGTCGTCACCTACCAACTGGACCTTGCTGCCGATCTTGTCGGTCAGCACTTTCCAGCCAGCCCAGTCGGACTCGTCCATACCGTCTTCGATGGAGATGATCGGATAGCGCTCGGACAGGCCAGCCAGGTAATCTGCAAAACCTTCGGCGTCAAATCCCTTGCCTTCCCCAGCCAGGTCATATTTGCCGTCCTTGTAGAACTCGCTCGAAGCGCAGTCCAGGGCCAAGGTGACATCATCGCCCAGGGTGTAACCAGCATTGGCAACTGCCTCGGCGATCGCCGACAGCGCGTCTTCGTTGGAGGCCAGGTTAGGTGCAAAACCACCCTCGTCACCCACCGAAGTGCTCAGGCCGCGCGCCTTGAGAACCGCTTTGAGGTGATGGAAGATTTCAGCGCCCATGCGCAGTGCTTCGGCGAAGTTTTTCGCGCCCACTGGCTGGACCATGAACTCCTGGATATCAACGTTGTTGTCCGCGTGCTCGCCACCATTGATGATGTTCATCATCGGCACAGGCATCGAATAGACGCCCGGCGTGCCGTTGAGGTCGGCAATGTGCGCGTAGAGCGGAATACCTTTGGCCTGAGCAGCGGCTTTAGCAGCAGCCAGCGACACGGCCAGGACAGCATTGGCGCCCAGTGAAGCCTTGTTCTCAGTACCATCGAGCTCGATCATCGCGCGATCAAGGGCTTGCTGGTCAATCGCATCCTTACCCAACAGCAGGTCGCGGATTGGGCCGTTGATATTGGCAACAGCCTTCAATACGCCCTTGCCCAAGTAACGGCTTTTGTCGCCATCACGCAGTTCCAGCGCTTCGCGAGAACCAGTTGAGGCACCCGATGGCGCACATGCGCTACCAACGATACCGCCTTCAAGGATCACATCAGCTTCTACAGTTGGGTTGCCACGTGAATCCAGAACCTCACGGCCTTTGATGTCGACAATCTTTGCCATTGCGTTAAGCACTCCAAAAATTAACTAAAGTGAATCTCCAGCATTGTTGCGTAACCCTTGTTACCAGCAATGCGATTAGAAATTCCCTAGAAAGCAACGCGGGCCTGGTTTTGCCCAGCAAACCAACACGGAGTGAGCTGATGCAATTTAGCTGACCAACCGGTCAGCTTATGCCCGGATTGCACTCTACCGGATAAGCGCCTTGTTAGGCAGTCTCAATCGGCGGAAAACTCTTTACCAGATCATCAAGCTGCTTGAGCTGGGTCAGGAACGGCTCCAGCTTGTCCAGGCGCAAGGCACAAGGACCGTCGCACTTGGCGTTGTCTGGGTCGGGGTGTGCCTCAAGGAACAGCCCGGCCAGGCCCTGGCTCATGCCTGCCTTGGCCAAATCTGTCACCTGTGCACGGCGACCACCGGCAGAATCGGCACGGCCACCTGGCATCTGCAAGGCATGGGTCACGTCGAAGAATACCGGGTACTCGAACTGCTTCATGATGCCAAAGCCAAGCATGTCCACCACCAGGTTGTTGTAACCGAAGGAGGAGCCACGCTCGCACAGGATCAGTTGGTCATTACCGGCTTCAACACACTTGGCCAGGATATGCTGCATTTCTTGCGGAGCAAGAAACTGGGCCTTCTTGATGTTGATGATTGCGCCGGTCTTGGCCATAGCCACCACCAGATCAGTCTGGCGCGATAAAAATGCCGGCAACTGGATAATGTCGCATACATCCGCAACGGGCTGTGCCTGGTGCGGCTCGTGCACGTCGGTGATCACAGGTACGCCGAAGGTCTTTTTGATTTCTTCAAAGACCTTCATGCCTTCTTCCAGGCCCGGACCACGGAAGGAAGTCACCGAAGAACGGTTGGCCTTGTCGAAGCTTGCTTTGAACACGTAGGGAATACCGAGTTTCTCGGTAACTCGCACGTACTCTTCACAGGCCTTCATCGCCAGGTCGCGCGACTCGATGACATTGATGCCGCCAAAGAGCACAAATGGCTTGTCGTTAGCGATCTCGATATTGCCTACGCGCACTATTTTCTGCGTCATGCATTAAGCCTTTTTGCTTTTGTGAGCCAGCGCAGCCGTTACAAAGCCACTGAACAGCGGATGGCCATCACGCGGGGTCGAAGTGAATTCTGGGTGGAACTGGCAAGCGACAAACCATGGATGATCAGGTGCTTCTACCACTTCAACCAAGGCGCCATCACCCGAACGACCGGTGATCTTCAAGCCAGCTTCAGTCAGCTTCGGCAGCAGGTTGTTGTTGACCTCGTAACGGTGACGATGACGCTCGACAATTACATCCTTGCCGTAGCAGTCGTAGACGTTGGAACCGCTCAACAACTGGCATTCCTGGGCCCCGAGACGCATGGTACCGCCCAAATCAGAGGCTTCGGTACGCTGTTCGGTAACCCCGGTAGCGTCTTGCCATTCGGTGATCAAGCCAACCACTGGGTGGCCGCTGGTAGAGTCGAACTCGGTGGAGTTGGCGTCCTTCCAGCCAAGCACGTTACGAGCGAACTCGATAACCGCGACCTGCATGCCCAGGCAGATACCCAGGTACGGAATCTTATTCTCGCGGGCATAGCGCACCGCTTCGATCTTGCCTTCAACGCCGCGCAGACCAAAGCCGCCCGGCACCAGAATGGCGTCAACGCCCTCAAGCAGCGAAGTTCCCTGGTTCTCGATATCCTCGGAGTCGATATAGCGCAGGTTGACCTTGGTGCGATTCTGGATGCCGGCATGACTCATTGCTTCAATCAGCGACTTATAGGCATCCAGCAGTTCCATGTACTTACCGACCATGGCGATATTGACTTCTTTTTCCGGGTTCAGCTTGGCATCAACCACGCGGTCCCACTCGGAAAGATCAGCGCCGCCGCAATCCAGGCCAAAGCGCTCGACGACGAAATCGTCAAGGCCCTGGGCGTGCAGCACAGAAGGAATCTTGTAGATGGTGTCGACGTCTTCGAGCGAAATAACCGCGCGCTCCTCGACGTTGGTGAACAGGGCGATCTTGCGACGCGAAGACACATCAATCGGATGGTCAGAGCGACAAACCAGCACGTCGGGCTGCAAGCCGATCGAACGCAGTTCCTTGACCGAATGCTGGGTAGGCTTGGTCTTGGTTTCACCGGCGGTGGCGATGTACGGCACCAGCGTCAGGTGCATCAGCATGGCGCGCTTGGCGCCCACTTCGACGCGCAACTGGCGGATGGCCTCAAGGAAAGGTTGCGACTCGATATCACCAACAGTGCCACCGATTTCAACCATGGCCACGTCAGCGTCACCGGCGCCCTTGATGATACGGCGCTTGATTTCGTCAGTGATATGCGGGATCACCTGGATGGTGGCACCGAGGTAATCGCCACGACGCTCACGACGCAGCACGTCTTCGTAGACGCGGCCGGTGGTGAAGTTGTTGTTCTGGGTCATGGTGGTGCGGATAAACCGCTCGTAGTGCCCCAGATCCAGGTCGGTTTCAGCGCCGTCATGGGTGACAAACACTTCACCGTGCTGGAACGGGCTCATGGTGCCCGGGTCAACGTTGATGTAGGGATCCAGCTTGAGCATCGTGACCTTCAGGCCCCGCGCCTCCAGGATAGCCGCCAGTGAAGCCGAGGCGATGCCCTTCCCCAAAGAAGAAACAACACCACCCGTGACGAAAATGTAGCGCGTCATGAAAAATCCTAGAAATCAGCGTTTAAGCGGTCAGCGCCGCCGGGGAAAGCGAAGGAAATGTAAAGCAACCGGCTACCAAATCGCAGTAACCAGAACGCATTCACCGAGTCGTTTTGCCACTGGCAAACGGAATCAGCAAAAGCACTATTAAGACGGGAGCGTAGTCTACTCGAAAGCCCTTTTCAGCTCAAACCCAGATCGCTCGTCGGCAAATCCCATACAAAATGCCACTGCACGCCTTGAACGGCGCAGAGTTGCGGCATGTTGGCCACGGCCATCAGTTGTCCATCACAGATGAGCAACGGCAATCGATTGCGAATAAATGTCGCCACGGCATGCTCATTGAGCAAGCGCTTGAGGTCGCGGCGACCGCGTCCCGGCAGGTTCAAGACCTCGCCGCCCTGGCGATAGACAACAGCCCAATCGCCAGCAGGCAGTGGCCCCTCGATACGTACAGAGCCATTGCCGGGCAACCCAAACCACTGCCCCGCCACGACCGGCAGATTAACCGGTTCGGGCTGGCGCAACCATTGGCCACTAAGCCACCACAACCGTTCATCGGCTCCGCGAACTTCACCGCCTGCCAATCGCCAGACCGGCGTGGCATCCATTGCCGCGTCGCGCAGGTCGCACCACCCTTGCCAATGCTCGGTATCCGGCATCGGCGTCAGCTGGCGCAACCAGAAACGCAGGGCATTGCGCTGACGAGCCACAGTCAACTGACGCAAAGGGGCCAAGGCCAGGCTAGGCAAGTTCAGCCAGCCGTCAGTGACCGGTTCCTGGGCTGCGGCAAGGTCTTGAGCCGCCAACACATCGAGCAGCTCAGACGCTTCACGCATATGCTCGCTGGCCTGGTTAAGGCGAGCAACAACCTGCGGCCAACGCTGCGCCAGCAGTGGCAGCACCTGTCGGCGTAGATAATTACGCGATAACTGCTCATCGCTGTTCGAGGGATCTTCAACCCACTGCAAGCCATGTTGATTTGCGTAGTCGTGCACTTCGGCCCGGGAACAGTTGAGTAGCGGCCGTAACAGCTGGCCCTGCCCCAGCGGGCGACAGATCGGCATGGCGGCCAGACCACGCACCCCGGCACCACGGAGCAATCTGAACATCAGGGTTTCGGCTTGATCATCAGCATGCTGGGCAACCATCAGCAACTCGCCAGCACAGAGCTGCGCCGTGAATGCCTTGTAGCGCGCATCGCGGGCGGCACGTTCAAGACTGGCGCCAGGCTCCACCTTGACCCGCAGCACGCTCAGGGGGACGCCCAGCTGATCGCAAAATTGCTGGCAATGCTCAGGCCAGAGATCACCCGCAGGCTGTAGACCGTGATGAATATGCACCGCGAAAAGCGACGGTATAGCCTCGCGTTGCGCGAGAGTCGCCAGGATATGCAGCAGTACGCTGGAATCGAGACCGCCAGAAAACGCGACTCGCCAGGCTGTTGCCTGGAGACCGCCAGAAAACGCGACTCGCCAGGCTGGTGCCTTACGCCAAGGAGCGATGTTTTCCAGCACCTTGGCAATCAAGCTCATGAGGCTTACCTGTTACACATGCAGCGGTTTAAGCGATGCCGTAACTCATCAAGCGCTCATAACGACGCGCCAGCAGCTCTTCAGTGCTGTGCTTTTTCAGCTCCTTGAGCTGGGCGCCCAGCGCCTGGCGAACGGACTCAGCAGCAGCGGCCGGGTCACGGTGAGCGCCGCCCAGAGGCTCGGCAATAACCTGGTCAACAATCCCCAGGCCTTTGAGACGCTCGGCGGTGATGCCCATGGCTTCAGCCGCGTCCGGCGCTTTCTCGGCCGTTTTCCACAGAATCGAGGCACAACCTTCTGGCGAGATGACCGAGTAGGTCGAGTACTGCAGCATGTTCAACTGGTCGCACACTCCAATGGCCAAGGCACCGCCGGAACCACCTTCACCGATAACGGTGGCGATGATTGGGGTCTTCAGGCGCGCCATGACCCGCAGGTTCCAGGCGATGGCTTCACTCTGACCGCGCTCTTCAGCGTCAATCCCTGGATATGCACCCGGAGTGTCGATAAAGGTCACGATCGGCATCTTGAAGCGTTCGGCCATTTCCATCAGGCGGCAGGCTTTACGATAGCCTTCAGGACGCGGCATACCGAAGTTGCGACGCACCTTTTCACGGACTTCACGGCCTTTCTGATGACCGATAACCATGACGGGTTCACCGTCCAGGCGAGCTACACCGCCAACCAGCGCTGCGTCATCGGAGAAGTGACGATCGCCATGCAATTCCTCGAACTCGGTGAATATATGCCCGAGATAATCAAGGGTGTATGGACGGCGCGGGTGACGCGCCAGCTGCGCCACCTGCCAACTGCTCAGGTTACCGAAGATGGTTTCGGTAAGGGTGCTGCTTTTATCTTGCAGGCGAGCAATCTCGTCATTGATATTCAACGAGTTGTCGTTACCAACCAGGCGAAGCTCTTCGATCTTGGCTTGCAGGTCGGCGATCGGCTGTTCGAAATCGAGAAAGTTCGGGTTCATAGTCATCCGTCTTGCGTCGACGGCCAAGTGGCCGGGAGCTGTATCCGTTCGCGCCATACATTAATGGATCTGGCGCATCAAGGTCGACACCTGAGTGTGTGCACTGCATCGTCATTTTTAACAACACATGTACCCAGACCACTCAGGGCCATAATTTATCCGTCTAATTCGAAGGCTGAAATCCAGCGCTAAAAATCAGCGGTAGTGCAGGAAGACGTTGTCTTTCCCGAACTGGTCACGCAAAGCTTGAATCAAGCTATCTGCCGGGTTGATTCTCCAACCTTCGCCAAACTGCAAAAGCGCCTTGGCATCGGTGCTGGTGTAATCCATGGTGATAGGGCAAACACCTCGGTGGCGCGTGCACAAATCCGCCAGCCAACGCAGCTTGTCGCCTTTCAATGCATCACTGGCGATCCTGAGCCGCAGGCTATCGGCCAGGCCGGTGCGCGCCTCTTCCAGGCTCATCACCCGTTTGGCACGCAAGCGCAGCCCGCCGGAGAAGTCATCATTGCTGACCTCGCCTTCGACAACCACCAGTGCATCACTTTGCAGCAATGCCTGATTGCTGGCAAATGCATCGGCAAACAACGAGGCTTCGATTCGCCCGGAACGGTCATCCAGGGTGATAAAGCCCATCTTGTCGCCTTTCTTGTTCTTCATCACCCGCAGGTTGACGATCAGGCCAGCAACCGTTTGCGTATCACGCGCGGGCTTGAGGTCGATGATGCGCTGGCGGGCAAAGCGGCGCACCTCTCCTTCATACTCATCAATGGGGTGGCCGGTCAGATACAAGCCCAAGGTGTCTTTTTCACCCTTGAGGCGCTCCTTGAGCGACAACTCACGGGCCTTGAGGTGGTTGGCGTAGACATCCTGTTCCTCATCGGCAAACACGCCACCGAACAGGTCCATGTGCCCGCTGTCATGGCTGCGAGCCGTCTGCTCGGCCGCTTGCACGGCCTCTTCCATTGCCGCCAGCAACACCGCGCGGTTGCGGTCGATGTTGGCGTGGTAGGCCTTGATCTCCTCATGGAAATACGGCCCGAGGCGATCCAGTGCACCGCTGCGCACCAGGGCTTCCAGCGTCCGCTTGTTGATGCGCTTGAGATCGACGCGTGAACAGAAATCGAACAGGTCCTTGAATGGACCGTCACGCCGCGACTCGACAATGGCTTCAACCGGGCCTTCACCAACGCCCTTGATGGCACCAAGACCGTAGACGATCCAACCTTCGTCGTTGACCGTGAACTTGAACTCGGAGGTGTTGACGTCCGGCGCATCGATGCGCAGCTTCATGCTGCGACACTCTTCGATCAGGGTGACGACCTTGTCGGTGTTGTGCATATCCGCCGACAGTACGGCGGCCATGAAGGCGGCCGAATGGTGCGCCTTGAGCCAAGCGGTCTGGTAAGACAGCAGGCCGTAGGCCGCCGAGTGCGACTTGTTGAAACCGTAGCCGGCGAACTTTTCCACCAGGTCAAAGATGTTGCCTGCAAGGTCCGCATCAATACCGTTATTGGCGCAGCCTTCAATAAAGCCCCCGCGCTGCTTGGCCATTTCTTCAGGCTTTTTCTTACCCATGGCCCGGCGCAACATGTCCGCGCCACCCAGGGTGTAGCCCGCCATGACCTGCGCGATCTGCATAACCTGTTCCTGATACAGGATAATCCCGTAGGTCGGTGCCAGAACGGGTTGCAGGCCAGCGTACTGGTAATCCTGATGCGGGTAGGAAATCGGTTCGCGCCCGTGCTTGCGGTTGATGAAGTCATCCACCATGCCGGATTGCAGCGGACCCGGACGGAACAGCGCCACGAGTGCGATCATGTCTTCAAGGCAATCGGGCTTGAGCTTTTTGATCAGCTCCTTCATGCCGCGAGATTCAAGCTGGAACACCGCTGTGGTTTCAGCCTTTTGCAGCATCGCAAAGGTCGCTTTGTCGTCAAGCGGGATGAAATCGATATTCAACTCGGGCAAGCCTTTCTTGGCCTGCTCGCGATTGATGGTCTCCATCGCCCACTTGATGATGGTCAGCGTACGCAACCCCAGGAAGTCGAACTTGACCAGCCCCGCCGACTCGACATCATCCTTGTCGAACTGGGTCACCAGGCCATTGCCTTCCTCATCACAGGCAATGGGTGAAAAGTCAGTCAGCTTGGTTGGCGCAATAACCACACCACCGGCGTGCTTGCCGGTGCCCCGGCAAATGCCCTCGAGCTTGAGCGACATCTCCCAGATTTCGGCCGCTTCTTCGTCAGTCTTGAGGAAGTCGCGCAATGGCTCCTCCATCTCGAATGCCTTGGCCAGTGTCATGCCGACTTCAAACGGAATCATCTTCGACAGGCGATCCGCCAGGCCGTAGGACTTGCCCTGGGCACGGGCGACATCGCGCACCACCGCCTTGGCCGCCATGGTGCCGAAGGTGATGATCTGGCTAACCGCGTTTCGACCGTATTTTTGCGCTACATAATCAATGACCCGGTCGCGACCATCCATGCAGAAGTCAACGTCGAAGTCGGGCATCGAGACCCGCTCGGGATTGAGGAATCGCTCGAACAGCAAGTCATAGGCCAGGGGATCAAGGTCGGTAATCTTCTGCACATAGGCAACCAGCGAGCCTGCGCCCGACCCACGACCAGGACCAACCGGGACGCCATTGTTCTTGGCCCACTTGATGAAGTCCATAACGATCAGGAAGTAACCGGGAAACCCCATTTGAATAATAATATCCAATTCAAAATTGAGGCGATCGACGTAGACCTGCTTCTTGGCCTCGTAGTCCGGCGTGTCCTTGGGCAGCAGCACTTCCAGACGTTCATCAAGGCCATCAAACGAGACTTTACGGAAGTACTCGTCAATGGTCATGCCGTCAGGAATCGGGAAGTTCGGCAGGAAATAGGTGCCCAGTTGCACCTCGATATTACAACGCTTGGCGATCTCGATCGTATTGTGCAGCGCCTCGGGCAAATCGCTGAACAACTCCGCCATTTCTTCTGGCGACTTCAGGTACTGCTGATCGGAATACAAACGCAACCGGCGTGGATCATCCAGCGGACGGCCCTCGCCAATGCACACGCGCGTTTCGTGCGCTTCGTAATCATCCTGCTTGATGAAGCGTACGTCATTGGTTGCAACCAAGGGCGCAGCAAAACGTTCAGCCAGGGCCACGGCTGCATGCAGGTGTTCTTCGTCGTTGATCCGGTTGGTGCGCTGTACTTCCAGGTAAAAGCGCTCGGGAAAGACCTACATCCACTCCTTGAGCAGGGATTCAGCCAGTGGTTGGTCGCCGGCCAGCAATGCCAGGCCTACTTCCCCTTCCTTGGAGCCCGACAAGGCAATCAAGCCTTCGTTGGCAGCCTTGACCCAGTCGCGCTGGATAATTACCAGGTCGTTGCTTTGCCCCTCACTCCAACCGCGCGAAACCAGTTCGGTAAGGTTACGATAGCCCTTGGCATTCATTGCCAACAAGGTCATACGGGTCAGCGGGCCGTCTTCGCTGGCGCTGGCCATCCAGATATCAGCCCCGCAAATAGGCTTGATGCCGCCACCCATTGCCGCCTTGTAGAACTTGACCAACGAACACATGTTGCTCTGGTCGGTCACGGCGACTGCTGGCATGCCCGCCCCCGCAACCGACTTGATCAGGGGTTTGACCCGGACCAGACCGTCGACAAGCGAAAACTCGGTGTGCACACGTAAATGGACGAACGAAGCAGTCATGGCAGCCCTTACAAAACACAAAAACGACAAGACCCGGATTGTACCGGGCCTTGGATAAAACATCAGCCTGAGTTCGCAACCCCTGGCAGCTTAACCGGTTACGATGGCTAAACCCTTAATAACTAGGCGGGTTTTCGATCATCCCAAACGCCCGCTTCAAGCTTCTCTTGCACCTCTGGATACTGAGCCGCATCAAAGGTTGGCAATAGCCCGGCCTTACGCTGAGCGTTGTAGTCTTTGGCCAGCTTGAACGCCAGGTTGGACAACAGCAGGATCGCAACCAGGTTGGTAATCGCCATCAGGCCCATCGACACGTCCGCCAGATTCCAGACAAACGGCAACGATGCCAACGCACCGAACATCACCATGGCCAAGACCACCAGACGGAAAACCAACAGGCCCGCCTTATGGTTATGTTCAAGGAACACCAGGCAGTTCTCGGCATAAAAATAGTTGGCAACGATCGAGGTGAAGGCAAAGAACAGTATGACCACCGTCAGGAAATACTTGGCCCAGCCGCCCAGCTGACTGCTCAGGGCATCCTGCACCAGCGTAATGCCCGCAGCGCTATCGGTTGGCACCTGAGCCAACAGGATAATTGCCGCCGACGCGGTGCAAATCAACATGGTGTCGATAAAGACACCTGCCATCTGCACATACCCCTGCGACACCGGGTGCGGCGGGTAAGGCGTGGCAGAGGCAGCCGCATTGGGTGCAGAACCCATACCGGCTTCGTTGGAAAACAAACCGCGCTTGAAGCCATTCATGATTGCAGCGCCAATACCGCCGGCCGCAGCCTCATGCAGACCAAAGGCACTCTTGAAAATCAGTGCCAGCACAGCAGGAACCTGACCAATATTGAGGACAATGATCAACACGGCGATCAACAGATATGCAGCCGCCATCACCGGCACGGCAAGCTCGGAGAAACGGGCGATCGAGCGCAGGCCGCCGAAGATGATCAGCGATGTCAGCACCACTAGCCCTGCGCCTATGGCCGCCGATGCAACCGGAATCTGGCTTTGCCCGATGTTGAAAGTCCCCCACTCCAGTGCAAAGGCGCCAGTCAGTGCATTGCTGATGGTATTGGCCTGTACCGAGTTGAAAACGAAACCAAAGGCGATGATCAGGAAAATCGAAAACAGAATCCCCATCCAGCGCGCATTCAGGCCCCGCTCCATGTAATAGGCCGGGCCGCCGCGAAACTGGCCGGAATCGTCACGCACCTTGAACAACTGCGCCAGGGTTGCTTCGACGAAGCCGGTGGCCATACCAATTATGGCAATCAGCCACATCCAGAAAATTGCGCCAGGCCCACCCAGGGTAATCGCCACCGCGACCCCGGCAATATTCCCCGTACCCACGCGCGCAGCCAATGAGGTACATAGGGCCTGAAAAGAAGAAATACCTGAGTCATCACTCTGCCGACTGCCCTTGAGCACGCTGAAGATATGACCGAATTGACGCAGTTGGATTGCGCCCAACCTCACAGTGAAATACAAACCAGTCCCGACCAACAACCAGATAAGGATTTTGCCCCAGATTAGGCCATTAAGAATATCAACGACCTGTGTGGCGATATCTTGCATTGATCACTCCCAACCGCGCAGAGCGGCTATCCGTTGGACCCCGATAAGATCCGGGAAAATTAAACTCAGACGCCAAGGTGAACGACGAGCAAGGCAGCGCATGGCAAAACCACTGCGCACAAGGATTTTCAGCTGGCAATAGCAGCAAATGGCGCTATGACAGTGTAGACAGCGAAAGGGCAGGAACTTTCCAACATTGCAGCCAGTGACTGCATGTGAGTGAGCGACCAATCAGGTCAATGAGGCGACACTTGCGGGTAAAACGGACGTTATTGAGGCAACAGTGCGCGCACAGGCGCAAATGAACGCCGGTGCACCGGTGTCGGCCCCAGGCGACGCAGGGCTTCCAGATGAACCGCTGTCGGATAACCCTTGTGACCGGCAATTCCGTAACCCGGATACTGCAGATCCAGCGCTTGCATCTCGCGATCACGGCTGACTTTGGCCAGGATTGAAGCGGCGGCGATGGCCGGGACCTGGCTATCGCCCTTGACCACAGCGGCGCTTGGCACCTGCAGTTTCGGACAACGATTACCGTCGATAAGCGCCAGTTTTGGCGTGACGTGCAACCCCTCGACCGCACGCTGCATTGCCAGCATGGTTGCATGGAGGATGTTCAATTGGTCGATCTCCTCGACCTCTGCCCGTGCAATACACCAGGACAGCGCTTTCTCGCGGATCTCATCAAAGAGTTTTTCGCGGCGCGCGGCGGTGAGCTTTTTCGAGTCATTCAAGCCCAGAATCGGGCGCGCCGGATCGAGAATAACTGCTGCGGTGACCACTGCCCCGCACAACGGGCCGCGCCCGACTTCATCGACGCCGGCCACCAGTTCATCGACAGTGACAAAGTCCAGGCCAAGTTGCATCAGTTACGCCCAATCAATTCAAGTACGGCTTCAGCGGCCTGTGCAGAGGCATCACAGCGCAAGGTGCGATGAATCTGGTCGAATCCCAAAGTCTGTTCATCACCGCCCTCGACCAAGGGGGCCAATAGCTGGGCCAATGCCTCCGGGGTTGCAGCATCCTGAATCAACTCTGGCACCAACAAACGCTCCGCCAGCAAGTTTGGCAGCGAGATGTAGGGACTCTTGACCATGCGACTGAGGATTTTGAACGTCAGCGGCGCAACCCGGTAAGCCACAATCATCGGACGCTTGTACAGAAGCGCCTCGAGCGTGGCGGTGCCCGAGGCAATCAACACTGCATCGCAGGCGGCCAGCGCCAGATGCGACTTGCCGTCGAGCAGCTTCAACGGCAAGTCACGGCTGGCCAACATCTGCTCGATTTGTTCACGGCGCTGCGGGTTGGCGCAAGGCAAGACAAACTGGATACCGGGACGCAAATTACGCAATCGCTCTGCTGCATCAAAGAATACAGCGCCCAAGCGCGAAACCTCGCCTCCGCGACTACCCGGCATCAAGGCAACAACAGGGCCTTCAAGGGGCAAGTCCAGCGCCTCACGGGCAGCTCTGCGATCAGCCTGCAATGGAATCGCATCAGCCAATGGATGCCCGACAAAACGGACCGGCACCTGATATTCATCGTAGAACTTGGCTTCGAAGGGGAACAGCGTCAGCATCAAGTCGCAGGCTTCACGGATTTTCAACACGCGCTTCTGCCGCCATGCCCACACGGACGGGCTGACGTAATGCACGGTTTTGATTCCGGCACGGCGCAGCTTGAGTTCCAGGTCGAGATTGAAGTCAGGGGCATCAATACCGATAAAGACATCGGGCTTGGCTGCGATCAGGTCGCGCAACAGATGACGACGGCGCTTGAGCAACTCGGGCAAGCGCCCAAGCACCTCAACCAGCCCCATCACCGAAAGGCGCTCCATCGGGAAGATCGATTGCAGGCCTTCTGCTTCCATCAACGGGCCGCCGACACCTATAACCTCGACATCGCCGTGACGCTGTTTCAATGCCTGAATCAGACCGGCGCCGAGAATGTCACCGGAAGCCTCACCCGCTACCAGAGCTACACGTATAGGAGCCATGCTTAGCGAGTGATGCCGCGCTGGGATGCCTGAATGGAGTCACGGAACACCGCGACCTCAGGAAACTCGATGGAAGGCTCAGCCAATTCCTTCAAGGCTTCTTCAATCGTCAGCCCCTGGCGGTAAACCGTTTTATAGGCCCGGCGCAGCGCATGGATCGACTCTGCCGAAAAGCCACGACGACGCAAGCCCTCGAAGTTCATGCTACGGGCTTCGGCAGGGTTGCCGGATACCGTGACATAAGCCGGCACATCCTTACCAATCGCCGTGCCCATGCCAGCAAAGCTATGGGCGCCGATGTGGCAGAACTGATGCACCAGGGTGTAACCAGACAAGATTGCCCAGTCACCGATGTGCACATGTCCGGCCAGCGCCACATTGTTGACCAGGATGCAGTGATTGCCGACAACACTGTCATGACCGATATGCGCATAGGCCATGATCAGGTTGTGATCACCGACCGTTGTTTCATCGCGATCCTGAATCGTTCCGCGGTGCATGGTGACACCTTCGCGAATGATGTTGTGGTCGCCAATAACCAGACGGGTGGGTTCACCTTTGTACTTTCGGTCAGGGGTGTCTTCCCCCAGCGAAGCGAATTGGTAGACACGATTGTGCTTACCAATTCGCGTTGGCCCTTTGATGATCACATTAGGCCCAAGCACTGTACCCTCACCAATCTCTACATCGGGCCCGATAATCGCCCACGGGCCGACAGTGACGTCGTCAGCCAGCTTGGCAGCGGGATCGATAATGGCACGAGGGTCAATCAAACTCATAATTTGCGTTCCGCACAGATCACTTCAGCTGAACAGACTTCCTTGCCGTCGACACTGGCTTTACATTCAAACTTCCAAATACTGCGCTTGGTGCTGAGAAACTTGGCTTCCAGAATCAGCTTGTCGCCCGGTACAACAGGCTGACGAAAGCGTAGCTTATCCGAACCCACGAAGTAGTACAGCGTACCGTCGCTCGGTTTCAGATCCATCATCTTGAAGCCAAGAATGCCTGCTGCCTGAGCCATCGCCTCGATGATCAGAACGCCGGGCATAATAGGATGCTCAGGAAAATGGCCATTGAAGAAAGGCTCATTGATGCTGACATTTTTGTAGGCACGAATGGTCTTGCCTTCTACGTCCAGATTGTCGACGCGATCCACTAGCAGAAACGGGTAGCGATGCGGCAAGTATTCGCGAATTTCGTTGATGTCCATCATTTCCAGAGAAGCCTGTAGTAAAAAAAGAAGAGCCGGCTTTAGCCGGGCTCAAGCATCAGATGAGGCGTTCCCGCTAGAAGTCACCGCAGCCAGCTGTTTTTCCAGCTGTTGCAGGCGGCGCGCCATGTCGTCAAGCTGACGTATGCATGCGGCACTTTTGCGCCACTCGCCTGCGGGTTGCATCGCTGTACCAGACGAATAGGAGCCTGGTTCGGTTATCGAGCGAGTGACCATGGTCATCCCCGTCACGAACACCCCATCACACACTTCGATGTGGCCAACCATGCCCACACCGCCTGCAATCATGCAGTTCTTGCCAATTTTGGTGCTGCCAGAAATACCCACGCAACCGGCCATGGCGGTGTTATCACCAACCTGGACGTTGTGCGCGATCATGATCTGGTTATCCAGTTTGACGCCATTGCCAATCAGGGTGTCCGCCAGAGCGCCACGGTCGATAGTGGTATTGGCGCCAATCTCGACATTATCCCCAATGACCACACCGCCGATCTGGGCAATTTTCTGCCAGACACCCTTCTCGTTGGCAAAGCCAAAACCTTCGCCACCCAGAACCGCGCCTGACTGAATAACCACAGCCTTGCCGATACGCACGTCGTGGTAAATGGTCACGCGCGGCGCCAACCAGCCACCTTCGCCGATTACCGAGCGTGCACCGACCACGCAATGCGCGCCAACTGTAACACCAGCTGCGATGCTCGCCCCGCTCTCGATCACGGCAAATGCACCAATGCTGGCAGTTGCATCGACCCGGGCATCGGCCGCAACCACGGCACTCGGATGCACCCCGGCGGCAGCAACGGGCTTGCGATCAAAGGCATGCGACAGTTCGGCATAGGCCAAATACGGATTGGCCACGATCAGGGCATCGCCGCTGTAGCTCTGTGCATCAGCCACAGTCAACAAAACCGCAGCGGCTTGGCAACTTGCCAGGTGCTTGCGGTATTGAGGATTTGCCAGAAAGCTTAGCTGTTGCGAATTGGCGTCCTGCAATGTAGCCAAGCCAGTAATGACTTTATCGGCAGGACCACGCAACGTAGCGCCAAGACGCTGAGCCAGCTGGCCCAGCGTATATACAGGTGCATTCATAATTAACGCAGCTGATTCATGCGCTCGATAACCTGGCGAGTGATGTCGTACTGAGGCTTGACATCAATGACTGCGCCGCGTTCGAGAACCAGGTCGTAGCTGCCTTTCTTGATAACTTCCTCAACCGCTTTATCAAGGTTTGGCTTGAGCTTTTTCAGCATGTCGCGATCAGCAACGGCCTTTTGCTCGTTGAGTTCCTTGGACTGGAACTGGAAATCACGGGCCTTTTGCTTGAAATCAAGCTCAAGGCGCTCGCGCTCAGCGGTCTGCAACTTCTGACCACCTTTTACCAGGCGATCCTGAATGCTCTTGGCATCGCTTTCCAGCTTTTTCAACTTGCTCAACTGCGGACCGAACTTCTTCTCGGCATCCACGGCATAACGCTTGGCGGCATCGGATTCGAGCAAGGCCATTTGATAGTTCAATACGGCAATTTTCATTTCAGCCATGGCTGGGGTCGAAACCGACAGCATGGCAACGCTTAACAGAACAACTTGAGTAAATTTACGCACGGTACACTCCTGCAAAAATCCATTTTTGTTGATCGGTCATCAACCGATTAAAACGTCTGGCCAAGGGAGAACTGGAACACTTGAGTATCAGCATCATCCGGTTCCTTGACTGGCATTGCCAGGCTGAAGCTCAACGGACCCAGCGCGGTAATCCAGGTCAAACCCACACCGACAGAGCTGGCCATGTTGCCCAGTGATATTTCACAACTGTCACTCTCTGCCTTCTGCGAAGAGGAGCAGTTGGTGTCAAATACATTACCCACATCCCAGAATAGCGAAGTACGCAGCGAACGCTGATCCTTCACGAACGGCAGCGGGAACAATAGCTCGGCTCCGCCCTGGATCAACACGTTACCACCAAATGGTAGCGGGTCTTGGTCCGGGTCGGTGTAACGGCCGTTTGCATCCTGTACGCCATAAACGATTTCACCCTGGTCGTTGCGCACAACGCTCGGAGTACTGCGCGGGCCAAGGCTGCTGTCCTCGAAACCACGCACCGAGTTGAAGCCACCGGCGTAGTAGTGCTCGTAGAACGGCAGTTCTGAAGTCGAACCGTAGCTGTCGCCATAGCCCAACTGGGTGTGGAAGCGCATGGTGTAGTTATCGGTCAGCGGGGTGAAGATCTGGCCACGGTAATCCAGCTTGTAGAACGACAGGTCGCTGCCCGGAATGGTGGTTTCAAGCACCAGGCTCTGGGAGTGACCACGGTTGGCCAGTACACCACGGTTAAGCGTCGACTCGGACCAGCCGATCGAGGCCTTGAAGTTCAGGTAGCTATCACCTTCCTCTTCCAGGAAGTCATAGATCTCATCCACGGTATAGATACCGGTGTCGATATCGTCCTGCTGAACAGTCAAGCCATAGGTCAGGCGCGAGGTTTCACTGATCGGATAGCCGATGCTCATGCCTGCGCCGTAGCTGTCCACCGAATAGCTGGCTACGTCGGTGTCGAGTTCATCGTAGTCGGTTTCACGGAAGAACAGGTTGTAGCCCAGGCTGACACCATCTGGCGTCCAGTAGGGGTTAACAAAGCCGAAGTTGTAGCGGCTCTGGTATTCACTGCGGGTCAGGCCGAGGCTAACCTTGTTACCCGAACCGAGGAAGTTGTTCTGGGTGATCGAGCCACCAAGGATCAAACCGGCGTTCTGGGCAAAACCGACGCTGGCGGTAATAGAACCGGAAGCCTGCTCCTCGACACTGTAGTTAACGTCGATCTGGTCATCAGTGCCAGGCACTGCTGGCGTCTCTACGTTGACTTCCTTGAAGAAACCAAGACGCTCAAGCCGGGTTTTCGACTGATCGATCAGGTAGGTTGAGGCCCAACCACCTTCCATCTGGCGCATTTCACGGCGCAGCACTTCGTCTTCGGTCTTGGTGTTACCACGGAAGTTGATTCGGTTGACGTAGGCACGCTTGCCCGGATCGACCACGAACATTACCGAAACAGTGTGATCGTCATCATGGGGCGTAGGCACGCCGTTGACGTTGGCGAAGGTATAACCCTCGTTACCCAGGCGACGGGTGATCAGCTCGGAAGTAGTGGTCATCACCTTACGCGAGAACACCTGACCTTCCTTGACCAGCAACAACTTGCGCACTTCCTCTTCCGGGACCTTGAGGTCACCGCTCAGGCGCACGTCGCGAATCTTGTACTTCTCGCCTTCGTTGATGTTGACGGTGATATAGACATGTTTCTTGTCAGGCGTGATCGATACCTGGGTCGAGGCGATGTCCATGTTGATATAGCCACGGTCCAGGTAATAAGAACGCAAGCGCTCCAGGTCACCGGAGAGTTTTTCACGGGCGTACTTGTCGTCGTTCTTGAAAAACGACAACCAGTTGGTGGTCTTGAGTTCAAACAGGCTCATCAGGTCTTCGTCTGGGAAGACACTGTTACCCACGACGTTGATGTGCTGAATGGCAGCCACTTCGCCTTCGTTGATGTTGACCTTCAACGCAACGCGGTTACGCGGCTGCGGAATCACCTCGGTTTCGATCTCGGCCGAGTAACGACCCTGCGATACATATTGGCGTTGCAGTTCGTTACGCACACCCTCGAGGGTTGCACGCTGGAAGATCTCACCCTCTTCCAGGCCAGACTGATTGAGGCCCTTGAGCAGGTCCTCGGTTGTGATCGCCTTGTTACCTTCGATTTCGATACTGGAAATCGACGGACGTTCAACCACTGTAATCACCAGCACGTTGCCATCACGGCCGAGCTGGATATCCTGGAAGAAACCGGTTTTAAAGAGTTCACGCGTCGCTTCAACCAAGGAGCGATCATCGGCTTCACCACCGACATTCAACGGTAAGGCACCGAATACGCTGCCAGCGGACACCCGTTGGAGGCCGTTGACTCGAATATCGGAGATGGTGAAGGACTCGGCGTGAACTTCGGCGATCATCAATGCGGCGAGAACCACAGGTAGCAGCAGACGTTTCATGAAGTCCTTTCTTATTCCAACTGGCGATAAAAAATCTGTCGCTAAAGGCGACAGATTTGTAATTCAGAAGCGGTTACAGCCGACTCAGATCATTAAACAGGGCAAGTAACATCACCCCGACTACTAGACTAATGCCAATCTGCATCCCCCAACCTTGCACCCGTTCAGACAATGGGCGACCACGCACCCACTCGACCAGATAAAAAAGCAGATGCCCCCCATCCAGCACAGGGATAGGCAAAAGATTGAGAACCCCTAAGCTAATACTGAGATAGGCGAGAAAGTTTAAAAAATCCCCCACGCCGGACTCAGCTGAAGCGCCCGCCACTTTAGCAATGGTTATCGGCCCGCTCAAGTTTTTTACCGAGAGCTCGCCAAACAGCATTTTCTTTAGCGAGTCGAGCGTCAGTATACTCATGGTCCAGGTGCGCTTAACACTCTCGGCAACGGCCTCCAGAGGCCCGTAACTGACTTCGCGGAGCATTTCCGGCGGCCAGTCGACAGGTTTCACCCCAGCCCCCAGGTAACCGCTACGCGCGCCCTCCTCGCCACGAGCCGCAAGGGTCAGGTTCACATCCTGCAATTGTCCGGCGCGCATTATCTGCAACGTCACGGCCTTGCCGGGCAGTGCACGCACCTGATCGACCACTTGCTGCCAATCCTCGAGTGGCTGGCCATCAAGCGCAACCAGCTCATCGCCAACGGCCAGCCCAGCCGCAGCTGCCGGCCCACTTGGATCGATCTCAGCCAGGACAGGCTTGAGCTCGGGACGCCACGGACGTATGCCCAACGCGGCAATCGGGTCAGGTTCTTCGACACCTTTAAGCCAGTTGTCCAAATGGATTTGCTCGGCGCTCTCAGCCGTCGAACCAGGATTCTTGACCTTGAGATCAAGCACACCGCTCTCACCCAGGCGACGAACGAGCTGTAAATTGACCGCAGACCAACCGTTGGTCGGTTCACCGTTTATCGAAACAATTTCCTGGCCCGGTTGCAGGCCTGCTTCGGCCGCAAGGCTGGACTCGGCAACACTGCCAATTACCGGACGCACCTGCTGGCTACCCAACAGCGCAACGCACCAGAAAACCGCAATCGCCAGCAGGAAATTGGCTATTGGCCCGGCTGAAACGATAGCAATACGCTGGCCGACTGATTTGCGATTGAACGACAAATGGGCCTGCTCGACAGGCACTTCGGCTTCGCGCTCATCAAGCATTTTCACGTAGCCGCCCAGTGGAATCGCCGCCAGCACGAACTCCGTGCCCTGGCGGTCATGCCAACGCAGCAATGGCGTGCCAAACCCGACAGAGAAACGCAGGACCTTGACACCACAGCGTCGCGCCACCCAGAAATGTCCAAACTCATGAAAAGTCACCAGGACACCCAGGGCAATCAGAGTACCGGCAACCATGTACAACGCACTCATCACGCTTCCCCGCTTCGATTAACGCATTGTTCTGCCAATGCCCGCGCGCGGCTGTCCGCGGCAAGCACAGTTTCCAGGCATGTGACCGCAGTCGACGCCTCGCTGTTCAGCACATGGTCAATGATACTCGCGATTTGCGGAAAACTGATCTGGCGCTGTAAAAATGCCGCCACCGCCACTTCATTGGCGGCATTTAGCATCGCAGCCGCAGTGCCGCCCTGCTCTGCCGCTTCACGCGCCAGGCGCAGGCATGGAAAGCGCTGCTCGTCGGGCGCTTCAAAATCCAGTCGCCCCACGGCAAAGAGATCAAGCGCGGCAACCCCTGAATCAATGCGTTCAGGCCATGCCAGCGCATGACTGATAGGTGTGCGCATATCCGGATTGCCCAGCTGGGCAAGCACAGAGCCATCAACATAGTCGACCAAGGAGTGAATAACGCTTTGTGGATGAATCACCACTTCGACCTGGGCCGGCCGTGCATCAAACAACCAGCACGCCTCGATTAGCTCAAGACCTTTGTTCATCATGCTGGCGGAGTCGACGGAAATCTTGCGCCCCATCGACCAGTTTGGATGTGCACAGGCCTGCTCAGGCGTAACCTTGGCCAATTGCTCAAGCGGAGTTTGCCGGAATGGGCCACCCGATGCCGTGAGCAAAATACGCCGCACGCCGACCTGCGCCAGACCGCGCGAATAGTTGCCTGGCAGGCACTGGAAGATTGCGTTGTGCTCACTGTCGATCGGCAGCAATACGGCGCCGCTTTTTCCAACGGCCTGCATAAACAGGGCGCCAGACATCACCAGCGCCTCTTTATTGGCCAGCAACACTTTCTTGCCGGCTTCCACAGCTGCAAGCGTGGAGCGCAACCCCGCGGCACCCACAATCGCCGCGACAACGGTATCAACATCGGCATGGGCGGCCACTTCGCACAGGCCAGACTCACCAAACAGAACCTGGGTTTTCGAACCCTGCGCAGCCAATGATGCCTGCAAACGCTGGGCGCTTGCCGCATCAGCCGCCACAGCGAAGACCGGTTTATGCAGCAAGCACAGGGCCTCAAGCTCAGCCAGGCGACTGCGGCCGCTCAGGGCAAAAACCTGATAACGCTCAGGGTGACGGGCAATCACATCAAGCGTGCTCAGACCAATGGAGCCAGTGGCACCAAGTACACTGATTTTCTGGCAGCTCACAGACTACCCCAGCCCGAGAGCAACAGCAGCACCGCAAATACCGGGATGGCTGCCGTGAGGCTATCAATACGATCCAGCACGCCACCATGACCCGGCAGCAGGTTACTGCTGTCCTTGATCCCCGCCTGGCGCTTGAACATGCTCTCGGTAAGATCACCAACCACCGAAATCATAACCACTATGACAGCACCGAGCAGCGCCCAGACCATTTCACCTGCGCCCCAGCCACGTACCACGCCGACCACCAGGGTAATCAGCAGGCAGGTACAGAGGCCACCAATCGCACCTTCCCAGCTTTTGCCCGGGCTGACCTGCGGCGCAAGCTTGCGCTTGCCGAACGCCTTGCCGGAAAAGTAGGCGCCAATATCAGCAGCCCACACCAATACCATGACCGCGATGATCAGCCAGTTAGCCAGAGGCCACTGCTTGAACAGCACCAGGCCTTGCCAGGCCGGTAGCAGGATCAACAGGCCGATAACCAGCTTGCGTGGCGTACTGGCCCATGCCTGGCTGCTCTGCGGATAGCCCAAGACCAGCCTGGTCGCCACAGCCCACCAGATGATTGCCAGCACCAGCACCGGCGTCGCCAGAATGGGCAGGACATAAAGCAGCCAGCACAGAATCGCTACCAGCGCGGCATAGGCAACTCGCTGCGGCTGTGATTGAAAACCGGCGAGTCGCGCCCATTCCCAAGCCCCGAGGCTGACAACTGCACCAATAAAGAGTGCAAACGCGGCACCATCGAGCAGGAAAAAGCCACCCAGCGCGATGGGTAACAGCACCAGTGCAGTTATGACTCTTTGCTTAAGCATTACGCGCCTCGGATTCTACCTGCGCGCTAGTCTTGCCAAAGCGCCGCTGTCTGGTCGCGTAGTCAGCAAGCGCCTGACGCATTGCGTCATGCTTGAAGTCAGGCCAGAACAGGTCGGTGAAGTACAGTTCACTGTAGGCTAACTGCCACAGCAGGAAATTACTGATGCGATGCTCGCCACCCGTACGGATGCACAGGTCAGGCAACGGCAAGTCGCCAGTTGCGAGGCAGCTTTGCAGCAGTTGCGGAGTGATATCACCTGGCTGCAAATGCCCGCCCTGGACTTCACGCGCAAGACGCTGGGCAGCCTGGGCGATATCCCACTGGCCGCCATAGTTGGCGGCAATCTGCAGGATAAAGCGCTTTTCGCCGGCTGTTTGCGCTTCGGCCTCACGCATTGCATTTTGCAATTCGGGATGGAAACGCGAACGGTCTCCAATAATGCGCAGGCTGATGTCATTGTCATTGAGCTTGCGTGTTTCACGGCGCAAAGCGCTCATGAACAACTCCATCAATGCACCCACTTCATCGGCGGGGCGCTGCCAGTTCTCACTTGAGAAGGCGAACAGGGTCAGCACCTCGACCCCGGCCTCGGCACAGACCTCGATGACCGCACGCACCGCATCGACACCGGCTTTATGGCCAGCAACACCCGGCAGCAGACGTTTTTTCGCCCAGCGGTTGTTGCCATCCATAATCACGGCCACGTGGCGCGGCACTACTGTTGCCGGGCCACCGTCTTTGGCTTTTTCCATAACGATTCCTGACCGTCAGACGGCCATCAGATCCGCTTCCTTGTTCTCCAGCGCCTTATCGACTTCAGCAACATACTTGTCGGTCAGTTTCTGGATTTCATCAGCGGCGCGACGCTCTTCGTCCTCGCTGATTTCCTTTTCCTTTTCCAGGTCCTTGAGCTGCGCAAGGGCATCACGACGGATGTTGCGCACGGCAACACGGGCGTTCTCGGCCTCGGCACGCGCCTGCTTGGTATAGCCCTTGCGTGTTTCTTCGGTCAGCGCTGGCATAGGCACACGAATAGTGGTGCCAGCCGTTGCAGGATTGAGGCCCAGGTCGGATGTCATGATGGCTTTTTCAACGGCCTGGATCATGCCCTTGTCAAACACAGACAAAGCCAGGGTGCGCGAATCTTCAGTGACTACGTTGGCGACCTGACGCAAAGGGGTATCGGTGCCGTAGTAAGACACCATCACGCCATCGAGAATGCTCGGGTGCGCGCGGCCAGTGCGGATTTTGGCAAACGCGACATTGAGCGACTCAAGGCTCTTGGTCATGCGTGACTGGGTTTCTTTCTTGATCTCGTTAATCATTCTTCACCTTCCTCGATCAGGGTACCTTCAGCGCCACCAACAACTACATTCAACAAGGCGCCAGGTTTGTTCATATTGAAGACTCGCAGCGGCATATTATGGTCGCGGCACAGACAGATGGCAGTGAGGTCCATAACCCCAAGCTTGCGATCCAGTACTTCGTCATAAGTCAGGCGCTCGAACTTCTCTGCATGGGGATCTTTAAATGGATCCGCAGTGTATACGCCATCGACCTTGGTCGCCTTCAATACCACATCCGCATCGATCTCGATTGCGCGCAGGCACGCAGCAGAATCCGTGGTAAAGAACGGGTTACCGGTACCGGCGGCGAAAATCACCACTTCACCGGACTTCAGATGGCGCATGGCCTTACGACGGTCGTAGTGATCAGTCACTCCAACCATGGAAATCGCTGACATCACGATTGCCGGGATATTTGAACGCTCCAGCGCGTCGCGCATGGCCAAGGCGTTCATCACGGTGGCGAGCATGCCCATGTGGTCACCGGTTACCCGATCCATTCCGGCTGCGCTCAATGCCGCACCGCGAAACAGGTTACCGCCACCGATCACCAGACCGACTTGCAAACCGATGCCTACCAATTGCCCTACTTCCAGGGCCATGCGATCAAGCACCTTGGGATCGATACCAAACTCTTCCGACCCCATCAGGGCTTCGCCGCTTAGTTTGAGCAGAATGCGCTTATAACGCGGTTGACGACCACTCACCTGCTGAGCCATACAATTCTCTCCTGCGGCGTTAAATTTCTATGCGGATAATACAGCCCGCAATTATCGAGTACTTCGGCAACAGTCGGGGCTTTTAAATCACAAAAGCCGGAAAATATTTTTCGCAACCGGCCAAGGCAAACCTTTGAAAACGTCTTGAACACCGAATAGCCAGGTCGAAAGGCGCATCAGCCTTGCAGTTTACAAGAGCTGACCCGCAGCGTAAGCAGCTTTTAACCTGTACCGTTTGGGCCCTTGCTTTCAGGGGCATCCTAATTTGCCGCCCTAGTTTGACAAAAAGGCCGCACGCATAAGCGGGCAGCCTCTTTGGGATGACAGTTTTTAGACCGTCTTACTGCTTGCTGGAAGCCAGCTGAGCAGCTACTTCTGCAGCGAAGTCGGTTTCGCCCTTGTCGATACCTTCACCCACTTCGAAGCGAGTGAACGAAACGATTTCAGCGCCAGCTTTCTTCACCAGCTCGCCAACCTTGATGCTGTCGTCTTTGACGAAAGCTTGCTCGACCAGGCTTGCTTCAGCCAGGAACTTGCTGATGCGGCCGGCAACCATTTTCTCAACGATCTCAGCAGGCTTGCCTTTGATTTTCTCTTCGTTGAGCGCCAGGAAGATTTCTTTTTCCTTGGCAACTGCTTCTTCAGAGACTTCAGCAGCGCTGAGGAACTGTGGGTTGCTTGCCGCTACGTGCATGGCAACTTCCTTGGCCAGCTCAACGTCGCCACCTTTAAGGGCAACCAGAACACCGATGCGGTGGCCGTGCAGGTAAGAACCGACAACGTCAGCTTCAACGCTAGTCAGACGACGAATGTTCACGTTCTCGCCGACTTTGGCAACCAGGGCTTCACGATCGGATTCCATGGCCGCAACCAGTGGCGCCGCTTCAGTCATGTTCTCGGCGAAAGCCTTGTCGATGCTGCTGCTGACGAAGTTCTTGAAATCGTCTTGCAGAGCCAGGAAGTCAGTCTGGGAGTTGACTTCGATAATCAGGGCGCGCTTGTTATCGTCAGCCAATTTGATTGCGATAGCACCCTCAGCAGCGATGTTACCGGCTTTCTTGGCAGCCTTGATGGCACCAGCAGCACGCATATCGTCGATTGCTTTCTCGATGTCGCCACCAGCAGCAGTCAGGGCTTTTTTGCAGTCCATCATGCCTTGGCCAGTACGCTCACGCAGTTCTTTAACCAGGGCTGCAGTAATCTCTGCCATGTTCGAAATCCTCTTAGGTAGGTCTTCAACCATCTCACCCGCCAGGCGGGCGATGAATTCTATAAGTGACAAAAAGGGGGCCAAGCCCCCTTTTTGCGTAGCGAGTAACGCTTGCTACTTAGCCTTGAGCGGCTTCAGCAGCCGGGGCTTCAGCGACGAATTCGTCGGTGCCACCGTTAGCATTGCTACGACCACGAACAACTGCGTCAGCCATGGCACCCATGTACAGCTGGATTGCACGGATGGCGTCGTCGTTACCTGGAATGATGTAATCAACACCTTCCGGGCTGCTGTTGGTATCAACAACACCAATTACCGGGATACCCAGCTTGTTGGCTTCGGTGATAGCAATGCGCTCGTGGTCAACGTCGATAACAAACAGAGCGTCTGGCAGACCGCCCATATCCTTGATACCACCCAGGCTGCGATCCAGTTTTTCCAGATCACGGGTACGCATCAGGGCTTCTTTCTTGGTCAGCTTGGCGAAAGTACCGTCTTGTGCCTGAACTTCAAGATCACGCAGGCGCTTGATCGAAGCACGGATGGTCTTGTAGTTGGTCAGCATGCCGCCCAACCAGCGGTGATCGACGAACGGAGAGTTGCAGCGAGCTGCTTCTTCACGAACGATCTTGCCAGCGGAACGCTTGGTGCCAACGAACAGAATCTTGTTTTTGCCCGAAGCCAGCTTCTCAACGAACGACAGTGCGTCGTTGAACATTGGCAGGGTTTTTTCAAGGTTGATGATGTGAATCTTGTTACGCGAACCGAAGATGTACTTACCCATTTTCGGGTTCCAGTAACGGGTCTGGTGGCCGAAGTGCACACCGGCCTTCAGCATATCGCGCATATTGACTTGGGACATGGTCGTTCCTTAATAAGTCGGGTTAGGCCTCCACGCATCCCAATCTCCAACCCTTTGCATGACAAAAGGCACCCAGGAAATCGTGTCGATACGTGTGTGGGTTTATGCTTTTGGACAGGTTGCCCATCAAAGCGGCGCGTTTTATACCACAATAACCGGGCAGAAGCTACAAGCTCATTACAGCAAAACTTCGGGCCAGCGACCTTTGCCCTTATAGAATGCACCTCTAAGCTGTTACCATACTGCCACTTTTCTGTATGCCCGAGACCCCATATGACCGTCACCATCAAGTCGCCCGAGGAAATCGAAAAAATGCGCATCGCCGGCCGCCTGGCCGCTGACGTGCTGGAGATGATCGGCGAACACGTCAAACCCGGTGTGACCACCGAGGAACTCGACCGCATCTGCCACGACTATATAGTTAACGTGCAGCAGGCCATTCCTGCCCCGCTCAACTACAAGGGTTTTCCCAAGTCGATCTGCACCTCGATCAACCACGTTGTCTGCCACGGCATTCCCAACGAGAAGCCACTCAAGGAAGGCGACGTGCTGAACATAGACATCACTGTGATCAAGGACGGCTATCACGGCGACACCAGCAAGATGTTCATGGTTGGCAAAGTACCGGAGTGGGCCGAGCGCCTGGCCAAGGTCACCCAGGAATGCATGTATAAAGGTATCGAGCTGGTCAAGCCGGGAGCGCGCCTGGGCGATATTGGCGAAGTGATCCAGAAGCACGCCGAGAAGAACGGCTTTTCCGTGGTGCGCGAATACTGCGGTCACGGCATTGGCGCGGTGTTCCATGAAGAACCGCAGGTGCTGCACTACGGCCGCGCGGGCACAGGCATGGAACTCAAGGAAGGCATGACCTTCACCATTGAGCCGATGATCAACCAGGGCCGTGCCGAAACCCGTCTGCTGGGCGATGGCTGGACAGCGATCACCAAGGACCGCAAGCTCTCTGCACAATGGGAACACACGATTCTGGTAACCGCAGAAGGTTACGAGATCTTCACCCTGCGCAGCGACGATACCATCCCACGCGTATCCGCCTGATTACGCGCTCGGCAATCAATTCTGATTGAGTATTTTGTCGCGTTATATAAGGAAGGTCGTTGCATGCCGCAGGTAGACCCCCAGTTGTTCGACCGCGGCCAGTTCCAAGCAGAACTGGCCTTGAAGGCGAGCCCGATTGCAGCTTTCAAAAAAGCCATCAAGCGTGCCAACGACGTGCTCAATGCTCGCTTCCATGAAGGCCGTGAAGTACGTCGCCTGGTTGAAGACCGCGCCTGGTTTGTCGACCAGATCCTGCGTGAAGCCTGGCTGCGCCTGGACTGGTCGGAAGACGCCGACATTGCCCTGCTCGCCGTCGGCGGCTATGGCCGTGGCGAGCTGCACCCGTTTTCCGATATCGACCTGCTGATACTGCTCGACAATGCGGACCACGAAACCTTTCGCGAACCGATCGAGCAGTTTCTCCTGCTGCTTTGGGACATCGGCCTGGAAGTGGGCCAAAGCGTTCGCTCGGTCAATGAATGTGCCGAAGAAGCGCGGGCCGACCTGACCGTCATCACCAACCTGATGGAAAGCCGCACCATTGCTGGCCCCGAGCGCTTGCGCCAACGCATGCAGGCGGTCACCAGCACGGAACAGATGTGGCCAAGCCAAGAGTTCTTTCTGGCCAAACGCAAGGAGCAGCGTGCCCGCCACGCCAAATACAACGACACCGAATACAACCTTGAGCCCAATGTAAAAGGCTCACCGGGCGGCCTGCGCGATATCCAGACCATCCTCTGGGTGGCGCGCCGGCATTTCGGCACGCTCAACCTGCAATCGATGATCGAGCAGGACTTCCTGCTCAAAACCGAATACACCATGCTCGCTGCCAGCCAGGACTTCCTGTGGAAGGTCCGCTATGCCCTGCATATGCTCGCAGGCCGCGCCGAAGACCGCTTGCTGTTCGACCATCAGGCGCAGATCGCCGAGTTGCTGGGATTCGAAAGCACCGAAGGCAAGCGCGGTATCGAGCAGTTCATGCAAAAGTACTATCGCGTGGTCATGGGCGTTGCCGAACTCAGCGACCTGATCAAGCAACACTTCGAAGAGCAGATCCTGCGCGCTGGCGAACGCGGCACCGCTACCGGCCTGAACAGCCGCTTCCAACTGCGTGATGGCTATATCGAGGTGACCCATCCGAATGTCTTCAAGCGCACCCCCTTCGCGATCCTTGAGGTCTTCGTCCTCATGGCTCAACACCCGCATATAAAGGGTGTTTGCGCCGACAGCATCCGCTTGCTGCGCGACCATCGCCACTTGATCGACGACGAGTTTCGCCACGACATACGCAATACCAGCCTGTTCATCGAACTGTTCAAGAGCGCCTCGGGCATCCATCGCAACCTGCGCCGGATGAACCGCTACGGGATTCTTGGCCGCTACCTGCCCGAGTTCGGTCATATTGTCGGGCAAATGCAGCACGACCTGTTTCACATCTTCACGGTCGACGCCCACACCCTTAACCTGATCAAGCACTTGCGCAAGTTCAAATGGGTGGAAATGGCCGAGAAGTTTCCACTGGCCAGCAAGCTCATGGATAAGCTGCCCAAGCCGGAGCTGATTTACCTGGCCGGCCTGTATCACGATATAGGCAAGGGCCGTGGCGGTGACCATTCGGAACTGGGCGCGGTCGATGCCGAAGCCTTTTGCGTGCGCCACCAACTACCCGACTGGGATACCAAGCTGATTGTCTGGCTGGTCCAGCATCACCTGACCATGTCCACCACTGCGCAACGCAAGGATTTGTCTGACCCGCAAATCATCCATGATTTTGCCATGCTGGTCGGCGACCAGACGCACCTTGACTACCTCTACGTGCTCACCGTTGCCGATATCAATGCGACCAACCCGACACTCTGGAACTCCTGGCGCGCCAGCCTGCTGCGCCAGCTCTATACGGAAACCAAGCGCGCGCTCAACCGCGGCCTGGAAAACCGCCTGGAGCGTGAAGAACAGATACGCCTGACCCAAACCTCGGCCCTGGACACCCTGGTGCGCAGCGGCACCGACCCGGATGAAGCCGAGCAACTCTGGGCACAGCTCGGTGATGACTACTTCCTGCGCCACACGGCCAGCGATGTGGCCTGGCACACCGAGGCGATCATCCAGCACCCCAACGACGGCAATCCGCTGGTCCTGATCAAGGAAACCACCCAGCGCGAGTTCGAGGGCGGCACACAGCTGTTCATCTACGCCCAGGACCAGCACGACTTCTTCGCCGTGACCGTGGCCGCGATGGCCCAGCTGAACCTGAATATTCATGATGCGCGGATTCTCACCTCGACCAGCCAGTTCACCCTCGACACCTATATAGTGCTCGAAGGCGATGGCAGCTCGATTGGCGACAACCCGGCGCGTATCAAGCAAATCCGCCAAGGCCTGATTGATGCGCTAATCAACCCCGATGATTACCCAAGCATCATTCAGCGGCGCGTACCACGCCAGCTCAAGCACTTTGACTTTGCCCCACGCGTGACCATTCACAATGACGCCAAGCGCCCGCTCACGGTAATCGAACTGACCGCACCCGACCGCCCAGGGCTACTGGCCAGGGTCGGACGCATCTTTCTTGATTTCGACCTGTCTATCCAGAACGCTAAAATTGCCACCCTTGGCGAACGCGTGGAAGACGTATTCTTCGTGACCGACGCCAATAACCAGCAACTTTCCGACCCTGAGCTTTGCACGCGCCTCCAGGAAACCATCGTCTCGCAGCTAAGCGATGCGAGCACCCTGGGCGCTGAGCCGAGCAAAATTACAATTTGAACCCGACAGCTGCCGCAAAGCTTGCATGCCCAGCGGCCAAGACGTTGCCAGGAATGAACCATGAATGACGCGTTAAACCAGTTGCAGCCCTACCCGTTCGAGAAGTTGCGCGCCCTGCTTGGCAGCGTAACGCCGAACGCCGAGAAAAAAGCGATTGCCCTGTCGATCGGCGAACCCAAGCACCGCTCGCCGGACTTTGTCGCCAAGGCGCTCAGCGACAACCTCGAGCAACTGGCTGTTTACCCAACCACACTGGGCATACCCGCGCTGCGTGAAGCCATCGCCAACTGGGCGAGCAAGCGCTTCAACCTGCCAGCCGGAGCGCTCGATCCCGCACGCCATGTATTGCCCGTCAACGGCACGCGCGAGGCCTTGTTTGCCTTCACTCAAACCCTGGTCAAGCGCCCGCAAGCAGGCGAGCAGCCAGGTTATGTGGTCAGCCCCAATCCGTTTTACCAAATCTATGAAGGCGCAGCCTTGCTCGCCGGGGCAGAACCCTATTACCTGCCCTGCCTTGAGCAGCATGGTTTCAATCCGGACTTTGCCGCCGTCAGCGACGAGGTCTGGCAGCGCTGCCAGATTCTGTTCCTGTGCTCGCCCGGCAACCCAACCGGCGCGCTGATACCGCTGGATACCTTAAAACAGCTGATCGAACTGGCAGACCGTTTCAACTTCGTCATTGCCGCGGACGAGTGCTACAGCGAGCTGTATTTCGACGAAGCCAACCCGCCAGCCGGGCTGCTCACCGCCTGCGCCGAATTGGGCCGCAATGATTTCAAGCGCTGCGTGGTATTCCACAGCCTGTCGAAGCGCTCCAACCTGCCTGGGCTGCGTTCCGGCTTTGTCGCTGGCGATGCCGATATACTGAAATCTTTCCTGCTGTATCGTACCTACCACGGCTGCGCGATGCCGGTGCAAACCCAGTTGGCAAGCATTGCTGCATGGACCGATGAAGATCATGTACGCGCCAACCGCGACCTGTACCGTGAGAAGTTCGATGCAGTGCTGGCGATTCTTGATGGCGTGCTTGATGTACAGCGCCCGGACGGCGGCTTCTATTTGTGGGCAAAAACCCCGGTGGATGACCAACAGTTCAGTCGCGAGCTCTACGCCCAGGAACATGTGACAGTGGTGCCTGGCTCGTACCTGTCGCGCAGCGTTGACGGCCACAACCCAGGCGCCAATCGCGTGCGCATGGCACTGGTTGCCCCACTGGCGGAATGTGTTGAAGCGGCAGAGCGTATTCGCCACTTCGTAAAGAGTAACTAGGCAACACCGAGGCAAGCGCTGCCGAATGCAGCGCCCCTTGAGAGGTTTGATTGAATGAGCAACACACTTTTTGGCATAAAAGCCTGTGACACCATGAAAAAAGCGCGCACCTGGCTCGACGAGCACGCTGTAAGCTACCAGTTTCATGATTACAAAGCCGTGGGCATTGATCGCGGCAACCTGGAAAAGTGGTGCAACGAACATGGCTGGGAAACCATACTCAAACGTGCAGGCACCACCTTCCGCAAGCTCGACGAGGCGCAGAAAAGCGACCTTGACCAGAGCAAGGCCATCGAACTGATGCTGGCCCAACCGTCGATGATCAAACGCCCGGTTCTTGATCTGGGCGACAGAACCCTGGTGGGTTTCAAACCTGAGCGTTATGCAGCCGAGCTGGCCTAACACATCCTTTACTATTGAATTTGCTGCAAGGAACTCAAGATGAGCAACAACCTCTACAGCCTGGCCTTCGGCGTAGGTACACAGAACCGTCAAAGCAACTGGCTGGAAGTGTTCTACGCCCAACCATTGCTCAACCCGGCAGCCGAACTGGTTGCCAAGGCCGCAGAAAAACTCGGCTATGACGGCGGCAACCAAGCTATTCAGTTCAGCACCCAGCAAGCCAGCGACCTCGCCGAAATGCTCAAGGGCGTTGACGCTGCTCAAGCAGCCCTGCTGACTCGCCTGGCCGAAAGCCACAAGCCACTGGTTGCAACCTTCCTCGCTGAAGACGCTGCGCCAACCAGCACCCCGGAAGCCTATTTGAAGCTGCACCTGCTTTCACACAGACTGGTACAACCACACGGCCTGAACCTGAGCGGCATTTTCCCACTGCTGCCCAACGTGGCGTGGACCAGCCAGGGTGCGATTGACCTCAGTGAATTGGCCGAGCGTCAGCTCGAAGCCCGCCTGCGCGGCGAACTGCTCGAAGTGTTCTCGGTCGACAAGTTCCCGAAAATGACCGACTACGTGGTACCTGCGGGCGTGCGTATCGCTGACAGCTCGCGCATTCGTCTTGGCGCCTTCATTGGCGAAGGCACCACCGTCATGCACGAAGGTTTCGTCAACTTCAACGCCGGCACTGCGGGCCCAGGCATGATCGAAGGCCGCGTTTCGGCGGGCGTATTCGTCGGCAAAGGCTCTGACCTGGGCGGCGGCTGCTCGACCATGGGCACATTGTCCGGCGGCGGCAACATCGTTATTTCCGTGGGTGAAGGCTGCCTGATCGGCGCCAATGCCGGTATCGGTATTCCCCTGGGCGACCGCAACACCGTTGAATCGGGCCTGTACGTCACCGCTGGCACCAAGGTCAACCTGCTCGACGAGCAAGGCAATCAGGTCAAGGTGGTCAAGGCCCGTGAACTGGCTGGTCAACCCGACTTGCTGTTCCGCCGCAACTCGATCACTGGCGCAGTCGAGTGCAAGACGCACAAATCGGCCATCGAGCTGAACGAAGCACTGCACGCGCACAACTAAGCCCGTGTCTGCCTAATCGGGGCCTGCTCTTGGCAGGCTTCGATTAGTTTGTAGGATGTACAACGCGCAGCACAGCATTGGTGCTCGCCTCCCCTTTCAGAGATTCCCTATGTCACTGCTCTCGCCCTGGCGCGCAGACTTTCCCGGCATTCTGGCCCTAGAGGCCGAGGGTCAAACCTATCTGGACAGCGCTGCCACCGCGCAAAAGCCACAAGCGATGCTCGATGCCTTGCTCGCCTACTACAGCAGCGGCAGCGCTAACGTACACCGCGCCCAGCACCTACCCGGCGAGCGCGCCACCCGCGCCTTTGAAGCCTGTCGCGAACAACTGGGCAAATGGTTGAACGCGCAATCCAGCGCACACGTAATCTTCACCCAGGGCGCAACATCAGCTTTCAATCTGCTGGCCTACGGCTTGGAGCACCTGTTTCAACCCGGTGATGAACTGGTGATCAGCGCGCTTGAGCACCATGCCAACCTGCTCCCCTGGCAACAATTGGCCTTGCGCCAGAATCTGAAGCTGGTTGTGTTGCCCCTGGATACAGCCGGGCGCATCGACCTGGAAGCTGCAAGCAAGCTGGTTGGCCCGCGCACCCGCCTGCTGGCCGTCAGCCAACTGTCGAATGTGATTGGTTGCTGGCAACCCGTCGCACAACTGCTGGCTCTGGCCAGGGCCCATGACGCATTGACTGTGGTTGATGGTGCGCAAGGCGCGGTGCATGGCCGGCATGACATGCAGCAACTCGACTGCGACTTTTATGTGTTTTCCAGCCACAAGATCTACGGCCCGGATGGGGTTGGCGTGCTCTACGGCAAGCCCGAGGCATTGGCGCAACTGCGGCATTGGCAGTTTGGCGGCGAGATGGTCCGAGACGCCGACTATCTCGATGCCGCCTTCAACCCTGCCCCGCTGGGCTTCGAGGCCGGTACGCCACCAATCAGCAGCGTGATCGCCCTCGGCGCCACGCTTGACTACCTCAATCAGCTTGATCATCAAGCCGTGACAGCGTTCGAGCAGGCATTACACCAACAACTGATGGCCGGACTTGCGGCGCGTGACGGCATCACCCTGCTGGGTCAACCGGATATCGCCCTGGCCAGCTTTGTGGTCGATGGCGTGCATAATGCCGACCTTGCCCAGTTGCTGACCGAACAGGGAATTGCCGTACGCGCCGGGCAACACTGCGCGATGCCATTGATGAAACAACTCGGCCTTGGTGGCGCGATCCGTGTTTCCCTCGGTTTGTACAACAATGGCAGCGACCTTGAGCGCTTCTTCGGTGCGCTGGATAACGCCCTGGATATTCTCAGATGACCTCGCCCCACCCACTGTCACCAGGCGCCGCACAAGCACTCGATGCATTCCAGCAGGCGGGCAGTTGGGAGCAACGTGCCCGCCTGCTAATGCAGTGGGGCGAAAAACTGGAGCCGTTGAGCGACTCTCAGCGCGTGGAGGAAAACCGCGTCCATGGCTGCGAAAGCCAGGTGTGGCTGGTGGCCGAGCAGGTCGATAAGCAGTGGCAATTTCGCGCCGCTGGGGAGGCACGGTTGATTCGTGGCCTGCTCGCGTTGCTACTGGTTCGGGTCAACGGGCTCGACAGCCAAGCCTTGGCGCAGCTGGACTTGAACGACTGGTTCAATCAACTGGGCCTGGCGCGGCAACTGTCACCGTCTCGCAGCAATGGCCTGAATGCCGTGCTCAAGCGTATGCGTGAACTGGCTAGCGCAGCCTGACCCGCTCGGACGGACGACGAGCACCTTCGATCAACTTATCGACAATCTTGCTCACCGCAACCATGGCAAAGGTCGAGGTGACCATCATTGCCGAACCAAAACCACCGGCGCAATCCAAGGCCACGCCCTCGCCGACAAAACTCTTGCTCTGGCAGGTGGTGCCATCGGGCAGCGGATAGCGCAACTGCTCGGTCGAGAACACACAAGGCACGCTGTAGTTACGGCCCATGGTGCGTGAAAAGCCATAATCGCGGCGCAGGGTCGACCGCACCTTCGAGGCCAACGGATCGTTAAAGGTCTTGTTCAGGTCGCCCACGCGGATTTGCGTCGGATCGATCTGCCCGCCAGCGCCGCCCGTGGTAACAATCTGGATCTTGCGCCGCTTGCACCAGGAAATCAGCGCTGCCTTGGCGTTGACACTGTCGATACAGTCAATCACCGCATCCATTTCTTCGGTGATGTACTCGGCCATGGTGTCGCGGGTTACAAAGTCGGCAACAGCATGAACCGAACACGCAGGGTTGATCGCCCGCAGTCGCTCAGCCATGACCTCGACCTTGGGCTTGCCAACAGCCGTATTCAATGCATGAATCTGCCGGTTGGTGTTGGTGATGCATACATCATCCAGGTCAAACAGCGAGATTTCGCCGACCCCGGTTCGGACCAGCGCCTCGGCAGCCCATGAGCCAACACCGCCGATGCCGACCACTGCGACGTGCGCCGCACACAGGCGCTGCGCACCCTCATGTCCGTATAACCGGGCGATGCCTGAAAAGCGTTGTTCATCAATCTGCATGCCAAACCCCAACACCACAAAATCTGCAATCGCCCATTATAAGAAGCTGGCGGGCAACGCCCAAGCCTTTGCTGACCAAGCCCACAAACCAAGGTGCTCGGGCGCCAGCCTTGCGAGTCTTTTAAAACAGCCCGGTGGCCCCAAGCCTGACTGTAAATGCATTAAATGGCGAACTTCTATAACCATTGACTGCTCTAAGTCTAATGACTTTCCTGCGCCTGGCAAAAGGATGTATCAGGCGCTATACAGCTTATCGACGGCGGAGTAGCATGCGCGCCATCCGGTGCTCACCGGCTCCTCCTCGTTCCACGCAGCGGAACCCGAAACAGACATGTCATCAAGAATATTTGGAATCAACCTGGTCGTTGTGCTGGCGATAGCCGCCTTGTTCTCGGGTTTCTGGGCGCTCTATAACTTGCCGGTTGCCGCGCCTGACTGGCCAGATCAGGTTGCAGGCTATTCGTTTTCGCCGTTTCGCCAGGGGCAAACCCCGCAGAACAATATTTACCCAAGCGATGAAGAGATCACCAAGGATCTGGAATTGCTCTCCAAGCAAACCGACAACATCCGCACCTATTCGGTTGACGGGGCACTGTCGCATATTCCACGCCTGGCCGAAGAATTTGGCCTGCGCGTGACCCTCGGCGTCTGGATCAGCAATGATGAAGAACGCAATGAGCGTGAAATCGCCAAGGCCATCGAACTGGCCAATACCTCGCGCAGCGTAGTGCGAGTGCTGGTAGGTAACGAGGCTTTGTTCCGCCGCGAAACCACCACCAAGAAGCTGATCGAATACCTGGACAGGGTTCGCGCCGGTGTCAAGGTTCCGGTGTCGACATCCGAGCAATGGCACATCTGGGAAGACCACCCGGAACTGGCCGAGCACGTTGACCTTATCGCTGCGCACGTCCTGCCCTACTGGGAGTTCGTGCCGATGGAGGACTCGACCCAGTTCGTACTCGATCGCGCGCGCGACCTGAAAAAACTGTTTCCGAAAAAGCCGCTGCTGCTCTCCGAAGTTGGCTGGCCAAGTAATGGCCGCATGCGTGGCGGTGCCGATGCCTCCCAAGCGGACCAGGCGATCTACCTGCGTACCCTGGTCAACACGCTCAATGCCAAAGGCTACAACTACTTCGTGATTGAAGCCTTTGACCAGACCTGGAAAATCAGTGATGAAGGCTCGGTAGGTGCCTATTGGGGCGTTTACAACCTCGACCGCCAGCCGAAATTCAACTTCACAGGCCCGGTCGTGGCGATCCCGCAGTGGCGCCTGCTGGCTATCGGTTCGGTGGTCATGGCCCTGCTTTCACTTGCCTTGTTGTTGATCGACGGCAGGTCCCTTCGCCAACGCGGCCGCACCTTCCTGACATTCGTCGCCTTCGCTGGCGGCTCGGCGCTGGTGTGGATCGGCTACGACTACAGCCAGCAATACAGCACCTGGTTCAGCCTGACCGTTGGTATCTTGCTCGGCATTGGCGCCATCGGTGTGTTTATCGTATTGCTTACCGAGGCCCACGAACTGGCTGAAGCCGCCTGGGTTCGTGCCCGGCGCAGACCCTTCCAGCCGGTAATGGGCGATTCGGAGTACAGGCCCAAGGTGTCGATCCATGTGCCCTGCTACAACGAGCCACCAGAGATGGTGAAGCAGACCCTCGATGCCCTGGCCAATCTCGACTACCCGGATTACGAAGTCATCATCATCGACAACAACACCAAGGACCCGGCGGTGTGGGAACCGGTGCAGGCCTATTGCGAGCAGCTGGGGCCACGCTTCCGCTTCTTCCACAAGGCACCGATTGCCGGTTTCAAGGGTGGCGCGCTCAATTACATCCTGCCCTTCACCGCGCCGGATGTTGAAGTCATCGCGGTGATTGACTCCGACTACTGCGTCGACCCCAACTGGCTCAAGCACATGGTGCCGCATTTCGCCGACCCGCAAATCGCGGTGGTGCAATCGCCACAGGACTACCGCGACGGCAATACCAGCACCTTCAAGAAACTGTGCTATGCCGAGTACAAGGGCTTCTTCCACATTGGCATGGTGACCCGTAACGATCGCAATGCAATCATCCAGCACGGCACCATGACCATGATCCGCCGTACCGTGATGGATGAATTGAAGTGGGCCGACTGGACCATCTGCGAGGATGCCGAGCTGGGCCTGCGCGTTTTCAAGAAAGGCTACAGCGCGGCCTATGCCCATAACAGCTTCGGCAAAGGACTGATGCCCGACACCTTTATCGATTACAAGAAGCAACGCTTCCGCTGGGCGTATGGCGCCATCCAGATCATGAAGGGCCACGCGCGCAGCTTGTTCCTCGGCAAGGACTCAAGCCTCAAGCGCGGCCAGCGTTATCACTTTATCGCCGGGTGGTTGCCCTGGGTCGCAGACGGCTTGAACATCTTCTTCACCGTGGGCGCACTGTTGTGGTCGGCGGCGATGATTATCGTGCCCCAGCGGGTCGACCCGCCGCTGCTGATATTTGCGATCCCGCCCCTGGCTCTGTTTGTGTTCAAGCTGGGCAAGATCGTGTTCCTGTATCAGCGTGCAGTCGGGGTTAACCTCAAGGATGCATTCTGTGCCGCGGTTGCTGGCCTGGCCTTGTCGCACACCATCGCCAAGGCCGTGCTGTACGGCTTGTTTACCACCACGATCCCGTTCTTCCGCACCCCGAAGATGCGCAGCAGCCATGGTTTCCTGGTGGCGCTGGCCGAGGCACGCGAAGAGGTATTCATCATGCTGCTGTTGTGGGGCGCCGTGGTCGGTATATCCATCGCCCAGGGCTTGCCGAGCGCCGATGTGAAGTTCTGGATCGCAACGCTGCTGGTGCAATCGCTGCCCTATTTGGCTGCGGTGATCATGGCCATGCTGTCGTCGCTGCCAAAGCCGGCAGAACCCCAAGTCGAAATCGATGCTGAGACAGTGAGCTAGACTCACGGGGCTGTTTCAGCAAGATTTACAGCCTGACGGCGGCCAATGGCCGTCGTTTTGCTTTAAGATGGCGGCCTTTCCGCTTTATGCCGCTCAGGAGCCGCAATGACTGCCCTCTCCCCGACTCTCGCACTCGCCTGCGATCTGATTAGTCGCCCCTCCGTCACCCCTGCTGACGAAGGCTGCCAGGAATTAATGACTCGCCGGCTGAGCGATATTGGTTTCAAGGTAGAGTCTATGCGTATCGAGGAAGTCGATAACTTCTGGGCATTGCGCGGTCATAGCACAGGCCCCGTGCTGTGCTTCGCCGGACACACCGACGTGGTGCCAACCGGCCCGCTGCAAGCCTGGCAACACAAGCCATTCGATGCCTTGGTCGATGAACAGGGCATGCTCTGCGGTCGCGGTGCGGCGGATATGAAGGGCAGTCTGGCTTCAATGATTATTGCAGTCGAGCGCTTTGTCGCCGACCACCCACAGCATAAAGGCGCCATTGCGTTCCTGATCACCAGCGACGAAGAAGGCCCGGCCCACCATGGAACCAAGGCCGTGGTTGAACGACTGTCCAAACGCGGCGAACGCATGGACTGGTGCATAGTCGGCGAGCCATCAAGCACCAGCCTGGTCGGTGACGTAGTCAAGAATGGTCGTCGTGGCTCACTCGGCTGCACCCCGACCGTGCGCGGCGTACAAGGCCATTTCGCCTACCCGCACCTGGCCAAGAACCCGATCCACCTGGCCACTCCAGCCCTGGCCGAACTGGCCGACACCCACTGGGACGACGGCAACGATTTCTTTCCTCCGACCAGCTTTCAAATCTCCAACCTCAATTCCGGTACGGGCGCGACCAACGTGGTGCCGGGCGAGTTGACCAGCATTTTCAATTTCCGCTTCTCAACCGAATCCACGGTTGAACAGCTGCAACAGCGCGTTTGTGAAATTCTCGACAAGCACGGCCTCGACTATCATCTGGAGTGGGCATTGTCCGGCTTGCCGTTCCTCACCGAGCCAGGCGTGCTGCTCGATGCCATCTCCGACAGTATCCGCAGCGTTACCGGTCGCGAAACCAAGCCAAGCACCAGCGGCGGCACCTCCGATGGTCGCTTTATTGCAACCATGGGCGCCCAGGTCGTCGAACTCGGTCCGGTCAACGCGACCATTCACCAGGTTAACGAGCGCGTACTGGCCAGCGACCTTGATGTACTGACCGATATTTACTACCAGACCATGGTCAACCTGCTGACATGACCGAACGCGCCGCCCCCCAGCAAAGCTCCGCGGCCCAACAGCCGGGGCTTATCTGCCCGATTTGCCAGGGCCCGCTCAGCCTGGTCGATAAAGGCGTGGTTTGCCCTGCTGGCCACCGCTTCGACCGGGCTCGCCAGGGCTACCTGAATCTGCTGGCGGGGCAACACAAGAACAGCCGTGATCCGGGCGACAACCAGGCCATGGTCGAAGCTCGGCGCCGGTTTCTCGATGGCGGCCATTACGCACCACTGGCCCATCGCCTGGCACAGCTTGCAGCAGCTTATGCGCCTGCCCGCTGGCTGGACATCGGTTGTGGCGAAGGTTATTACACCGAGCAGATCGCCCAGATGCTACCCGATGCCCAGGGCTATGCATTGGACATCTCGCGCGAGGCCGTCAAACGCGCCTGCAAGCGTGCGCCACAAGTTGAGTGGCTTGTTGCAAGCATGGCCCGGCTACCGCTGGCCGACGTCAGTTGCCAACTCCTGGCCAGCGTTTTCAGCCCGCTGGACTGGCAAGAAGCCAAGCGCGTGCTTGCATCCAATGGTGGCTTGCTGCGAATGGGCCCGACCCGTGCCCACCTGATGGAACTGCGCCGCAAGCTTTATGATGAAGTCCGTGATTACGACGACCAAAAGCATCTGGAACTGATCCCCGACGGCATGCGATTGGACCACAGTGAAACCCTGAGCTTCAGCCTCAAGGTCGAAACCGAACAAGCCCGCGCTGACCTGCTGGCCATGACACCACACGGTTGGCGCGCCAGTGCCGAGCGACGGGCAGCAGTCATTGCACAACCATTAGAAGTGACGGTCGCCATTCGCTACGATTGGATAGTGCGAACCTAAGTGCCCCGGCGTTTCGCTGGCCCGTACATTAACCATGCTCGACAAGGATCAATTGCCATGCGCCAACCGGATATCGAGATTTACCTCAAAGATGTCGACCACAATGCGATCGCCGAGTGGTTGGGCGCAGCGCTCGGTCCTTGCACGCCCTGGCAGCAAAAAGGCCAGACCTACAAATGCCGCGCAGGCGATGTACCTGTTACCTGGCTGCCAAAGGCCGTCGGCAAGTGGAACAGTCTCTATCTCGAAAGCGACAGCACGCCCTGGCAGGACGACCTGAGTTGCGCGCAAGCTGCATTTGCCGCGCTTAATGTCGAGGTACGTTGTGCACCGGGCGGCTGGGAAGAGGAAGAAAGCGAAGAGCAGGCAGATCGCTGGATGCGAATCAGTGCCGACGGCGTCGAGGAAATAACCTGGCGCACCAACGGCTAGCTTTTGCACAAGTAGCCTGTGGCCGCGACTAACAGACAGCCCGCCGCTTTGGGCGGCGGGCTGGCAACAACTACAGGCCAGCTACATCCTCTGCCTGCAAGCCTTTCTGACCTTCAATTACCGCGTACTCGACCTTCTGGCCTTCTGCCAAAGAGCGGTGTCCCTCACCCCGAATAGCCCGGTAGTGAACAAACACATCGGCGCCGTCTTCGCGCTGAATAAAGCCATAACCCTTGGCGTCATTGAACCACTTAACGGTTCCTACTTCACGATCAGCCATTACCCACACTCTCCAACTACAGTTTTTTATTGTCCCGAAGGGAATTACGCGGCGCACTGATTAACATGCGGCTCTGGCCAACAGCACCTTGCAAAAGGGCAAGGTCGACCGCCAGCCAAGGGCTCGTTTGCTGCAAATCCCACCCTGCAACCGCTTCTCGAGTATAGAACAAGGTTTGTGACTGAAAAGCACTTTTTCCGATGAATTCAAGGCCATACCCGACAAGCTCTGCCGCGTTACCTCATGGGCCCTGGCGGCATATCAGGGGTTCATATCCACCCCGTTGCGCAGCGTGACAGACCGCACAAAAATACAACTTTCCGGGGAGAGCTCCACACGTTTTCCAATGGCGAGACGGGTGGAAAACAGGCTAAAAACGACGAACGGCGGCAAAACCGGGATTTTTGCAGCCTGTGCTGCGAAGAATTTTGCCCAGCGGCGGCCGATCCGGCACACTAGCGTCCCCGAGCAGATGCTCGTTTTTACAGCCCGCAGACTTCGTATGACCCGCTCCCCCTTTCGCCGCCTTGTATTCGGCACAGTACGCCGCCTGCTGTACCTCTGGGTACGCTCGGAAACCATCAACCAATCCGCCTTTACCCTGAAGCTCGATCGAAGCAAGCCAGTGTTGTTCGTCCTGCAAAAGCCGTCCATCAGCGACCTTGCCGTGCTGGACACCGAATGTCGCAAAGCCGGCCTGCCACGCCCGGTGCTGCCTGTTGCCGTTGGCGACCTGATGGAGCCCGCCGCCTATTTCTACCTGAACCCACCTGCAGGCTGGTTTGGACGCTCGGACAAACGCGGCATCTCGCCCACTCTTGACCGGGTTGTCAGTGCCCTCAGTGAAAACGCTGTTGATGATGCCCAGGTGATCCCGGTTAGCGTGTTCTGGGGCCAGTCGCCTGACCGCGAGACCAGCCCCTGGAAGCTGCTGTTCGCCGACAGCTGGGCTGTCACCGGACGCTTGCGTCGCCTGGTCAGTATTCTGATTCTGGGACGTAAAACCCGCGTGCAGTTTTCACCGCCAATCCACCTGCGCGAACTGGTCGAACAAAACAAAGGTCACGAGCGCACGCTGCGCATGGTGCACCGTATTTTGCGGGTGCATTTCCGCAACCAGAAAACCGCAGCCATTGGCCCCGATGTATCGCACCGGCGCAACCTGGTCAAAGGCCTGGTTCACGGCCCGCAAGTGCGCCAGGCAATCACCGAGGAAGCTCAGCGCGAAGGGATTTCAGTCGAAAAAGCCGAAGCCCAGGCATTGCGCTACGGCAATGAAATTGCCTCGGATTACACCTACACGGTGATCCGCTTTCTGGAGCTGGTACTGAGCTGGTTCTGGAACAAGATCTACGATGGCATCAAGGTCAATCACATCGAAGGCGTGCAGGATGTCGCCCAGGGCCACGAGGTAATCTATGTACCTTGCCACCGCAGCCATATTGACTACCTGCTGTTGTCTTATTTGTTGTTCCGCAACGGCTTGACCCCACCGCACATTGCAGCTGGCATCAACCTCAATATGCCGGTGATTGGCGGCCTGCTGCGCCGTGGCGGTGCGTTTTTCATGCGCCGTACCTTCAAGGGCAACCCGCTTTACACCGCCGTGTTCAATGAATACCTGCATACCTTGTTCAGCAAGGGATTTCCGGTCGAGTACTTCGTCGAAGGCGGTCGCTCACGTACTGGCCGCATGCTCCAGCCGAAGACCGGAATGCTGGCAATTACCCTGCGCAGCTTCTTGCGTGACAACCGCATGCCAGTGGTTTTCGTACCGGTTTACATAGGTTACGAACGGGTCCTGGAAGGCCGTACTTACCTGGGTGAGCTGCGCGGCGCCAGTAAGAAGAAAGAGTCGATCTTCGATATTTTCAAAGTCATTGGCGCACTCAGGCAACGCTTCGGGCAGGTCTGGGTCAACTTCGGTGAACCCATCAAGCTGGCCGAGTTTCTCGACAGCGAACAACCTGATTGGCGTGAACAAGTCCATGCGCCGCAGTTCCGCCCGGACTGGCTGAGCGCAACCACCAATCGCCTCGGCGATCGGGTCGCGCAGCACCTCAACGAAGCCGCCGCCATCAACCCGGTGAACCTGGTGGCTTTGGCCTTGCTGTCCACCAGCAAGCTGGCGCTGGATGATCGCGCCCTGACCCGGGTCCTGGATTTGTACCTGGAACTGCTGCGCAGCGTACCCTACTCGCCACACACAACCTTGCCCGAAGGTGATGGCCAGGCGCTGATTGAATATGTAAAAGGCATGGACCTGTTGGCCGAGCAGAAAGATGCGCTGGGCAAGATTCTCTACCTCAACGAGCACAATGCGGTGCTGATGACCTATTACCGCAATAATGTGCTGCATATCTTTGCCCTACCTGCACTGCTCGCCAGTTTTTTCCAGAGCAGCGCACGCATCAGCCGTGAACAGATTCTGCGTTTTACCCGCGCGCTGTATCCGTACCTGCAGTCCGAGCTGTTTATCCGCTGGAGCCTCGACGAACTCGACGAAGTCATTGACCAGTGGCTCAACGCCTTTGTTGAACAGGGCTTGCTCAGGGTCGAGAACGATGTCTACCTGCGCCCTGCCCCAAGCTCACGCCAATTTGTTCTGCTGACCTTGTTGTCGCGAGCAATCGCACAAACCCTGCAGCGCTTTTACATGGCCATTGCGCTACTGCTCAATGCCGGGCAAAACACCATCAGTGCCGAGCAGCTCGAGGACCTGTGCACCGTCATGGCCCAGCGCTTGTCGATTCTTCACGGGCTTAACGCACCGGAGTTTTTCGACAAGAGCCTGTTCCGTCACTTCATCCAGACCCTGCTCGACCAAGGCGTTCTGCGCCAGGATGAAGCCGGTAAGCTGAGCCACCATCCATTGCTCAGCGAGTTGGCGGAAGGTGCGGCAAAGCGCGTATTGCCTGCAGAGCTGCGCCTGTCGATTCGCCAGGTGACCATGGATCAGAGTGAAGAAACCAGCGACTTGACCTAGGGTTGATCCTGGCCACAACCAGGTCGGTAAAAGGTCGCATCACCGCGACCGTTTACCGGCGGCTCAGTTGATTCTCGCCGCTGAATCAACTGACATGACCGAAGCCTGATTGGTCGCCTTGCATGTGTGGAACATATCCAGCTCAGGGCGATACACCGAGGTTTGCACCGCCATCAAGTCAAGTACCGAGTGGAACAGGTTGTCCTGCGACCAGGGTTGGTTCTCCAGTGCAGTCATGCACTGGCCTTGAATACCATCATGATCCTTGATGCCTTCGGACAACCAGATCACCATTGGGATATGGGTCTGTTCCTTTGGTGCCATTGCATAAGGCAAACCATGCAGGTACACGCCACCCTCACCAAGCGACTCGCCATGATCCGACAGGTAAATCAGTGCGGTATCAAAGCTGGCTTGGTTGTGCTTGAGCAAGCGCAGGGTCTCAGCCACCACATGATCGGTATACAACAGCGAGTTGTCATAGGCATTGACGATGCTTTGGCGTGAACATTGATCCAGCTGGCTGCTGTCACAGACGGGAGTGAACTTGCCGTATGCCGCTGGATAACGCTTGGAGTAGAAAGGACCGTGGCTACCTTTCATGTGCAGCACTACAAGGGTGTCATCCTTGATGCTATTGATGTAATCCTGCAAGCCACTCAACAACGCATCGTCATGGCATTCACCGTTGGCACAGAAGTCTGCCAGGTTGAGGTGCGAAACATCATCTGTAGGCACACGATCACAGGCGCCCTTGCAGCCTGAATTGTTGTCACGCCACAACACACCGACACCGGCACGCTGCAGCACATCCAGCAATCCCTCGCGGTTTTTAGCATACTCAGGTTTGTACTCATCGCGCCCAACATCCTGGAACATGCACGGCACTGAAACCGCCGTGGCTGTACCACAGGAGCTTACCTCGGTGAAGTTGAGCACCCCTTCCCGGGCGAGTTCCGGGCTGGTGTTGCGCTTGTAGCCATCAAGGCCGAAGTTGGCTGCGCGCGCAGTCTCGCCGACCATCACCACGGTTAACCGCGGCTTGCGATTCACACCCACCTCGCGGATGCGATGGGCATCGGCCCCAACAACCTCAAGTTTGGCAGGCGTTTTAAATTCACTGCGCACATAACTGTGCACGGCTGACACCAGGTTTGACGGAGTCAGCATCAAGCGAATTTCCCGGTGGTTGCGAAACAATGAGGCATAGGACTGATATTCAGTCATGGCGATACCACCAATGCAGGCCACAGCGATTACAACACTGGCCAGCTTCATCGCAAGCTCCCGGCCCATACTGCGCCTTGTGATACGCACCCGGGTCAGCAACAAGGCTGGAAGTACGCCTACCACGAAGATCCAACCGAGCATCCGCGCTGTGATCAACTCGCGCACTTCTGCAGGGTCTGTCTGCAATACATTGGCCAGCATGTCGGAGTCGATGACGATGCCGAAGCTGCTCATGAAGTAGCTCACTGCCGCCGAAACCAGCAAAGCAATTGCCAGCACCAGCTTGGTCAATCGCCCCCACGCCAGAACACTGAGCAGAATAAAGGTCCACATCAGCGCGAATAGCGGCAGGCTGGCGATAAAGCCAGGATTGCCATTGCTCCAGCCATTAATACCGCTCCAGATGGTTCGCCAAAAAGGCAGGTTGGCGAACAATATCAACCAAACGGCAACCACCAGCGTCAACAGCGGACGGCTCATGCTGACGGTCCAAGTAGGGAAACGCGTGCTCCCGGGTGTTTTTCCAGCCGTGCTTTTCATTGCTGATCCTGCGTATGAACCTTGGTGGCTCGTACGTTAATCAGCAGACTGTCAGCGCGATGTCAGGCCGAGGTGAAAAAATCGTTGGCACCTGAGAACTTCGCGTTTAAAACCACATCATCTTTGGCCACCGATGCAATTAACGGTATAAGTCAATCAAATGCGCTATAAAGCGCACTTACGCATCCTGCCCCAGAGACGCACCCACATGCTCGGCATACAGAACCTAGAGCTGTTTATCATCACCGGCCTGCTGCTCAACATGACGCCAGGGCCGGACTCCTTATTGGTGATGTCGCGCAGTGCGGCCCAGGGCTTTAAAGCGGGTTCGGCCGCGGCGTTGGGCATTGGCAGCGGTACATTTATCCATGTATTCGCCGCTGCATTGGGTTTGTCGGCACTGCTCGCCGCTTCGGCCACCGCATTTATGCTGATCAAATACCTGGGCGCCGCCTACTTGTTGTATATCGGCATCAGCATGCTGCTGGGCAAAGGCCATGAAAGCGCAACCCACGCGACGCCTGTGTTGACGCCGCGCAGTTATGGCCGGCTGTATCTACAAGGTTTTTTGACCAACGTACTCAACCCCAAGGTTGCGCTATTTTTTCTGGCCTTTGTGCCGCAATTCATTGCGCCAGATGCTGAACACAAAGCCCTCGCCTTTGTGGTGCTAGGCTGTATTTTCAACTTCAACGGCATGCTCTGGTGTCACTTGCTGGCGGCCTCGACAGCATTTGCCAGTCGTCACATTCAAGCCAGCCAGCGTATTGCACGCCTGCTAAACCGTACGATTGGCGCGTTGTTTGTCGCCTTGGGCGTCAAGCTGGCACTGTCCAAATAAAGCCAGTCAAGCGGCTCTGTGGCACGTATCACTGACCGGCTCACAACATGAACATGGAGGTTTGAATGCCTGGCAACTACCCAGAGAAGATCAGGTCCCTGCCGCTGTTTGATGGCCGCTTTGATGCCTACAAGCTTGCCGCCACTGGAGCGGATGTCCTGTTTGCGTCCTACCCGGCCAATACTGCAATACCGGCCCATGTGCACGACACCGACAACTACGGAGTGATCATTCGCGGCGAATTGATTCTGCATATGAACGGCAAAACCCAGCGCTTTGGGATCGGTGACTGGTATCACGTACCAGCACAGACCGAGCATTCGGCAAGCTTTGAGGTTGAAACCGATGAGATCGAACTCTGGTTCAAGCCAGCTTCATAGCACGTTGCCATAGCAGACGGCTGAGCTGGGGTGCTCACGTCGATCCAGCTCCTGCTCCAGGAACTCAGCAAGCACCTGGGCATTGTTGTACCGGGTGTCTTTGGCGGCGTAAAGCAAGGTCAGGGTGCCACGCTCGGCAATGTCGAGCAGCGCCATCCAGTGCTCGGGATGATTATTGAGCTCTTGCCTATAGCCTTGTCGAAACGCGCTAAAACGCTCCGGGTCATGGGCAAAATCCCTGCGCAACCCGAGACTTGGTGCAAGCGCCTGCAACCACTGGTCAAGTGCCAGGGCATCCTTGCGCATGCCGCGCGGCCATATCCGATCAACCAGAACCCGCTGGCCATCGCTTACCTCTACCTCGTCGTACACCCGCTTACACTGAATCATCAAGCCACCCTTGTGGTCGACCGCTGGCATCGGTAACGTGTTGCGACTTGCCCGGAGACTACTGATGCGCTTACGCCGAACCCTATTGTTCACCCTGCTCCCTTTGTTCGCCAGTTGCCAGGTGTACACCGGAAAACCCGTCGATGAACAGGCCGCAATGACCCGCATGCAGGGCCAACTGAACTTCAACGGCGAGCAGTTGATTTTTACCCCATGTGGCGAGAAACGCCAGTTTGTCATCAGCAATGCTGGCGCCAGCACTCTACTGAGCGATGCCAAGAGACTGCGTGCCGATGGTGCATCGACGCTGCAGGTCGACATGCGCGGCTTGCTTGGTTCCGGCGACAGCAATGACGGCTCATTCAAGCTGGATACCCTGTATCGCCTGCAGTCGGAGGGCAAGCTGTGCGACGACCTGGCCTATCGCCTGACCAAGGTCCGCGCCAGCGGCCATGAGCCCGATTGGAACATAGGCGTCAGCCCAGAAGGTATGATCCTGGAGCGGATCGGTCAAAAAGCCTTGGTATTACCTTATCTCGAGGAGCAACTGCCAGAAGGACGCATGAGCATCTCCAGCGAAGCCAATGGTGATCGCGTCGAACTCTGGGTCACGCCACAGCACTGTGTAGACAGCATGAGCGGCGCGGTCAGCCACCTCAGTGCAGAACTACGGGTAAACGGCCAGGTCATGCGCGGCTGCGGTTACTTTGGCGGCGCCCAGCAATAACCACAGCCAAGACATCCGCGCCATTCGGACCGCGCCTAACGCGCAACCGGATTAGGCGCGTATAATTACCCGTTCAAACTAGCTGCCGGGTTACCTCCGGCCCTGATAACGGGTTGCCTGATGTTACGAATCACTGAACTTAAACTCGCGCTTGATCACCCTGATGAAGCGTTGCGTCCCGCCATTGTCGAGCGTCTGCAGATTGCTGATGACGAGCTGCTGGATTTCACCCTGTTCAAGCGCAGCTACGATGCGCGCAAGAAATCCAGCGAGATCCACTTCATCTACAGCATTGACTGCAGCCTGCGCGATGAAGCGGCTGTGCTGGCCAAGTTCAGTGATGACCGCCACATCGACGTCGCACCCGATACCCGATACAAGCCCGTTGGCCGCACTGAGCAACCGCTGGAGCAGCGCCCGATAGTCGTCGGTTTTGGCCCCTGCGGGATCTTTGCCGCGCTGATCCTGGCCCAGGCAGGCCTGCGCCCGATCGTGCTCGAACGTGGCAAGGAAGTACGCCCGCGCACCAAGGACCCCTGGGGACTATGCCCAAAAAATGTGCTCAATCCCGAGTCCAACGTACAGTTTGGCGAGGGCGGCGCCGGCACCTTTCCCGACGGAAAGCTCTACAGCCAGATCAAGGACCCAAAGTTTATCGGCCGCAAGGTACTTGAAGAGTTTGTCAAAGCCGGCGCACCCGAAGAGATCATGTATGTCAGCAAGCCGCATATCGGTACTTTCCGCCTGACTGGCGTAGTGGCCACCATGCGCGAGGAGATCAAGGCGCTGGGTGGCGAAGTACGCTTTGAACAACGCGTGAGCGATGTGCTGATTGAAGACGGCCAGATGCAAGGCGTTGTGCTCGAAAGCGGCGAACAGTTGCTCAGCCAGCATGTCATCCTGGCTCTTGGCCACAGCTCGCGCGATACCTTTCGCATGCTGCACAGCCGTGATGTATTCATGGAGGCCAAGCCATTCTCCATTGGTTTTCGCATCGAGCATCCGCAATCCTTGATTGACCGCTCGCGGCTAGGCAAATACGCCGGCCATGAAAAACTCGGCGCAGCCGACTACAAGCTGGTGCATCACGCCAGCAATGGTCGTTCGGTGTACAGCTTCTGCATGTGCCCCGGCGGCACCGTTGTCGCGGCCACATCCGAGCCAAATCGAGTCGTCACCAATGGCATGAGCCAATACTCGCGCAACGAGCGCAATGCCAACGCAGGCATTGTCGTGGGTATTACCCCCGAGCAAGATTATCCGGGCGGCCCGCTGGCGGGCATTGAGCTGCAGGAGCGCCTGGAGTCGCACGCCTATGTCCTCGGCGGCAGCACCTACGAAGCACCAGGCCAACTGGTTGGCGACTTCATTGCCGGTAAAGCCTCCACCGCCCTGGGCACCGTCGAGCCCTCGTACAAACCGGGCGTCAAGCTGGGTGACCTGGCGCCATCACTGCCTGACTTTGCGATTGAGGCGATTCGCGAGGCCTTGCCAGCATTCGAGAAGCAGATTCGCGGCTTCTCCATGCACGACGCCGTACTGACCGGAATTGAAACCCGCACCTCATCGCCACTGCGCATCACCCGTAACGCCCAGCTGCAGAGCCTTAATGTCAAAGGACTGTTTCCGGCGGGAGAAGGTGCAGGCTATGCGGGCGGGATTCTCTCGGCAGGTGTGGATGGCGTGCGTGTTGGCGAGGCCGTTGCCCGCGACCTGCTTGGCTTACCGGCCGAATAAAACCGCCACTTCACAAGCGCAGGCAGCAGACAGTGGTGCGCCCGGAACCCTCCGGGCGCCTGCTGTGATCGGCAAAACAATCGACCTCGACAAACCCGGCCTTGCGCATCATTCCCGCGCTGGCGGCATTCTCTTCGTGCCGCTCGATATAGATATCTTTGACTCCACGCTCTGCAAGCGCTTGGACTGCCGCCAACAATAACCGCGCCCCCAGGCCCTGCCCCGCAGCATGACGGGCCGTGACGGCCTCGCAGATATAGGCCTGCTGATTACTGCGCCGCCCGGATGGCTGGTAGCGGACAAAATCACTCGCCAGGCGATAGCTGACAAACCCCAGCAACTCGTTGTCAGCCTTGGCCAACACCGCATGCACCTCGCCACTGGCGATGGCTTGCAAGTGTGCTGTTACCTCATCGATCGGCAAGTGATTCCATGGGTTGGGCCCATGCTCGAAAATCAATGCGCAAAGGGCCTCGATATCAGTCGCGGTTGCCTGCCGCAGCCTGATTTGCGGGTTCATAAGCCGCTCACGGGCATAGCTGGCAGCGCCGCACCCTCCCCGGCGCAGGCGCGAATGATCTCTATCAAAGGCTCAAGCTCGTAACCTTGAGCCTTTAGCCAGACGTCGTCGTAATAAGTTGCGCTGTAGCGCTCACCACCATCACATAAAATGGCCACGATAGAACCGCGTTGCTGCTGGGCGAGCATGTCCTGCCCAACCAGCAAGGCGCCGACCAGATTGGTGCCACTGGAACCGCCCACGCGACGTCCGAGTTTAGCCGCCAGGTAATGCATGGCCGCAAGGGAGAGCGCATCCGGCACCTTGGCCATGGCATCAATCACCGAAGGCAAGAATGAAGGCTCGACCCGTGGCCTGCCAATCCCTTCGATGCGCGAGCCACAATGCCAGGTCTGGCTGGCGTCACCGTTGCAGTAGTAATCGTAGAATACCGAGCACTCGGTGTCGGCACAGAACACCTTGGTGCAATGCTGGCGATAACGTACATACCGCCCCAGCGTCGCCATAGTACCGCCGGTACCGGCACTGGAAACCAGCCAGCTCGGCTCCGGGTAATGCTCGAAACGCAGTTGCTGGAAAATCGACTCGGCAATATTGTTATTGGCACGCCAATCTGTTGCGCGCTCGGCATAGGTGAACTGATCCATAAAGTGCCCGCCCGTCTCGCGCGCCAGCCGTTCGGACTCCGCCGATATTTGCGCGGGATCATCCACCAAATGGCTCTGGCCACCGTAGAAGGCAATCTGTGCGATCTTCTCTTTCGAGGTGCTAGCTGGCATGACCGCTATAAACGGGATACCCAGCAATCGCGCAAAATAGGCCTCGGAAACCGCCGTGGAACCGCTCGACGCCTCGATGACCGGTGCTCCCGGCTTGAGCCAGCCATTACACAGTGCATACAGGAATAGCGAGCGCGCCAGGCGATGTTTCAGGCTGCCCGTTGGATGACTCGACTCATCCTTGAAATACAGGTCGATTCCCGGCAGACCAGGCAGATCGAGTGGAATCAAATGCGTATCGGCGCTGCGCTGGAAGTCAGCTTCGATAATACGGATCGCTTCCCGACTCCAGTCTCTGATGTCACTCACATTGGCCTCCCAGGTTGTTTTTATGTTGTGATCTTAGTCGAGCACTCCGGCCGGAAGTGCCGGGGTATTGCGGTACTGGCTCAAGCCCACGCCGACGAACACCAACCCGGCTGCGCAGGCTTGCATCAGGTTGAGGCTTTCACCCAAGACGATGATGGCCATGATGAGGGTAAATACCGGGATCAGGTTGATAAACCCGGAGGCCTGGCCAGCCGGCAACCGGCTCACACCGAAGTTGTACAGGCCGTAGCCGCCCACCGTCACCACGATGCCCAGATAACACAACACGGCAATGCCTTGCAGGCTGATCGCTTGCGGAAATGGCGCCTGCGATGCGGCAACTGGCAGGAAGAACAACGCGCCAATAAAGGCCTGCATGGCCGTGAGCATAAATGCCGAATAGCGTGAAGACAGGTGCTTGAGCAACAAGGTGTAACCTGTGGCGCAGATCATCGCCAGAAATTCGTAGAAGTTGCCCAGTAGTGGATTAATTGCATGCTCGTCGGCACTACCAGCCAGGCTCAACCAGACCGCACCAACCACCGCAAGGGCAAATCCGGCAAGGGTCGTGCCCGTGGTGCGCTCACGCAGAAATACGAATGCACCAACCGCAACCAACAAGGGCAACAGGGCCGTAATCATTCCGGCTTGCGAAGCACTGGTATTTTGTAGGGCCAATGCTTCGAAGATGAAGTACAGGCAAGGCTCGCACGCGGCCAGCCCGACCAGGTATTTCCAATCGCCGCGGCGATAGTCAAACCGACCACGCCAGCGCCAGGCCAATAGGAACACCAGGCTGCCCAGCAGCATGCGACCAAAGATCACCCACAAGGGTGGCAACTCGGCAAAAGCCATTTTCAGGGAAATAAATGAACTGCCCCGGATCGCCATTGCACTTATAAGGCAGACGACTGCCAATCCTCTGCCCTGCTTAGCACTCATAGATAACCTCATCCGAAGAGTGCCACAGTGTAGAGCCCCCGCGCCTGGGACGACAGGTACAGTCAGCGGCGGAAAGTGTGCAGGTAGCCTCGCCTAGCTGCTCGGCAAGGGTTTACTGATCCCAGGGCTTGCCGCTGGTGTTCTCGTTGATCCGCAGCTTTTGCTGCATGGCCGCCTTGGCCAGCATGTGCGGGCTGACAGGTGCGGTGATAAACAGGAACAAGGTGATCAACAGCTCGTGAAAGCTGATGCCCTCACCCCGCGCACCAAAGTAAATCAACGAGGCGATGACCATGCCACCAACACCCAGGGTGGTGGATTTGGTCGGGCCGTGCAGGCGCATAAAAAAGTCCGGCAAGCGGTATAGGCCCAGCGCCCCCACAAAGGCGAACAGGCTACCTGCCAGCAAAAAAAACGAAACCAGGCCTTCAATCCAGATGTTCATGGGCTTTCCTATTCAATGATATCGCCACGCAGCAGGTACTTGGTCACCGCCACAGTGCCAATAAAGCCCATTACAGCAATGAGCAGCGCCGCCTCGAAATACAGATCCGAACTCAGCCAGATACCGAAGAGCACCAGCAAGGCAATCGCATTGATATACAGGGTATCCAGGGCCAGAATCCGGTCGGGCATATCCGGGCCCTTGATCAGCCGGGCAACGGTGAGCGACAGCGCCATTCCCATAAAGACCAGGCACACCGGAATCACGTAGTCGAGCATGTGAATACCTCCAACAGAGGGGCTTCGTAACGGGTTTTGATCTCGGCGATCAAGTGCGCTTCATCCTTCACATCCAGGGTATGGACCAACAGCATCTTGCGGTCGTCACTGAGGTCGGCGGACACGGTGCCCGGCGTCAGCGAGATGATGCTGGCGAGCATGGTCAGCGCCAAGTCATCCTCCAGCAGCATCGGGATCTCGACGAATGCCGGGCGCAGCTTGCTTTGCGGCCCGAGAATCAACTTCGCCACCTCCAGGTTAGCCAGGATGATGTCGCCAATGATGCGCAGAAAAAACCAGCACAGCTTGAAGGGTTTGTAGATACGTGGCGGAGTGATCCAGAACACTTGCGTAAGCAGCGGGATCAGCCAGCCGAGTATGGCGCCCATGACCCAGTTACCCAGGCTCATGTCATTGGCCAGCAGTACCCAGACCACCATCAGACACAGGCTTAACAGTGGATGCGGTAAGAAATGACGGGGCTTCATGCACCACCTCCGGCCTGGATGATCTGGTAGTAAAGCGGCAGGTCATGCAACTGACTAACGGTGGCGTGGACGTAATCGAGCAAAGGCGCAGCCAAGCCAACCAATGCCGGACTCAAGACCAGCAAGCCAACGCAGGCCCATAGCCGCCCATAATCAAGCTCGGCACTGTCGAGCTGGCTTAGGCCTACGCGCCAAAACAGCGTGCTGCCTGCACGGCTGAATGCAATAACGGTAATCAAGCCACCAATCAATACCACCGGCCACATGAACGCCATCTGCAAGCCAGGCTCTACCGAACGCAGCAACAGCAACTTGCCAATAAAGCCTGACAGTGGCGGCAGGCCCGCAATAGAGATTGCGCCGATAAAGAATAATGAACCGAGTATGTAGGGATTTTGCAGCTCTGGCCCCTGCACCAGCTCGGTGGTCTTGACTCCTCGCTGGCGGGACACCAGGTCCGCCAGGAGAAACAGGCCTCCAGACACCCATGTACTGTGCAGCAGGTAGTAAAGCGCGGCCGACACCGACTCTGGCGTGCCGATCGCCAGGCCGGCGAGCAAGGTACCGACTGAAACCACGACCAAGTAGGCAATCAATCCGTGCAGGCTTTTTGCAGCCAGCGCGCCTATTGCTCCCAGGCCGATCGTCAGCAGTGCCAGAGGCCAGAGCCAATCATCGGCCATGTTGGCCAGCGTGCCCGCGTCATCACCGAAGATCAGGGTGTAGACCCGCAGAATCGAATACAGCCCCACCTTGGTCATGATCGCAAACAAGGCGGCAACTGGCGCAGTGGCCGAGGCATAGGCCCTTGGCAACCAGAAGTACAGCGGCAGGAATGCAGCCTTGAGGCCAAACACCACCAGCAACAGAAAGCCGGCAGCGCCAATCAGCGGCGCTTGGTCCGCCGAGGTAGCAGCGACCCTTTGCGCCATGTCGGCCATGTTCAAGGTACCGGTGATGCCATAAAGCACACCGACGGCTATCAGGAAAAATGCAGAACCCACCAGGTTCATCACCACATAGTGCAAGCCTGCGCGAACCCGGTCCGGGCCGCCACCGTGCAGCAACAGTGAATAGGATGCGATCAGCAAAATCTCGAAGAAGACAAAGAGGTTGAACAGGTCGGCGGTCAAGAATGCGCCGTAAATGCCCATCAACTGGAACTGGAACAGCGCGTGGAAGTTGCGCCCCCGCTCGTCGTCGCCCCGGGTTGCGTAGAGCAACGCGAAGAAACTCAAGACAGCGGTCGCAACCAGCATCAGCGCACTGAGACGATCAAGCATCAGGATAATGCCGAACGGTGGCTGCCAGTTGCCCAGGGCATAGACTTGCAGGTCGCCCTGGCTGGCTTTCGCCATCAACCAGAAGCTAAGGGGCAGCATGACCAGCACCACGGAAAACGACATGATGCGTTTGACTGGCATGCTCAAGCGCGCGCCAAACAGTAACAGGCTGCCGACAAACATGGGCAACACTATAGGCAGGATCAACGCGTGATTCATGGCTTGGTCTCCTGGCCATCAACGTGGTCAGTGTCCGTCTCGCCAACGCTGCGTAGAGCCAGTACCACAACGAAAGCAGTCATCGCGAAGCCAATCACAATGGCGGTCAGTACCAGGGCCTGTGGCAGTGGATCACCATACTTGCCGTTCTCGCTGATCACCGAAGCAACGCCGGTTTGCAAGCGCCCCATGGCAAACAGGAACAGGTTGACCGCATAGGAAATCAGGGTCAGCCCCATGACGACGGGAAAGGTACGGGCACGCAGCAGCAGGTAGACCCCGCTGGCGGTCAGGATGCCCAGTACCGCGGCGAATAAAGCTTCCATGTCAGAGAACCTCTTGTCCGGGCTTTTCCTGGGTCAATTTGCCCAGGTTAGCGAGGATCAGCAGCGTCGCACCCACTACGGTCAGGTACACGCCCAGATCAAATATCATTGCCGTTGCCAGTTCGATTTCGCCAATAAAGGGGATTTCAAAGTGGCCAAATGCCGATGTCAGGAAGGGTCGTTCAAACAACCAACTGCCAACCCCGGTGAGCCCCGCGATCAAGACGCCGGCACCCGCCATGCGATGGTAGTTGAGCGGCAAGCGCGATTGCGTCCACTGCACACCGCTGGCGACGTACTGCAGGATCAGCGCGACAGAAGTAACCAGGCCGGCGATAAAGCCGCCACCGGGCAAGTTGTGCCCGCGCAGGAAGATGAACACCGAGATCAACAGGGCCATGGGCAATAGCACACGCGACAGCGTTGCCAGGATCAGCGGATGGCGATCACGGGCCCAGCTACGCCCTTCGGCATCCGCGTGCGGTTGGATCAAACGCAGGCCATCAAGCATCGCGTAGATACCTACACCGGCAATTGCAAGCACGGTAATTTCGCCCATGGTGTCAAAGCCACGGAAGTCAACCAGAATCACATTGACCACGTTATGACCACCGCCACCACTGACGCTGTTGGCCAGGAAGAATCCGGAAATGGTTTCGTATGGGCGGGTCAACACGGCAAACGCCAGCATGGCGACCATCACCCCGCAACCAATGGCCAGGATAAAGTCGCGCAAGGTCCGCATGCTGCTCGACTCCATGCGCGTCTGCGCCGGCAAGAAGAACAGCGCCAGCATCAACAGCACGATGGTCACCACTTCAACCGAGAGTTGGGTCAGCGCAAGGTCGGGGGCAGAGTAACGGGCAAATGCCAGCGCGACCATCAACCCAACTACGCTGAGCATCAACAATGAAACCAGGCGCTGGCGGTGGAATATCACCGTGATCAGCCCTGCCAGCGCCATGATGCCAAGCCCCAGCGCAGTGATGCCATCAATCGGCGAGAGTGCCACCGAGCCGCGCATTTGCGGCAAGGGCCCAAGTGCCAGCGTGACCACCACCAGGGCCGATGCCAGCAACAGCGCCAGGTAGTGCTGCAAGGAGCCGGTTTCAAGACGACGGGTAATCAGTCGGCAAAAATCAACCAGGGTCACCATGCACTGGTCAAACGCCAGCTTGGCATCCATCGCCGGTAAACCTGCGTACCAGCGGAACAGGGGTTGGCGGAAGGCATAGACCAATACGCCGCCCGCTGTGGCGGCAAAGCTCATCAGCAAGGGCAGATTCAGGCCATGCCAGATGGCCAGGCTGTACTGTGGCAATTCGCCCCCCAGGCTTGCAGAGGCCGCGGCAGCCAATAAAGGCGCAACGGTATACGCAGGCACGATACCCACGAGCAGGCACAGGAACACCAGGATTTCCACCGGCACCTTCATGTAGCGCGGCGGCTCATGGGGCGGGTACTTCGGCAGGTTGATCGGCTCGCCGTTAAAGAACACATCGTGGATAAAGCGCAGCGAGTACGCGACCGAGAATCCACCCGCCAGGGTCGCGATGGCCGGAATCGCCCAGTCGAAACTGCCAAGCATGTGCTGGTTGAGGGTCTCGCTGAAGAACATCTCTTTACTGAGGAAGCCATTGAGCAGCGGTACACCAGCCATTGCCAGCGCGGCAACCATCGCCAGCATCGCGGTGTGCGGCATGTACTTCCACATACCGTTGATACGCCGCATATCGCGGCTACCGGTTTCGTGGTCGATAATCCCGGCGGCCATGAACAATGACGCCTTGAAGGTGGCGTGGTTAATGATATGGAAGATCGCGGCGACCGCGCCCAACTCGGTATTCAAGCCAAACAGCAGGGTGATCAAGCCCAGGTGGCTGATGGTCGAATACGCCAGCAATCCTTTGAGGTCATGCTGGAACAACGCCATGCACGCACCAATCAACATGGTCGCAAGGCCGGTCAGGCTAACGATGTAGAACCACAGGTCGGTACCGGCCAGCGCCGGATACAATCGCGCAAGCAGGAATACCCCTGCCTTGACCATGGTGGCCGAATGCAGATAGGCCGAAACAGGGGTTGGCGCCGCCATCGCGTGGGGCAACCAGAAATGAAAGGGAAACTGCGCCGACTTGGTAAAGACCCCCAGCAGGACCAGGATCAGGACCACCGGATACAACGCATGGGCACGTATGGCATAACCGGCAGCCAGTACCTGCGACAGTTCATAGCTGCCCGCGATATGTCCCAGTAACAGTACCCCAGCAAGCAACGACAGACCACCACCACCGGTAATCGCCAAGGCCATGCGCGAGCCTTTGCGCGCATCGGTACGCGAGCTCCAGAAACCGATCAACAAAAATGAAGACAGGCTGGTGAGCTCCCAGAAAATCACCATCAACAACAGGTTTTCAGACAACACCACACCGAGCATGGCGCCCATGAACAGCAAGAGGAAGGCAAAGAAACGCCCCATTGGCTCTTGTTTTGCGAGGTAGTAGCGGGCGTAGAGTATGACCAGCAGGCCGATGCCCAGGATCAGCAAGGCAAACAGAAAGCCCAGGCCATCGAGCCGCAGGCTCAGATTGAGGCCTATTTCAGGCAACCATTGCACACGCGCACGAATCATATCGCCGGCAAACACTGTGCCCTGCTGCGACAACAGCAAGACAAGCGCCGCAAGTGGCGCAAGGCCTGCCGCGACGGCACATGCCGAACGCCCAAGACGCTCAGCCATAAGCGGTAAGATCACCCCGAAAAAAGGCAAGGCGATAATTAACGCAAGCACCATATACAAACCCCTTCTGCAAGCACGCGATTGAAGTTACCGCGACTTGTTAGCATCCATTGAGTGATTCAATAGCCACGCCCATCGAATACACACTTGCAACTGCTGACAATCTGCCAAGCGCAAATCATAAGTCCCTGTAGAACCACGACTATTTAACGATTATCCATACCTATCGAGCCAGCGTCATGAATAGAATTATTACTAAAACTCTAGAGTATGGTTAATTGCCTGCCGCACATCTTTGTAGCCCAGCATTTTATACCCATGATTACAGCCGACCGGACAACACGACCTGCAGCGTTGACTACGCACGCAAGTCCCATCAGCAAAAGCTGCGCGCATTTGCTCTAGCAAGGCTGATTTGAGCTGGATCGAACGGTGCGATCCAACCGATAGCCAGACCAGTTTGGCTCTCGGTTGCCTGCAGTATCAGGTATGGGCGTTGACGAGCGAACGGGCCAATACAGGTTGAGCAGCGGTGCCAGCCAGGCTGTCACCGTCTGGGAATCTACGAAACCGGCAAAACCCCATGCTTGCTCGGATGCTTATGGTGAAACCCGGCTGGTGCCGTTGACTGTCATGATGCGAACGCGCTGGCCAACACGGAACACCTGGTTTTCTTCAACTTCCTGGACATAGGCACGCATGCTGCCGTCGTCTTCACGCACGGTGATTTCGACGCCTTGGGTGCGGGTCAGGCCTTCTTCGGTCGCGGCCCCCAACAAACCACCAGCGACTGCACCTATCACTGCCGCAACCGCGCTACCGCGACCGCCACCGATAGTGCTGCCCGCTACACCACCAACCACTGCGCCAGCGCCTGCGCCGACTGGGGTCTTGGTGCCTTCGATTTTCACGGGACGCAGCGACTCAATGGTGCCCAGGCGAACGGTTTGCACTTGCCGGGCTTCATCGCGGCTGTAGGTGTCACCGGTCAAGCTTGACTGGCAACCACCCAGCATCAGGGCCAAAGCAGCAAATGAAGCAACCAGCAGATTGGGTTTACGCATAAAAATTCCTCCAGTGAATATCACTGTATTAGACCGCGACTTGCCGGGCGCGGTCACGACCTTAATCAACAATAGCCTAGCTGGCCCGGTAAAAGGTAGTGCTCTTGAGCAATCTAATACATCAGGATACGTAAAACCCAAGCCACCCATGATCTACATGAGCGGCTATGCACCAAGGTCACGACGCTGGATCTGCCCGAGTTAGCGTGCAGCTTGGGCAACCTACCAGAGCCGGGCTATGTCGGTTGCCCTCGCCTGCAATTCAGCATCTGCACCTGCGCAGGCCTGCTCCAGGCTCATTGGACCGGAGGTCAGGCTGAAGGCGGCATCAATCCCCCCAGCGTAGGTGCGTTGGTAGCCTTCACCCAAGCTACCGGCCAGGACTACCACCGGCACCCCAGCCGCCTTGGCCAGGCGAGCGACACCTATTGGCGTCTTGCCGTGCAAGGTCTGGGCGTCCAGTCGCCCTTCGCCGGTGATCGCCAGGTCAGCGCCCTGCAACGCCGCCGCCAGGCCGGAAAGCTCTGCGACCAACTCCACCCCCGGACGAAAGCGAGCTTTCAGGAAAGCCTTGGCGGCAAACCCCAAGCCGCCTGCAGCACCCACGCCTGGAATCTCACTGAAATCCTCGCCCAGGGTTGAAGCCACTACACGCGACATGCGTTGCAGAGCTGCATCGAGCGATTGCACCTGCTCGGGACTGGCGCCCTTTTGCGGACCAAAGACAGCCGATGCCCCTCGCGGGCCCACCAAGGGGTTATCGACATCGGCAGCTATGTCGAACTGCACCTCAAGTACGCGAGGGTCAAGGTTGGACAAATCTATCTGCTTCAGATTGATCAAGGCTGCACCACCCGGCGCCAACTCGCGATCATCTTCATCGAGAAAACGTACACCCAGCGCCTGCATCAGGCCTGCACCGCAATCATTGGTGGCACTGCCGCCAAGGCCGAGAATAATGCGCTCGGCTCCGGCATCCAGAGCGGCTCGAATCAATTGGCCAGTACCGAAACTGCTGGTGATGGTGGCGTCACGCTCCTCGCGCGCCACCCAATGCAAGCCACTGGCCGCCGCCATTTCAATCACGGCCGTGTGGTCGTCCAGCATGCCCCAGTGGGCCTTTACCGGATGCCCCATAGGCCCCTGAACCTGCAATTCGTGACGGTTGCCGCCAGCAGCGGCAAGCACGGCATCGACCGTCCCTTCGCCGCCATCCGCCATGGGCTTGAGGGCTATTTCCGCCTGCGGGTACACAGCCAACCAGCCCCGCGAGATGGCTTGTGCAACCTCTGCCGCGGTAAGGCTTTCTTTAAAGGAGTCCGGCGCAATCACGACTTTCATAAACAGCTCGCTAAAAGAGAAATCTCGCATTACAGCGCAACAGCATTGCGCTTATAAACTGATGTTCCAGTGCCCGTACCAGTAAAGCCCAGGCACTGGATAGCGATTACAGCAGCACCAGGCTCAGCAGCCAGACGGTAAGCATGCCCACCACACCCTGCACCAGGGTTGCCATGGTCTGGGCGCGATAGGCCGTGGAAACTTTCATGCGGCTAAACTGGCTAACCACCCAGAAGAAGCTGTCATTGGCGTGGGAAACAGTCATAGCCCCTGCACCAATCGCCATTACGGTCAGCACTCGTCCCATTTCACTGTCCAGACCCAGGCTGCCCAACAAAGGCGCAACCATGGCTGAGGTCGTCACCAGGGCAACGGTCGAAGAGCCTTGCGCAGTCTTTAGCGCAGCCGCCACCAGAAACGGCATGAACAGGCCTACGCCCAGTGCCGAAAGGCTGGTACCCAGATAATTACCCAGCTCAGTAGCCTTGAGCATGGCACCAAATGCGCCGCCCGCACCGGTAATCAACAGGATAGGTGCAGCGGCGACCAGACCTTCGGCAACCTGGTCATGGAACTGCTGGCGTTTGTTCTCGCCCTTGAGCAGGGTACAGGCCAGCGCCAAGCCAACCAGCAATGCCGCCACCGGCTGACCGAGGAAACTGAGTACGCTGAACAGTGCGCCTTCGCCCAAAGGCTTGCTTGGAAAGGCTGCAACCGAACCCAGGCAGATCAACGCAATAGGTAAAAAGATCGGCGCGAATGCCTGCATGGCCGAAGGCAGTTTGCCGTAACGAGCCTTGAGCGCTTCAAAATCCACATCTTCGGCCAGTAGCTCGCTTGGCGCTTCTTCCAGCAACTCGGCATCATCTTGCTTGATGAAACGATTGGCCCAAAGCATGCCCGCCAGCGCAGTCACCATCGCCACGAACAGGCCCACGGCAATAACCAGCCCGAGCGACGACTCCAAGCCCAGGTTACCGGCAGCGGCAATCGGGCCTGGTGTTGGCGGCACAAAGGTATGGGTTGCGTACAGGCCGGTCGCCAGCGCGACGCTCATTGCCACGACCGAGATCTTCATGCGCGCAGCCAGGGCATTCTTCAACGAGTTGAGAATGACATAGCCTGAGTCGCAGAACACCGGGATCGAAACCAGATAACCAATAATTGACATGGTCAGGGTCGGAAAGCGTTCACCGAGCAGCTTGATAACGGATTCAGCCATGGTGATGGCCGCGCCGCTGCGCTCAAGAATCACACCGATGATGGTGCCGAGCACGATCACGATCCCGATATAGCCCAGGATTCCACCGAAACCTGTGGTGATGGTCTTGATGATCTCACCTGCAGGCACTTGATAGGCAAAGCCTGCAATCAAGGCGGCTGCGAGCAGTGACAGGAATGGATGAAGCTTCAGACGTGTAGTGGACAGAACGATAAATGCAATTAGTGCGATGAGTATCAGGACTAAAACCATGTCACTCTCCAGTTTTTTTTATAGGAATGCCCGGCAACCTGCCGATTGGCGGCGTATTGTCACCTAGCTGCAGGCTTCAATGCCCTGTGCCCGCGCACCACAAACCCACATCATAAACACAGCCTTACTGTGCACGCGCACAGCGCCGGAATGATGTTTGCCCGCCTTATTCCGGCCCCAGTAATTCAAGGCCCAGTGTCAACTGTAGACGCTGATCGAGCCGCGTCAGCTCAATACCGCTCAATTGTGCAATTCGCTCAAGCCGATAACGCAGGGTATTGCGGTGAATACCGAGCGCATCCGCGCAGACTTGGGCCTGCCCCTCGTGCTCGCACCATGCGTGCAACGTCTCCAGTAACGCCCCATTGGTATCTTGTTTGACCAGCTGTTTCAGCGGCGCCAGCCAGCCCTGCAGCAGCCAGCTGTGGCGCTGGGCATAAAGCAGCGTTGCCAGCCGGTATTGATCCAGGCGCAACAGCCGCTCCTGGGGATTTCGAGCCTGCGCGTACACCTGAAGATCCCGTAAAGCCAGGCTGGCCTGGCGCAACTCATCCAGGGAGCGGGCCGCATCGCTAACCAGCAAGCGACGCACGCCCCAATCACGCTCATCGGCAGCACCCAGCCAGGCACTGTCACCACGCCCGGCACTGGCTGGACGACAATAAAACAGCTCGCGCGCACTGGATAAGGTGCACAGATGCTCGCTCCTGCTATTTAGCGCATCCAGAACACGGGCTTGCCTCAGAGAAGACTCACTGCCCTCCTCCAACTCCAGCAAGCAGGCTTGCAGCGGCCAATGCAACTGCAAGTCCAGGCGCTGGGCTTCAGCTTCAAGACTGGCCAGCGATTGTTGAGGATCAAGCAGCAGGCGTAGCCAGGATTCCAGTTGATGACGCTGCCAATTGCGCTCAGCCTGCAACTGGCGCTGCTCGACCAGCATTTCAGCCGCCATCCGCACCAGTTCTGCGTAGGGCCTGACGATCTCAGGAGAACCGGTAATGCCCAGCACGCCAATCAATTGCTGGGCATACATCAGCGGCAGGTTGACCCCAGGCCTGACTCCGCGCAAGCAGGCAGCGGCCTGCTGATCGATTTCCACCACCCGTCGATTGGCAAGCACCAACTGCGCGCCTTCGTGACGGGTGTGCAGGCGCTCCGGGTCACCGCTGCCGATGATCATGCCTTGAGCGTCCATGACATTGATATTGTGCGGCAGGATCGCCATTGCGCGATCAACGATGTGCTGTGCCAGCGCGGTGTCGAGTATCACTGTATGGCCCTGTTCAAGCCGCCCCATAAGCCGGCAAAGACATTAAAATTCAAGGCATTTGCAACTGCGCGTCAGGGTGCCAGGCGTTCGCGTTGCCATTGCCCTTCAACCAGGCGGTAGTTCAGACGATCGTGCAGACGGCTGGCGCGGCCCTGCCAGAACTCGATGCGTTCGGGCAACAAGCGGTAGCCGCCCCAATGCGGCGGGCACTGGGGAGCCTGGTCGGAAAATCGCTGCTGAGCCTGTTCCAGTAAAGCTTCAAGCTCGGCGCGATCAGCAATAACCTGACTTTGCGGTGAGGCCCAAGCCCCCAAGCGACTACCCATTGGCCTTACTTGAAAGTAGGCGTCGGACTCCGCAGGCGTGACCCGCTCGACGCGCCCTTCGATGCGCACCTGGCGCTCAAGCGTCGGCCAAAAGAACGTCATGGCGGCAAAGGGTCGTGCAGCCAATTGCTCGCCTTTGGCACTGTCGTAATTACTGAAAAAGGTAAAACCGCTGGCATCCAGCCCCTTGAGCAGCAATACGCGACAGTGAGGACGACCTTCGGCATCCACCGTTGCCAGGGTCATGGCGTTGGGTTCCACCGGAAGCTGTTCGGTGTTCAGCGCTTGCGCGAACCATTGCTCGAACAGTGCAAACGGCTCTTGCGGCGCCTGCGCCTCGGTCAAGCCATCACGGATGTATTCACGGCGCATATCGGCCAGAGTCTGGGTCATTGGCTAAGCCCTCCTGAAGGATATTGCTTAGCTTACCCGAGCGCCGCGTTGCTGGCTTGATCTGCAACAACCGGCGATAAACCCGCCGCACTGCAGCGGGTTTAATGTGAGGCGCTTACTTGGATTCGGTCTTGGCGACAACCGGCAATGGTTTCTCGTACTGGGCAAGCAGCGCGTTGAGGGTTTTCTGCGAAGTGAGGATCATCTCAACGCGACGGTTGAGTTCACGTCCCGCGGCACTGTCATTAGCGGCGCGTGGAGCATCCGGCCCCATGCCCTTGACCAGCAGGCGGTCGCGCTTGAGACCACTGAGTTGGAAAATCGCGACAAATGCCCGTGCACGCTTCTGGCTCAGTTCACGATTCAGTTCCAGGGTACCGGAAGTGTCGGTGTGGCCCAGAATCAAAATACCCATGCTCTTGTCATTTTCCAGCAGCTTGGCGACCTTGGTGATAGGTGACAAGGTGATCGGCATCAGCATGCTCGGACGATCAGGGTTGAAGTTCGATTTGACTGGCGCGGTTACCACCAACACGTTTTCACGACGTTCAACCTCGAAATTGCTGCCCTTGACCGCTTCACGAACACGCGGCTCGTACTCATCCAGCCAGGCCTTGGTAACGGCTGGGCTAGGTAATTGCGGCGTAGCCTTGCTGGGGCCTGGGGACAGGAAACTGAGTTGTTCCGGGAGCTTGAAGCTTGAACAGCCTGAGATCAGTACTGCCAAGCCAATTACTAAGTACTTATGTGAGCGCATTTATTATCCACACCTGATAGAACAGTCAAAATAAGTCCCAGGAATACTCTGAAAAACTACTGAGCCAGACAATGCACCGGGGCAAAAGGCATGAAGGGCTGATTCACCCACACCCTTGATTTGTGCCTTGTCCTGTCTTCGCTCGTTTTTTTTCAGAGTCCCCCTAAAGCTTTGATTGCGACACAGTTTAGCTGAGCTTGCTACAAAGATTCAGCCAACTTCACTGCAAGTTTTTGCGCTCTGGGGTCCATTAAGACGAATGGCCCTAGATTATTGACCACAAAACCGAATGCAACATCATGTTCAGGGTCGGCAAAGCCAATGGAACCGCCAGCGCCCGGATGACCGAATGCCCCACGGCCCATGCCGTAGGTTGCATTGGCAACATCTGGCTGATCGAGCATGCAACCGAGTCCAAAGCGGGTTTGAGTCAGCAAGGTTTTATCCTCACCCTTGCTGTGCTCACGGGTTAACTCGCCAAGCAGCTCGCTTTCAAGCAAACGGCCGTCGAGCAAAGCATTGTAAAACCCGGCAAGGCTGCGGGCATTGCCGTGACCGTTTGCTGCAGGCTGCTGCATGCGCCGCCACTCGGGCTTGTTGGTACTGGTCATGATTGAAGGTGGATTGGTAAAGGAGCGCGTCGACATTGCGCTGGCATCGGTCATCATGACTTTTAGCAGGCGCTGCGCAGCAGCATCGCCCATATTGCCCTTGCCACGCGACACATGGGCGACGCGGTGGAACTCCGTATCTGCCAGGCCCACATGGAAATCCAGGCCCAGCGGCTCACAGATCCGTGCGGCGATGGACTCTCCAGGACCGCGCCCTTCGACTCGGCGAATAACCTCCCCCGCCAGCCAGCCATAGGTGATCGGGGCATAGCCATGCCCTTCGCCAAGCGACCACCAGGGCTGCTCGGCAGCCAGGGCGGTGGTCATTGCATCCCAATCATAGAGCGCTTCAGCCGGCAGCATCGCGTGCAGCGCAGGCAACCCCGCTTGATGGCACAGCAGGTGGCGAAGCGTGATATTGCTCTTCCCGGCTGCTGCAAACTCTGGCCAGTAGCGCGTCACTGGCGCATCCAGGTCCAGCTTGCCCTCACCGACGAGCTGCATGATCGTCACCGCGGCGAAGGGCTTGGTGCAGGAAAACAAATTAACAATCGTGTCGCTGTGCCAGGCCTGCTCGCCTTCCTTGTCTGCAACGCCGGCCCAGATATCGATAACGGTCTCGCCAGCGACTTGCACGCAAAGCGCAGCGCCACGCTCCTGGGGGTTATCAAACAGCTCGGCAAAGGCATCCTTGACGCCTTCAAACTTGAGGTCGAAATACCCCTGAATCTGCATGTGTTGTCCTTAATTGCCGGTCGGTATCTTTGGTTATGGCTGGCTTTGGGCCTGTGCTTGTGGCGCAGCTATCGGTGTTTGGGGAGCCGGTACATCTTTAAGCGTTTCGAGCAAACGGCTACCGACCTTGAGGTTGGTCTTGCGCACCGCCTCGACAAAACCTGCGAATGGCCGGTCGGTTATGCCCAAAAGCCCCAAGTGGCCATTTTCCCCATCGAGCAAGCGCCCTGTGACAGGCTGGGCAAGATACTGGAAACCCCATCGAGCAAGCGCCCTGTGACAGGCTGGTCAAGATACTGGAACCAGTGCGCCCCAACAATCGAAGGCTCAGCCAGGGCCTGCTCGATAAAATGGCTGTACGCCGGGCCACGGTCTTTCTCGGCATGGACCTCGGTCACGCCGCCCCAGAACGGCCCACGGTCACGCGAGCCAAAGTGAAACTCGGTGACCAGGATCGGCTTGTCGAGGGCGCGCAATGCAGCGAAGTCATAACCATGTTGCGGCTCAAGGGTGTAGAAGTTGAAGCTCAGGACATCGCAATACTGGGCGCACGAGGCAACCGCCTCCGGAGTGCTGATCGCAAAACGACCACCCAGCAACATCTGGTTCGGCGCATGCCATTGCAGCGCATCATCAATGGTCTTGAAGTAGGTATCGGCAAACAAACGCTGGAAGGCCCGGTAGTCCTGCTCGATCGCCGGGTACTTCTCGTTCGGCAGCGGCGCCTCGAAGCCCGGGTCTTCCAGTAGCTCCCAGGCAGGCAAGTCAATGCCCCAGGCTTTCGACAGTCCTTGCTGGTTGCGATATTTGTCGCGCAGCATTTTCAGGAATGCACGCTTGGCAGGTACATCGGTAGTCGAGCGCAGGGTGCCGAAACTCAGAGCATAACGCCCGCGTGGCCCCGGGTCGGGATGGGCCCAGGCCAGTTCTTTATCGGAATAATAGCCAATCAACCATGGATCATTGCGATGTTCGCGCGCAGCGATGGCTACAGCTCGCTCGGTGGCCATGGCAAAGCGCGGATCGAATGGATCGGGCATCCCACCCCACCAGTCCAGCCCGGTGCTGATGGTTTGGTAATCGCCACTGATAGAAAGCGGCAATGTATAGGGCATGCGCTGCGCCTTGCCCAGTGAATCCGCGCTCCAGTTGCCAATGGTATTGAAGCCCCAGGCCTGTAGACGGGTCAGTGCAAGCTCGGTCCAGCGCTTGGCATCGAACGAGCTAATGCTGCAATCCACAGCCGTTGCCGGCGCGGTGGCTGCGGGCTGGTCAGCGGGTTTTACGGGTACCGGCTCGGCGCCTGCCACAGGTTCAGACGCCGGAGCCTTCGGGGATTGGTCCGCCTGGAGGTCATGCCCAGGCTGCAAACAGGCATCATCGGCATAGGTGCGCTGCAGGTTGGCCTTGTAGAAGTCGAACCACTTGCCCTTGGCAAACCCCCGGCCCTTACCAGAGCCGTTATTGCTTTGGTTGTCACCCTGGCCGTAATGCACGGCCAAGGGGTCGGATGGAGCTGGCAAGCCCTTGAACATCGACTCCCGGCCTTCGATGTAGGTCTGGCTCTGGTCGGTATTGACCGCGTTCACCCCGAGGGAGAAAAACGGATTGCCATCCGGGGTGACCATGATCCAGCGCTCACCCAGTTTTTGCGTGCGGAAGAAGCCGGTTGCCTCAAGAGTTGGCCCACCCAGCAAACCGCCATACTGATCGAACTTCGGTCGTTCACTCAGCCATTTGGCCAACTGCTCTTGTTCCTTTTGCGCGGCATCTCTCAACTGTTCTGCGCTATTAACTTTTTCTGGCCACTGGCCGCGCGTGAACTGGCCGAACTGGTCGACAATCGAATCATAGGCAGCAGCTTCTATGGATGCGCCCTTGTAGACGCCAAAACGCCCGAGCAATACGCTTTGAGCGGAATCCGGGTTGTTCAACGACAGGGTCACGCGAGTGACCTTGCTCTGGTCCAGCTCCCCGCTGACATTCGTCGCCAGCAACACCCGCCGCCCCTCAAACTTCCACGGCATCGGCGGCCCCGCACGCATGCCATGTGCATTGGGCGAAGTCGCGTTGAGCGGCACGACCAGCGTTTGCCCAGGCCCGGCTGGCAGTGCAACGCTGGTGTGCAAGACCTTACCATCGGCACTTTCAACCTGCACATTCAGGGTCAGCGCCCAGTCCATGGCGTTTTGCAGGTAAAGGGTTATCTGCGAATCATCCGACCAATCCCAAACACCCTTGTTCGGAGTCAGTTCAAGGCGCGGTTGTTGTGCCTGATTGAACACGAAGCGCCGAAGAATCTCGCCAGTCGGCGTTTCTTCAGCGGTCACCTCTGGAAAATTCGAGTCTTTGGTTGCGACCTTGACGACATCGGTCGGGCTTACAAAGTTAAGCAATGTTTCTTGCCCTTCAAGCGCAGCAAAGGCTTTTGAGCAGGTGAATAAGGCAACCAGTAATAGCAATTGACAGTGCTTCATTTACAGCCTCTCTAGAACAACCCACCAATGGACAACCTGGCAGGCAAATATTCACCCTGTTTTTTTCAACTTAACTAATTTCGCGGCGAAACGGCGGCAGCGCATTGAGAATGGCTTTGCCGTAGCGCTGCGTGACTACCCGACGATCGAGCAAGGTGATAATGCCCCGATCCGCTTCAGTACGAAGCAAACGACCACAGGCCTGGACCAGCCTGAGCGAGGCATCGGGCACGGCAATTTCCATAAAGGGGTTGCCGCCTCGCGCCTCGATCCATTCGGCCAATGCAGCTTCCACAGGATCGTCCGGTACAGCAAAGGGTATTTTGGCGATCACCACATGCTCGCAATAGGCGCCGGGCAAATCGACACCCTCTGCGAAGCTGGCCAGGCCAAACAAGACACTTTCTTCCCCACTATCGACACGGGCCTTGTGCTTATTCAGGGTTTCCTGCTTGGACAGATTGCCCTGGATAAATACCCGTTTACGCCAGTCGCGTTCAAGCCCATCGAACACAGCCTGCATCTGCTTGCGCGATGAGAACAGTACCAGCGTTCCTTTTGAGCCTTCAACCAACCCCCGCAGTTCCCGGATTATGGCCGCCGTATGCACTGTTGCATCACGGGGATCGGCTTTTAGGTCCGGGACCTTGAGCACACCGGCGTCGGCATGATGGAACGGGCTGGGCACCACCGCAGTGACCGCAACCTTGGGCAGCCCGGCACGCATGCGATAACGATCGAAAGTACCCAGCGCGGTCAGGGTCGCAGATGTCACCAGCGCGCCATAGGCCACATTCCACAGGTTCCGTCGCAGCATCTCCGCCGCCAGGATTGGACTGGCGTTGACTTCAATGTCAAACATGGCGCCGCTTTCAGCCAGGGTCAGCCAGCGCGCCATTGGCGGATTGTCTTCCGGGTCCTCGGTGGTAAAGGCCAACCAGAGCTCCCAGTTACCTTGCGCACGGGCAAGCAGGCTGCCAAACAGTGGGTACCATTCCTCGGCCTGGTGGCTGGCGATACCAATGGTCGCTTCACCGTCCATGGCTTCTTTAAGGTGTTCGGTGACGCCGGTAAACAAATCGGTCAGTTTCGAAAACCCTTTTTTCAACTCAAGACCAAGCTCGGTCAGGTGCTCGGGCACCACTCCGCCGACAAAACGGTGCCGCGGACGCTCACGGCCTTCCATGTCTTCGCCTGGCTTGAAGTCAGCCACCTGCTCGCAGGCATTGAACATGAACTGCTGCTGGGTCTTGATCTCACGGGCAAGCTCGGGCACCTGTTCGATCAAACGTCCGAGATCACCTGGCAGAGGGTTCTGGGCGAGCAACTTGGTCAGGTTCTTGGCGACCTGTTCCAGCCAGTCAGCAGTTGAGCGCAAGCGGGTGAAGTGTGCGAAGTGGCCAATTGCTTTATCTGGCAAGTGGTGACCTTCATCGAACACATACAGGGTTTCACGCGGATCAGGCAGTACAGCGCCGCCGCCAAGGGCCAAATCGGCCAACACCATATCGTGGTTGGTGACAATGACATCGACCTTGCCCATGCCTTCACGTGCCTTGTAGAAGGCACACTGCTGGAAGTTGGGACAGTGACGGCTGGTGCACTGGCTGTGATCAGTCGTCAAGCGCGCCCAGTCAGCATCTTCGAGCTCTTGCGGCCAACTGTCACGGTCGCCGTCCCACTTGTTGCCGGCGAGCTTCTCGATCATCGAAGTAAAGAGTTTCTGGCTTTGCTCATCGACATCAATCTTGAAGCCCTCTTCCTCGAACAGCTGCGCGGTGGCGGTCTGCGCATGGCCCTCTTGCAGCAGCAGGTCGAGCTTGGACAGGCACAGGTAGCGGCCACGGCCCTTGGCCAGGGCAAAGCTGAAGTTCAAGCCACTGTTACGCATCAGGTCGGGCAGGTCCTTGTAGACAATCTGCTCCTGCAGGGCGACCGTCGCAGTGGCAATCACCAAGCGTTTACCTGCGGCCTTGGCAGTCGGGATCGCCGCCAGGCAATACGCCACGGTTTTACCGGTACCGGTGCCCGCTTCTACCGCGACCACCGCAGCATCGCTGCTACGTTTACCTTCGCCATCGGTTTGTATGACACCGAGGACTTTGGCGATCTCTGCGATCATCAAGCGCTGGCCATAACGTGGCTTGAGGCTTTTGGCTTCAAGGAAACGCGTGTAGGCGCCCTGGATTTGAGTCTTGAGTTCGTTACTGAGCATGAGAATAAGGGCGCAAAAGGCTGGATAAATTTTCAGTGTTTGCAAACGGCCGCTATCATAACGCGCTAATCAATCTTGCGCAGAAACCTCTGCATACCAATCAGCCGATTCTCGACCTACATCCTTGGGAGCCTCAGATGACACCTTACGTCCTGTCTTATGCCTTACACGTGCTGGCTGCCCTGATTTGGGTGGGAGGCATGTTCTTCGCATGGATGATCCTGCGCCCGGCCGCAGTCAAAACGCTTGAAGCCCCCACCCGCCTGCAACTCTGGGCCGAGGTCTTTCAGCGGTTCTTTCGCTGGGTGTGGCTGGCGGTGCTGATACTGCCGGTTAGCGGCATGGGCATGCTGCACATGCGCTTCTCGGGTTTTGAGACCGCCCCCAAGTATGTGCATGTGATGATGGGGCTCTATATCGTCATGCTCGCACTGTTCTTGCGCATACAGGCGCTGCAACTGCCAGAGCTACGCCGTGCGATTGAAGCGCAGCAATGGCCTGCAGGCGGCGCGGTTCTGGGCAAGATTCGCCGCCTGGTCGGTATCAACCTGATCATCGGCCTGGTCGTCGTGGCCCTGGCAGCGCTTCGCCCAACCTTTTGAGACGATAGGCATTGCCAATGCCGCTCGCAGACAAGCCCTGCAGGGCTCTCTTTGAGCGGCCATCATGGCCAAGCAAGGCCGGAGGGTTCAAAAAGTGATGATATCCGCCGAGCCTGGTGCGCCCATGGCGCCGGTCTGACCAGCCTGCCCCGGGCGTCCATTGCGCGCGCTGTTGGTGGCGTAGATCCAACAATCTTTACTCGCTCCACCGGTTCCACCGGCGCCAGCACTCCCGGCCTGGCCACCTTCGCCACCTTCAACGCGGATAGTCAGGCGCTCGGTGGGAAATGCTTGCGGCACCTCGACACGCAAGTGGCCGCCTGGCGCACCGGCTTGACCGTCGCCGCCATCGTAGCCATCAACCCCCTGGCTCGCCTGGCCCCAAGTGCAACCGCCGGCCTTGCCATTGGCACCCGCCAGGCCCGCATAACCTGGCGTACCCTTGCCGCCACGCACATCAATGATCAACGACTCGGTGGTTACATCTTCCAGGCGAATAGCCAATGTACGCCCGGCAACGGCGGGACGCTCGAAGGTCCCTGGAGCGCCCCGCGCGGTAATTTGCGCACCACTGGCAATATCCCCCGTGGCAGCTTCAAGACGGAATGAACCCTCGCTCGGCGCGATTGCAATTCGCGCGGCCGGACCAAGATTGATATGGGCCACGCGGATTTCACTCACCCCGGCTGGCACCAGCAGCGTGCCGTGATCCGCAACCTCCAGACGCTCAAGCATCAATACGCTGGTAACCGCGGGCAAGCGCATCATGCTGTTCGGCTCGACTTTGATCAGCGTTTGCGCCAACGCCAGGGGGCTGATCAAGGCAACGCCCATCGCTGCAGCCATAAGCACATTACGCATGTTCATGTTTGGTCTCCGCCATTGACTCAAATTGCATTTGTAGCTGTAGGTGGCTGTCGCCTTCTGGCTCAACCTTCGCCGCATCCTGGGTTTGCTCGGCGACTGCTGTTGCGTCCGGAGTAGTTTGCACGCAGGCCTGGCTGACGCTGTCGTCGCGCTTAAGAGCAAGGATGTGAAATATCCCAAGAACCAGCACCTTGGCCCGGCTCAACCAGGGACTTGATGACTGTTGCAACTGAGACCTGAAATGCCACAGCTCGACGATATGTGCCGCGGCGACCAGCGCGCCGGCGACATTCAGCAACAGCGAGAAAGGTTGCGCATAGGGTTCAAGCAAATTACCAACCACAGCAGCCCAAAACAGCAGCGTGAGCGCCGCCCCCACAGCCAAAATCACTTTCATCCCCGCCCCCAGCAGTTTTGTTTTGCCGCACATTAACGGCTTTCACCTTGCGATGAAATCGCTCGGCGCAAATAAATCCGGGCACGGCACAGCAATTGGCAAACCGCCAATGGCAAACAAACCAGCCTTGATCCGCAGAGGAACGCTTGGACGAATGTCCACAGCGGTGAAACTGTTAAAGCGCTTGTGTTACCGGAACGTACCGGTAACCCAAGGTAAACTCGTCAAGCCTGCCCCCGGCAAACCGCGAGGCCTGCCGGGGGAAACTTGAATATCGCGACAGCAGGTTAAGGCTGTGCTTCCACTGCAGCTTCTACGCGACGGTTGATCGCACGACCTTCTGCGGTGGCGTTGTCCGCAACTGGACGGCTTTCACCATAACCCACCGAGCTGACACGGCCACTTTCAACGCCGTATTGATCGACCAGAACGTTACGTACCGAATTGGCACGACGCTCAGACAGCGACTGGTTGTAGGCGTCTGTACCCACGGAGTCAGTGTGACCTTCAACCACTGTGGTGGTTTGCGGGAACTGCTTCATGAAGTCAGCCAGGTTTTGGATGTCGGCGTAGCTGTCTTGCTTGACGTTGTCCTTGTCGAAGTCAAACTTGACGTCCAGCTCGACACGAACAGCCTCGGCAACAGGTTCAGGCTCAACAACCACAACCTCTTCAACCACTGGCTCAGGCGATGCGCCGTGAACCCAGCAGTAAGCTGCTGCCAGACCAGCACCAATCGCTGCACCACCGCCAGCCCAGGCCGAGCTTTCGATTGCGCCCAAACCAGCACCGCCGATGCCGCCAACTACTGCACAAGTAGGCCAGTCACTTTTCTGAATGCCAGCACAGCCAGTCAGAAAGGTGGATGCCAAAACCAAGGGTACCGCTTTGCTAGTGATGCTCATATATACGTCTCCGGTTAATAATCGGCTCCAAACCGATACTTATGGATTAAAGACGGCACTTCTAAATTCCGCCAGAGTTGATTTACAACGATGTGAAGAACGAACAGTTATAGGCCATCTTAGTCATGCGGGTTAGTCTTTATCCACCTGCATGAGGAATATTGATGAGTGAATGCATTTCTTCGCGTACGCCACAGCAAGCTGTAGCTGCGCTTCTAGAGCGCTTTGCGCCTAAAAGACTACTGTTGGTTGGCGCCAGTGAATTGCCGGCTTTAGCCGCCTTCAAACTGGCCCATCCAGACTGCCAGATCGACCACGCCGACGCCGGATTACTGCCTAATACTTTAGCCGCACAGCGCTATGACCTGGCCTTGATTGCAGATTGCCTCGAGCATTTACCGAAAAATGCTGGCCTGCAACTACTCGGTGGCATTCGTAACCTCAATACCAATCGAATGGTTGTGTTGGTCGATCTGGCGGCCAGCCAATGGCAAGAAACCGACATGTTTTCACTGGCCTTGCAAACCAGCGAACGCTTTGCACGAGGTGAACAGACCCTCAGCCTGTTTACCTATGATTTACTTGACTACAAGCAAGTCCCCGACTGGCTCAACGCCAAGTTCTGGGCCAATCCGGAAAACTTCGGCAAATACTGGTGGTAACTGGCGCAATGAACACTGCATCAATTGACTCCAGCTGTCCGTGCGGCAGCGCTGACTTGCTGGCTGAATGCTGCGGTCGCTATCACACCGGCACTCCGGCCCCCAGCGCCGAGACGCTGATGCGTTCACGCTACAGCGCCTATGCCTTGGGTCTGGTTGACTATCTGGTGGAGACAACCCTGCCGGCCCAGCAAGCCTTGCTCGACCGCGAGGCGATCAGGGCATGGAGCCTGCAAAGCACCTGGCTCGGACTGGAAGTAGAAAGCGCCGAGGTGCTTGGCGGCAAGCCCGAGCATGCCTTTGTAACCTTCACTGCAAGCTGGCATGACGCAAGCGGTGAGCACAGCCACCGCGAGCGCTCGGCATTCGTGCAGAACAATGGCCGCTGGTACTTTATTGACCCGACGGTCCAGCTCAAGCTTGGACGCAATGACCCTTGCCCCTGCTCCAGCGGACAGAAATTCAAGAAATGTTGCGCAGTCTTCTTCTAGTCGGCTCAGCGGTACACTCATCGCCCAGGCTGCAGCACGCCACAGCCTGGGCGGTTCAATCTTGCAATTTGAGATGTGATACATCTGGTGCCGGCCCGGCCGGGGCATCCTTGGCCTGTCCCATATCACTGCCAACAGGCGCCAGGGAGAACTGCGACAGGTCAAGGTTCGGCGCTTGCGGCTCGGGTTTGCCGTCCTGCAAGTCGTCGCCTAGCGGAGCAATACCAAAGTCGGGCGCTTGAACCTCACTGAATGCAGCCATGTATTCATCGCGCGGCAAGAGTTTTTTAGATGACTGGGCACTCACGGTTGCTGGGGCTGCGGGAGCCGGTTCGGTTGCCGCCGGTGCAGGTGCCAACTCAATCTCCTCGATTTCGTCAGGCATGGCGACGATATCAACCACAGCGCCCGCGCGCTCAAGCGTGGTCCGATATTTCTCGGCATTGGCCTGGTCGAGATTATTCTTGATCACCAGGCGACGCCCTGAAAACATCATGGCAATACGTTGCGGATTCGCCTGAAACAAACGCCCCAGATTGGCCTGAACCAGCGCCAGGTCTGCCCCCGGAACCAATTGCCCTGAGAAAACAACTTCATAACGGCTCATGTCACGTTCCTAATCCGTGCTTGCTCGATTGGATGGCAAGCGACTTGCTATTGACTTGCTATTGTACGTCGCCTGCCTTGTGCGACTGCAAAAACCACTGCACTTGAGGCTGGCCAGGATACTCAAGCCATGGCTTAGACCTTTATACTTGGCCACGGCTCTTTGCTGGCCCATAGCTTTATCCTAGTTGCTTAAACTGCGGATAAGTAGCAATGGTGCCGCGACTGATTGCAAATTTGCCGACACGCGCTTGAAGCTGTGCGCTGGGTCGCGCAATTCGTCGGCGTCGCTGCATGCAGTGCCGAATATCTGCGGTCCTGCCATCTGCCGCGCGCCAGCTCGCCCCTGATTATTGCGGACGTTAATCTTAATTTATTCAAGGAATAGAAAATGCCTCATGAAGGCAGCGCATTGCAGGTCATCGTAGTCTTCCTGCTAGCAGCCGTGCTTGTGGTACCACTGGCTAAACGCTCGCAACTCGGGGCCGTTCTGGGTTACCTGGCAGCGGGGGTATTGATTGGCCCGCCCGTATTGGGACTGATCACCAACCCGGAACAGGTCAGCCATATTTCCGAACTTGGCGTCGTGCTGCTGTTGTTCATTATTGGTCTCGAACTCTCTCCGCGCCGGCTCTGGGTGATGCGCAAGGCCGTATTCGGCGCGGGCATGGCGCAGGTGCTGCTGACCGGCATGATCATCGGTCTGGTCGCCTGGCAGCTTTTCGCTCAACCCCTCAACACTTCAGTGGTACTTGGCCTGGGCCTGGCCCTGTCATCAACAGCATTTGGTCTGCAGATTCTGGCCGAACGCAAGGAGCTCACCAGCCCCCATGGGCGCCTGGCCTTTGCTATTTTGCTGTTCCAGGATATCGCGGCGATCCCCTTGATCGCCATGGTCCCGATACTCAGCGGAGCCGATGCTGCCAGCGGTATCGATCTGATGCAGTTGCTCAAGGTGGTCGCCAGCATTGGCCTGGTCGTTGTCGGAGGCCGCTACCTGCTACGGCCGGTTTTTCGCACAGTGGCCAAAACCGGCTTGCAGGAAGTATCGACTGCAACCGCGCTATTGGTTGTGTTCGGCACCGCCTGGCTGATGGAACTCGTCGGCATTTCGATGGCATTGGGTGCCTTTCTGGCGGGGCTGCTGCTTGCGGACTCCGAATACCGCCATGAACTCGAATCCCAGATCGAGCCATTCAAGGGCTTGTTGCTCGGTCTGTTCTTTATCAGCGTGGGCATGTCCGCGGACATCAGCCTGCTGCTCACCCAGCCCGTTACCGTTATTGGCCTGACCCTGCTGTTGATTGCGCTGAAAATGCCGGTCTTGCTGCTGGTCGGCAAGCTGATTGGCGGGCTCAACAAACAAAGCGCCGTGCGCCTGGCCATTGTTTTGGCAGCCGGCGGCGAATTCGCCTTTGTGGTATTCAGAATGGCCCGTCAACAAGGGCTATTTGAGCCGGAGCTGTACGACTTGCTGATTTTAACCATCACCTTGTCGATGGCCCTGACACCGCTGATGATCCTTCTGGTGGCGCGCCTGCTGAGGGAAAAACCAGCTGTAAAAGAAGTCCCTGAAGAATACAGCGACATGGACATCGGCATCGATCAGCCGCGCGTAGTGATCGCCGGTTGCGGCCGCATGGGCCAGATCGTTGCGCGAATCCTGCGAGCCCAGCACATTTCATTTATCGCCCTGGATACCTCGGTCGAAACCATCGAGCTGTCGCGCAGCCTGAGCGGGGACATGCCCATTTTCTACGGCGATCCATTGCGCCCCGAGATTTTGCGCGCAGCACAAACCGAGCATGCCGAATACTTCATCGCCGCGATGGATGACCCTGACACAAACTTCAAGGCAGTCGAACTGGTACACCGGCTTTACCCCAAGATAAAGGTAATTGCCAGGGCACGTAGCCGAAGCCATGTATACCGGCTGATCGACGCTGGGGCCACACCGGTTCGTGAAACCTTCTACTCCAGCCTTGAAATGAGCCGCCTGACGCTGCTTGGCCTGGGCATTGAGGACACACTGGCAGACAAGCTCATCACCCGCTTCCAGCACCACGACGAACAAGTACTTGAAGCCCAGTACCGAGTGCGCGGCAACAAGGAGGCCGTGATGCAGACAGCGCGTGAAGCCCGGGCAGAACTCGAAACATTGTTCAAAGCCGACAGCGCCGATGAAAAGCCAATAACGGAATAGGCCGTAGGGGCACAATACTAAAAACCTGTGGTGCACCAGTTAATGATGCCGGAAATTAAGCAGTAACATTTCTGACCCGATTTTGACTCACAATGGCGCAGGTTTTTAAGCTTAGGCAGCTTGCACCCAAGCGGTTGCTTGTTACACTGGGCGTCTTACGGAGTACAAAATGGCTTATCAGGCATCCATTATAAGAACGTTCAGCCTAGTTTTAATTTTTGGCCTCATCAGCAGTCTGAACGGTTGTTCGACATGGCTGACTGGCAACTTTAAAGACCCCGATGTTCGTCTGGTCAAGGTTGAAGTCATCAAGGCAAAATTGCTTGAGCAGCAATTCCGGCTGCGCTTCCATATCAAGAACCCGAATGACGTCAGCTTGCCCGTTCGCGGCATTGATTACGTAGTATTCCTCAATGACATGAAACTCGCTGAAGGCGAGTCTGATGTTTGGTTTCCCTTTCCAGCCAATGGCCAGCATTCTTTTGAAATTCCGGTGCGCACCAACCTGTGGCGACATGTCCGCCAGATCGTGAAAATGCTCGAACATCCCGACGAACCCATCCGCTATCGGCTCGAAGGTGAAGTTAAAACCGGAATGTTGTTCGGTCGCAGCGTGCACATGATGCGAAATGGCGAGATAATCCCCGGAGATTTCATCCCGGAGTAGTTTCGCATGACCCAACAACCTCACGTCCATGGCCCTGACTGCAATCACGACCACGATCACGACCATCACCATGGCCACGTGCACGGCCCTCATTGCAACCACCAGGAGCCGGTGCGTAACCAGCTCAAAGATATCGGGCGCAATGATCCTTGCCCGTGCGGCAGCCAGAAGAAATTCAAAAAATGCCACGGCGCCTGATCAGCCAATGAATATGCTTTCATTGGTTCTGATCTGCGTCGCAGCAGTTGTAGTCATGGCGCTTGGCTTCTATGCCCTGTCGCTATGGCGCAAGGTCTGGTCGATACAACGCCAGCAACGCAATGCAACCCGAGAGCAGCAGCAACGGCTTGGCGAAGATTTGAAGATCCTCGCCAGCAGCCTGCTTGAAGGACAGTTGCCACTTATCGAGGGCGCCATTCGGATCAAGGTGCTGCTCGATAACTTCGACATTGGTCTTAGTCAGGACTCCCACTGCCAGGTCTTTCATCAGTTGTATGAAGCCACCGCGCACGTACCGACCCATGCCGATTGGAAAGCGCTGGATAAAACCAGCCGTCGCCAGCATGAAAAAAACTTCAGTGAACTGGAGCTGCAACACAAGGCCCAGGCCCGCGAATCTGCGCGCTGGCTGCTGGACGCAATTGCGACCTGGCCCAGCCGCGCTTGACGCCCATGAAGGCTGCGACAATCAGTCCCATGAGGGTCGCCTGCAATGGCATGTGAACCCGTACTTGGAGCAGGCCAAACCCCGCACAAACCTAAGGTGCGCAAGGGGTTGGCATTTGTCATGTAGTTAGCGTAGAGTTATTTGACTGTGTTTGCATGGGTCGCAGTTAATCGTGGCCTGATGCAGTAGATCCTTTACGATCCGCTACATCCCTCCCGAAAGCTATTTCTCCTTGCAACCAGTCTCAGTCCTTCTATTATGAGGAGGCTGTCATCAACTTTAAGTTTCAAGGAATAAAAAATGTCGAATCGTCAGAACGGTACCGTCAAGTGGTTTAACGACGAGAAAGGTTTTGGTTTTATCACTCCAGAAAGCGGTCCGGATCTGTTCGTACATTTCCGCGCTATCGAAGGTAACGGCTTCAAGAGCCTGAAAGAAGGCCAGAAAGTCAGCTTCGTAGCTGTACAAGGTCAAAAAGGCATGCAAGCTGACCAGGTTCAAGTCCAGGAATAATCTTGCCGCTTTGAAGAACCCCTGATGGCAACATCAGGGGTTTTTTTATGGCAGGAACCTCTGAAAAGCTAGGCGCAACGGGAGTAGCAGCCAAAGGCTGGCCCGAAGGGCGAGTGCCAGCGAGTCAAAAAGTGCGAAAAAGCGACCAGGGTCGCGCTTCGCTTTAGTTGTTCTAAATGAGCACTTTGAGCGGTTTTTAACGCCGCAATACTTGCCGCAGTAGTTTTTCTGAGGCTTCCTAAGGTGCTACATACTTGCGGATTACCATGCGAAAACGTCAACTCAGCCCTCAGGGCGATTTTCCATCAGCAGGGCTGCCTCGCCGCTTTGCCGCAATGTTCTACGACTTTTTACTCTGTGTTGCGCTGCTTATCGTCGTGACATTCATCTACAAGCTGATCCTGATGGGCTTCTATGGAGCCGAACAACTCAAGCAGATGTCTGATTCGGGTGCATTGGACGGCGATCCAATACTCTCGACCCTGCTGTTTATCTGCCTGTTTGGCTTCTTCAGCAAGTTCTGGACCTACAATGGCCAGACCCTGGGCATGCAGGTTTGGGGCGTCCGTGCACAGAACGCCGACGGCACGGCCATTAGCCTATGGCAAGCCCTGCTGCGCTTTATGGTCTCGATCGCATCCTGGCTGTGGCTTGGCCTTGGCTTCTTCTGGGTACTGATCGATAAACAGCACCGGACCTGGCACGAGATCTACTCTGAAAGCCAAACCGTTCAGTTGCCGAAAAACATCCACAAGAAGTAACCACACAGAAAAAAGCCGGCGCCCAGTTCAACAAGCGCCGGCTTTTTTGCACCTGCTAACCGGCTCGGCGCAACAACCATACCCCAGCGATGGCGCAAATACCCGCTGGCACCAGTACCGCCAAAAGCGGCGAGAAGCCGAACACGAGGCTTGAAGGTCCGAGCAGGTCTTGTGCGATCTGGAACACAAAGCCGACCAGCACACCGGTAAACACCCGCTGCCCCAGGGTGACCGAGCGCAAAGGGCCGAAGATAAACGAAATCGCCATCAGAACCAGGGCCGCAGTAACTATAGGTTGTAAAACCTTGGTCCAGAACGCCAGCCAGTATTGGCTGTTGTTCAACCCCTGGTCAGCCAGGTATCCGGCATATTGCCAAAGTCCGGTGATCGACAGGGCGCCAGGCTCAAGCACGACAGTGCTGAGCAACTGCGGATTAAGCTCGACATCCCAGCGCTCGGTCGGTGCCTTGGTCACCTCGGTACTGCGCTCCTTGAAGTGGGTGGTAGTAACCCCTTCAAGCGACCAATGGTCGCCCTGGAACTGCGCCTTGCGGGAAAAGCTCGAAGACACCAGGTGACGCTCTTTATCAAACTGATAACGCGTGATGCCGTACAGCAGGCCATTGGGTTGCACGGCGTTGATATGCACATACTCTTCACCTTGACGGTGCCACAGGCCTCGCTTGGAGCTTTGCGCATCACCCGCCCCCTGCGCCATGGAGCGGTCGGCCTGGGCCATGTTCTCGCTCCAGGGCGCCAGATACTCACCGATCAGGATACCAGCGAACATCAGTACCAACATCGGCTTCATCACCGCCCAGACAATACGCCGGATAGAAACACCCGCCGCGCGCATGATGGTCAACTCACTGTTGCTGGCCAGGCTGCCAAGGCCAATCAGGCAGCCAATCAGGGCCGCCATCGGCAACATTTCGTAGGTGCGCCGTGGCGCCGTTAAAAACACATACCAGGCCGCATCGGCCAGGCCGTATTTTTCATCGACATCACCCAGTTCATCGATGAATGCGAACAGCAAGGCCAGCGCGACAATAATCCCCAACACACTGAGGATGGCGAGAAATACCTGCTTGCCGATGTAGCGATCCAACTTAACCACGGGCAATCTCCTGCGAACTACGACGAGAGGCCCACTTCAGGCGTATCGGTTCCCAATACAGCAACAACAGGCCGATCGCGATAAACACCCCGTGCACCCACCACAAACCAAGACCGTAAGGAATCCGGCCCTTGTCCATCGCGCCACGCGCGGCAATCAGGATCGACAGATACCCCATGTACAGCAAAATGGCCGGAAGCAACTTGAGAAACCGGCCCTGGCGTGGATTCACCCGCGACAGCGGCACTGCCATCAAGGTCACCACGAACACCAGAATAGGCAGCGAAATACGCCATTGCAGCTCTGACTTGTAGCGCTGGTCATCACTGCCGATCAACTCGCGGGTCGGCACTGCCTCACGCTCGCTCACATCAACACTGACCTCAGGCTTGGGCAACAGTACGCCGTACTCATCGTATTTGATCGCCCGATAATCGGCCTGCCCAGGGTTGCCATCGTAGCGGTAGCCATTTTCCAGAATCAGGTAGCGACTACCGTCTTCCTGGATTTCCTGGCGACCCGTTTCGGCGACCAGCACAGTAATGCCGCGGTCTTTCTGGCCATCGGAGGACAGGCGTTTTTCTGTAATAAAGATACCGCCCAGCTCACTGCGGTCATTCGACAAGGTCTCGGTGTAGGTGACCCGAGAGCCCTCCCCCATGGACTGGAAGCGCCCGGGCACCAGGGTATCGAACTCGGTCAAGGCATCCTGCTGGTTGAGGATGCGCGCCACCTGGGAAACGCCCTGTGGCGCCAAACCCAGGCTCAACCATGCAACCAGCAGCGCGACCAGCGTTGCCGGGGCCAAGGAATACATCATCAGCCGTTGCTGGCTCATGCCGGTCGCCGAGAGCACCGTCATTTCACTGTCGAGGTACAGGCGGCCATAAGCCAGCAGGAAACCCAAAAACAAACCCAGCGGAAGGATCAGCTGGAGAAATCCGGGCAAGCGAAAGCCCATGATTAAAAACAAAACACTTGGATCAAGCGCACCCTGGGCCGCTTGGGCCAGGTATTTGATGAAGCGACCGCTCATGATGATAACCAGGAGCACAGCACTTACAGCGCTCAATGTAGTCAACACTTCACGGGATAAATAACGGAAGACGATCAAACCAGACACTCCAGGGTTGTCAGGCTCAGGCAGCTACGCTCAAACTAGCCACACTGTTTGCCAATTCGCCCAACAGGCGAATCACTAAATTAATTGCCACCATTATCCAGTAATACCGACCCGTTGTCTTGAGGACACCATTCCATGGAATTTATTGTCAAAAGCGCTCGTGCGGAAACACTCAAAACTGCCACATTGGTTATCGCTGTCGGCGAAGGCCGCAAGCTCGGCGAAATAGCCAAGTCCATTGATACCGCTAGTTCTGGCGCGATCAGCGCGTTGCTCAAGAGCGGTGATATTACCGGTAAAGTCGGTCAGACGCTGCTGGCACGCAACCTTGCAAATATTAAAGCAGAACGTGTCTTGCTGGTCGGTTGCGGCAAAGAAGCCGAACTCTCAGACCGTCAATTGCGCAAATTGATCGGTTCTGCCCAGGCCGTTTTGAAAAATCTTGGTGGTAGCGATGCAGCCTTTGCCCTCGGCGAGCTCAACGTCAAGGGACGCAATACTTACGCCAAGGCACGCTTGGTAGCCGAAACCCTGGCTGATGGCGAGTACAGCTTCGACCAGTTCAAGAGCCAGAAAGCCCCGGCCAGCGCCCTGAAGAAAATCACCCTGATCACTGAAAAGGCTGACCAGGCCGACACCGAGCGCGCATGCCTGCATGCGAAAGCCATCACCACAGGCATGGCGTTCACCAAAGACCTTGGCAATATGCCGCCAAACATCTGCCACCCGACTTATCTGGCTGAGCAGGCCAAGGAGCTGGGCAAGGCCTATAAAGGCTTGAAGGTCGAAATCCTGGACGAGAAAAAGCTCAAGACCCTGGGTGCAGGTGCATTCCTGGCTGTGGGTCAAGGCAGCGACCAGCCGCCACGCATGATCGTAATGAACTACCAGGGCGGGAAAAAAACCGACAAGCCGTTCGTACTGGTCGGCAAAGGCATCACCTTCGACACCGGCGGTATCAGCATCAAGCCAGCAGCCGGCATGGATGAAATGAAATACGACATGGGCGGTGCCGCCAGCGTGTTCGGCACCCTCAAGGCAGTGCTTGAATTGCAACTGCCGATCAACCTGGTCTGCCTGCTCGCCTGCGCTGAGAACATGCCCAGCGGTGGCGCCGCGCGCCCAGGCGACATTGTCACCACCATGAGCGGGCAAACGGTCGAGATCCTCAATACCGACGCAGAAGGCCGCCTGGTCCTGTGCGACACCCTGACCTACGCGGAACGCTTAAAGCCGCAAGCGGTTATCGATATCGCCACCCTGACCGGTGCCTGCATTGTTGCCCTGGGCGCGCACACCTCGGGCCTGCTCGGCAACAACGACGAACTGGTCCAGCAGATTCTGAGCGCCGGCCAGCAAGCCGATGACCGCGCCTGGCAATTGCCGCTGTTTGATGAATATCAGGAACAACTGGATAGCCCATTTGCCGATATTGCCAACATTGGCGGCCCCAAGGCGGGCACCATCACTGCGGCATGCTTCCTGTCGCGCTTCACCAAGAAATACAACTGGGCTCACCTGGACGTGGCTGGCACTGCCTGGGTGAGTGGCGGTAAGGACAAAGGCGCCTCCGGCCGTCCTGTTCCCTTGCTGACCCAGTACCTCTTGGACCGCGCTAAGGCGTAGACTAGGCGCACAAGGCCTGGGTCGCGTCATGCGGCCCAGGCTTTAATCCACCGAACACTCTATTGATGCCCCCATGAGCCGAATCGAATTCTACGTACTCGCAACCGACCGCCCCGCAGACCGCTTGCGCGCTGCGTGCCAGTTGGCGATGAAGGCATGGCGTCATGGTTTGCCGGTATTTGTGCGCGCGGCAGATACTGACCAGTGCGCCGAACTGGATGAACAGATGTGGCTGTTCAAGAAAGACTGTTTCATCCCCCACAACCAACACAGTGACGATCCGCTTGCCCCCGTGGTAATCGGCGTCGATGAGGAACCAAGCGCCCAACAAGGCGTTCTGATCAACCTCAACACCACGATTTCCCCGCATGTTGAACGCTTCAGCCGGATCATCGAAATCGTCAACCAACAGCCTGACTTACTAACCGTTTGCCGGGAAAATTTCCGTAGCTACCGCCAGCGTGGCTATGATCCAAAACGAGTTGAACTGTAGCTAGATTAATGGACACGCCTAAACCGCCACACAAATCAGGACATCTGCTCGACGACCTGGAATCAATCCGCGAGCTGCTGGGCGATGAAAACAGCGAGGCATCGCCCCCCCTCGACCTGGACTCACTGGACCCGGACTCCATTCCACTGCTCTCGGATATCGTCGAACACGCACCGCAAGCCAATGCGGTGCGTGCCCAGCCGACAAACATGGCCGAGCAAGACCAAGCAGCCGAGCACGCATTGCGTGCGACCGTACGCCAGTCGATTGGCCGTGACAGCGAGATCAATCGCCTCGACACCGAACTACGCAATGCCGCACAGCTGATCCTGCAGGATGTGATCGACGACTTCGTGCCACAGATAGAAGCCGAGTTGAAATCGCGTCTTGAAGCGCGCTTGAGCCGTCTATTGCCGCCGCGCCGTCCTTGACCATCCACCGTTGATAAAGCCGCGTATCTGCAAGCCTCAGCTTGGACTTACGCCACAGGCCCCTTCCCCGCTATACTTGTCGGCTTTTCCGATCAGCCGTCAAAAGGGTCCCGCCGCGCATGGACAAGACCTACCAGCCGCACGCCATTGAAACCAGCCTGTACCAGAGCTGGGAAGCGAACAATTACTTCGCCCCACAAGGTTCCGGTCAGCCGTACACCATCATGATTCCGCCGCCAAATGTCACCGGCAGCCTGCACATGGGCCATGGTTTCAACAACTCGATCATGGATGCGCTGATTCGTTTCCGTCGCATGCAAGGCCGCAACACCCTGTGGCAGCCGGGCACCGACCACGCGGGCATCGCCACGCAGATGGTCGTCGAACGCCAACTGGCCGCCGACGGCGTGAGCCGTCACGACCTGGGGCGTGACAAGTTCCTGGATAAGGTCTGGGAATGGAAAGAACAATCCGGCGGTACCATCACCCGCCAAATCCGTCGCCTCGGCTCATCGGTCGACTGGTCGCGCGAGCGCTTCACCATGGACGACGGCCTGTCTGATGCGGTTAAAGAAGCCTTCGTACGGCTGCATGCCGATGGCTTGATCTATCGCGGCAAGCGCCTGGTCAACTGGGACACCAAGTTCCACACGGCAATTTCCGACCTCGAAGTGGAAAACCACGATGAGAAGGGCCACCTGTGGAACCTGCGCTACCCGCTGGCAGACGGCAAGACCACAGCTGAAGGCAATGCCTTCCTGATCGTCGCCACCACCCGCCCGGAAACCATGCTTGGCGACGCCGCCGTAGCGGTGCATCCAGAAGATGAGCGCTACAAATCGCTGATCGGCAGGTTTGTTGAGCTGCCGCTGGTTGGCCGACGCATCCCGATTATTGCCGACGATTACTGCGACCCAGAATTCGGCACCGGCTGCGTGAAAATCACCCCGGCACACGATTTCAACGACTATGAAGTCGGCAAGCGCCACAACCTGACCCTGCTCAACATCTTCGACAAGAACGCAGTGGTCCTGGCCAACGCCCAGGCATTCAATATCGATGGCAGCGTCAATGCTGATGTCGACACCAGCCTACCTGCCGAATACGCCGGCCTTGATCGTTTCGAGGCGCGTAAACAAATCGTTGCCGCCTTTGATGCCGCAGGCTTGCTGGTCAGCGTGGATGACCACGCCCTGAAGGTGCCAAAAGGCGATCGTTCCGGCACCATCATCGAGCCGTGGCTGACGGACCAGTGGTACGTATCGACCAAATCCCTGGCTGAACCTGCATTTGCCGCGGTTGAAGCCGGCCGCATCCAGTTCGTGCCCAAGCAATACGAGAACATGTATTTCAGCTGGATGCGCGATATCCAGGACTGGTGCATCAGCCGCCAGTTGTGGTGGGGCCACCGTATTCCGGCCTGGTATGACGACGCGGGCAATGTCTACGTTGGCCGTAACGAAGCCGAAGTGCGCAGCGAGAATAACCTGGGCACCGATGTAGCCCTGCGCCAGGACGAAGACGTACTCGATACCTGGTTCAGCTCCGGCCTGTGGACCTTCTCCACGCTTGGCTGGCCGCAGCAGACCGAGTTCCTCAAGACCTTCCACCCCACTGATGTGCTGGTCACTGGCTTCGACATCATTTTCTTCTGGGTTGCCCGGATGATCATGCTGACCATGCATTTGGTGAAGAACGAAGATGGCACCCCGCAAATCCCGTTCAAGACCGTTTACGTACATGGCCTGGTGCGCGACGGCCAGGGCCAGAAGATGTCCAAGTCCAAGGGCAACGTCCTTGACCCCCTGGATATCGTTGACGGCATCGACCTCGAAAGCCTGGTGGCCAAGCGCACCAGCGGCATGATGCAACCCAAGCTTGCCGAGAAAATCGCCAAGCAGACCCGTGCCGAATTCCCTGAAGGCATCGCCGCCTATGGCACCGACGCGCTGCGTTTCACCAACTTGTCACTGGCTTCTACTGGCCGCGATATCAAGTTCGACATGGGTCGGGTCGAGGGCTATCGCAACTTCTGCAACAAGATCTGGAACGCCGCCAACTTCGTAATAGAGAACACCGACGGCCATGACACCGGCATCAATGGTGAAGCCGTGGAGTTGTCCTCGGTTGACCGCTGGATCATCTCGCAGCTGCAACGCACAGAAGCCGATGTAACCCGTCACCTCGACGCCTTCCGCTTCGACCTCGCGGCATCGGCGCTTTACGAATTCATCTGGGACGAATACTGCGCCTGGTACCTGGAACTGGTTAAGCCGGTCCTGTGGGACGAGAACGCGCCAATCGAGCGTCAGCGCGGCACCCGGCGCACCCTGATTCGCGTGCTTGAAGTGGCGCTGCGCCTGGCCCATCCGTTCATGCCCTTTATCACCGAGGAAATCTGGCAGCGGATCAAGGCCCAAGCCGGGGCAACCGGCGACACCATCATGCTGCAAGCCTGGCCCGTGGCCAATGAAGCGCGTATCGATGCAGCCGCTGAAGGTGATATCGAATGGGTTAAGGCCCTGATGCTCGGGCTGCGCCAGATTCGTGGCGAGATGAACATCTCAATGGCCAAGCGCATCAACATCATCCTCAAGAACGCCAGCGGTGAGGATCAACGTCGCCTGAACGACAATGCGCCGCTGCTCAACAAGCTGGCCAAACTCGAGTCGGTAAGCATTCTCGCTGCTGGTGAAGAGCCGCCACTGTCCGCCACCGCACTGGTCGGCGACATGGAGGTGTTGGTGCCGATGGCGGGCCTGATCGACAAGGCCGCCGAGCTGGGTCGTTTGGACAAGGAAATCCAGCGCCTTGAAGGCGAGGTCAAGCGTGTCGGCGGCAAGCTAGGCAACGCAGGTTTCGTCGACAAGGCCCCGGCTGAAGTGATCGAAAAGGAACGCGCCAAACTGGCCGAAGCCGAACAGGCACTCGGCAAGCTGGCTGAGCAACGCGCGCGCATCGCCTCGCTATAACCCAACTGCAACAGCCAATGAGGCCCGCGACCCATAAGGCGCGGGCCTCATTGTTTTTAACCGGTACCCAAATGTCCAACACCCGCTCCCCTTCGCTGCTAGATGCGCTGCTCCCCATCACTGTACTGGTCATACTGCTTGGCCTGTCGGTCTACCTGTTCGGAGACAGTTCCTCCAGCGGCCCCAACCAGATCGCCCTGATGAGCGCGGCCTTTGTCGCAGGCCTGGTCGGCATGAAAAACGGATTCCGCTGGGCAGATATCGAAGAAGGCATACTCGCCGGCATCCATCTGGCCATGAAAGCCAACCTGATCCTGCTCGCCGTCGGCGCGCTGATTGGCACCTGGATTCTCGCAGGCACAGTGCCAACCATGATATGGCTGGGCCTGAAGCTGATCTCGGCTGAATACTTTTATCTGACCAGTTGCATCATATGCGCCCTCACCGCCCTGTCGATCGGCAGTTCATGGACGGTCGCCGGCACCCTCGGCATTGGCTTGATGGGCGTGGCCTCGGGTTTGGGACTCGACCCGGCCATAACCGCCGGGGCAATCATTTCCGGCGCCTACTTTGGCGACAAGCTCTCGCCGCTGTCTGACACTACCAACCTGGCGCCCGCTGCAGCTGGTTCCGACCTGTTCGCCCATATTCGCCTGATGCTGCGCACCACTGTGCCTGCACTGAGCATCGCCCTGGTGGTCTTTTGGGTGCTGGGCCAACAGGCCTCGGCCAGCCATGACACCGGGCGCATCGCCCAGGTGCTGGACGCACTTGAAAGCCAGTTCAGCCTCGGCTGGCATTTACTGTTACCGGTCGCCTTCCTGCTGTTTCTGGCCGTACGGCAATGGGCAGCCTTCCCGGCGATCTTTCTTGGTGCATTGCTTGGCGCAGTGTTTGCGCTGATCTTCCAGCCCGAGGTCATGAACCGCCTGGCAGACCCAGGCGCAGGCAACCTGGCCAGCCTGAAGACAGTTTGGACGGCACTGTTTGCCGGTTATGAATCACACAGCGGCAATGAGGCGCTCGACGGCCTGCTCTCCAAGGGTGGCATGGGCAGCATGTTGACCACGGTCTGGTTGATTATCTGCGCCATGTGCTTTGGTGGCGTGCTGGAAAAACTCGGCCTGTTGCAGCGCCTGCTGGAAAGCACTATCCATCTGGCCAAGAGCACCAGCAGCCTGATCGCCAGCACCGTTGTCACCACCATTGGCACCAATATCATTACTGCCGACCAATACATCGCGCTGGTCCTGCCCGGCCGCATGTATCGCGCCGAGTATGAAAAGCGCGGCATCAAGCCGGTGTATCTGTCCCGCGCGCTGGAAGATGGCGGGACGTTGACCTCGGTACTGGTGCCATGGAACACCTGCGGCGCCTACATGGCTGCAACGCTTGGTGTCTCGACACTGACCTATCTACCCTATTGTTTTTTCAACTTGTTGATGCCGCTGCTCGCCATCAGCCTGGCGTTTATCGCCCCTCCGCATGCAGATGCTTCGCCAGCGCAAGCTCAAGTCAACTGATAAACCGCTGCACTGCGCTGGTCACGCGCAATGCGGACCGGCGCCGTTCAGGGATCATCTGAAGGGCGAGCACCAGCGAGTAAAAAATGAGTAGACGCTGTGTTTACCTGCTGTAAATGAGCATTCTGAGCAGTTTTAAACCCAGCAATATTGAGCGCAGCAGTTTTTCAGGGATGCCTTAGCGCAAGCACAGGCAAATTTTTCATCAGCCGAGCGCACTTTTTACCAATAAAACCCTTCCCATACTGGTTGTAAATCAGGCATCTTCTCCCCCGCATCAAGAGCCCTTGGCGTTTTAACGCCAGTAAAAAGCCCAGGTCCAGTACGTGTTTGCCCCATGAAGCTCAAGTCGTGGTGCCCACCCAACATGCCACGCTGCTTGATGGGCCGTGACGCTGCAAGCCGCCTTGTGTATTCAACGCCAGCCACTTGCTTGTCAGCTGTCGAGGCCCGACCGTACCGGACCGAACTCTGGAATTCTGATCATGTATGTGTTGATGGCGTGTGTTTTTATATTTGGCTATCTGTGTATTGCTTTTGAGCATCCACTGAAAATCGATAAAGCTGCATCGGCGCTTTTGACCGCAGTGATCTGCTGGACAGTGCTGGTACTGGGCGCAGACAGCATTCTGCCTGCCATTACCAATATCAACGTGACGCACGGCGACAACTCGGGCTATGTCGTTCATCAACTGCGTGAGCATCTCGGCGAGATTTCCGAGATATTGTTCTTCCTGCTCGGCGCCATGGTCATAGTCGAACTTATCGACGCCCACGAAGGCTTTAAAGCCGTTACCGACCGGATCAAGACCAACAAGCGGGTCAACCTGCTGTGGCTGGTTGGCTTGCTGACCTTCTTCCTTTCGGCGGCACTGGATAACCTGACCACCACCATCGTCATGGTTTCACTGCTGCGCAAGTTGATCGATGACCAGAAAGATCGTTGGTTCTTCGCCGGGATAGTGGTCATTGCCGCAAACGCCGGTGGCGCCTGGTCGCCGATCGGCGACGTAACCACCACCATGCTCTGGATTGGCGGCCAGATCAGCGCCAGCAGCATCATCGTCAACCTGTTTATCCCAAGCCTGGTGTGCTTGATGGTGCCGCTGATCTATCTGAGCTTGCGCCTCAAAGGCGAAGTCGAGCGCCCGCCTGAATATGAATCGCTGGAAAGCCATCGCGACCCAACCACCCCTTTCGAACGTAACCTGGTACTGGGCATCGGCCTGGGCTCGCTGCTGTTCGTGCCGGTCTTCAAATCCGTGACCCACCTGCCACCCTACATGGGCATCATGTTCGGCCTGGGCGTCATGTGGGTGGTGACCGAAATCATTCACCGTGGCAAGAACTCGGAAGAAAAACACCCCTTGTCAGTGATTGGTGTACTGCGCCGCATCGACACCACCAGCGTATTGTTCTTCCTCGGGATCTTGCTGGCAGTCTCAAGCCTGGCCACTGCCGGTCACTTGGCCCAGGTCGCTGTTGCATTGAAAGAAAGCCTGGGCAACATCTACGCTATCAACATTGCCATCGGCCTGCTGTCATCCGTGGTCGACAACGTGCCACTGGTTGCCGGCGCGATGAAAATGTATCCGCTGGTGAGCCCTGTCGCGATTGCCAGTGCAGGCAGCGACATTAACTGGCTGCAGAGTTTTGTCATCAATGGCGATTTCTGGGAGTTACTGGCCTACTGCGCAGGCACCGGCGGCAGTTGCTTGATCATCGGCTCTGCCGCCGGCGTTGCGGCGATGGGCATGGAGCGCATCAATTTTATCTGGTACCTGAAAACCATCAGTCTGCTGGCATTTCTGGGCTACATTGCCGGTGCTGCGACCTATATCGCCATCGCCGCGCTAAGCTGACACCGACAAACTTGAAGGAGCCATGCATGCCCCCGGCGATCAGTAAAACCAAAAGCAGTTTTTACCGGCGCCTGTATGTCGCCTGGCTGATCGACAATGGCAGCGCGACGAGTATCCCGGCACTGATGGACGCCACAGGCATGCCCCGGCGCACGGCACAAGACACGGTTAATGCCCTGGCCGAGCTGGATATTCTCTGTGAGTTCGAGCAACAGCCAGGCACCCGCAACAATGCCGGGCATTATCTCATCCGCGACTGGGGCGCCATCGACAAACACTGGATTGGCGCTAACCTCAAGGCCATCAAGCAGGCCCTCGATTATCCCTAGTCACCGGAGCCTGAAAATGAGCGCACGCAAACGCATACTCCTGGTTGTACTGGTTCTGATTGCTCTGTTTGCCTTGTGCGAAGCCCTGGGCATTCGCCAGCAGTTCAGCCTTGAAGGGCTCAAGTCGGTCATTGTCATGCACCAGTTTGCCGGGCTGTTGCTCTTCTCCCTGCTGTTCGCCCTGGGTAACTTGATCCAGATTCCCGGCTGGATATTTCTAGCCGCTGCAGTCTTGACACTTGGCCGGCTGTGGGGCGGCGTGGCGACCTACGTAGCGGCCTGTTTCTCCTGCATGCTGACTTACCTGAGCGTTCGCTTTATTGGTGGCGATGCCCTGCGCGAAATCGACAACCGCCTGGCCAAGCGCCTGCTGGCTGGCCTGGATAAACACCCGCTCAGCAGCATTATCGGCTTGCGCATGTTGATGCAAACACTGCCAGCGCTAAACTACACATTGGCACTTTCCGGTGTACGTATGCGCCACTACGTACTCGGCACCCTTCTTGGCTTACCGTTGCCGATTGCGCTCTACTGCATTTTTTTCGACTACCTGGCCAAGGTGCTGCACATCAGTTGAATCACAAGACTGCTGGCCATTAGCGGCGCAGTGTGAATAATGCCCCGCTGACCACCTTGTTTACGGATTACCATGCCCCGCCCACCTGCACATTCCCCTGCGAAAAAACCGGTCACTAGAACACCGACGACCGCCAAAGCCGATCAAGCCAAGGGGCAACTGCATCCACGTAACCGTCATCAAGGCCGCTACGACTTCCCGGCACTGATCCAGGCCAGCCCGGAACTTGCCGCCTTCGTGATCATTAACCCGTACGGCAAGGAAAGTATCGACTTCGCCAATCCCGAGGCAGTGAAAGTGTTCAACCGTGCCCTGCTCAAGCAGTTCTACGGCATTGAGCACTGGGATATTCCAGCCGATTACCTGTGCCCGCCCATTCCCGGACGTGCCGATTACCTGCACTACCTCGCTGATTTGCTGGCAAAAAACAACGCCGGAGTGATTCCCCGGGGTCGCCACATCAAAGCGCTGGATGTCGGCGTAGGCGCCAACTGCATTTATCCGTTACTTGGCCACCATGAATACAACTGGCAGTTTGTTTGTTCGGATATCGCCAGCACTGCGATCGACTCTGCCCAGGCCATCATCAACGCCAACCCTGGCCTGGATGGAGCCATTGAGCTGCGCCTGCAAACAGACAGCGGCCATGTTCTGGACGGTTTGATCCGCGACGATGATCGTTTCGATATCACCCTGTGCAATCCACCCTTCCATGCCTCGGCCGATGAAGCAACACGCGGCAGCACCCGCAAATGGCGCAACCTGGGCAAACTCGATCCCAAGCGCAAATTACCGGTGCTGAATTTTGGCGGCCAGGCTGCAGAGTTGTGGTGCAAAGGGGGTGAAGCGGCCTTTGTCGCGCGCCTGATCAACGAAAGCGCCAACCATGGCCAGCAAGTGCTGTGGTTCAGCACCCTGATATCCAAGGCGGGCAATCTTGGCGGGGTCTATAGCGCACTCAACAAGGTTGGCGCGCAAGAGGTGCGCACCGTGGAAATGGCTCAGGGCCAGAAGCAAAGCCGGTTTGTCGCCTGGTCATTCCTGGACAAGCAGGCTCGAGCGCACTGGGTCAAAAGCCGCTGGCACTGAGGGGCCGAGGCGAGGCTTTAACAGTGGCTAAAGCTCTCGCGACATCAACCACTGTTCTTTGCCCCAGGCTTCGAAAGGCTCCAGCACACTCCAGCCGCGTTTGGCGTAGTAATCGCTTTTGTCGTGGGTATGCAGGTACAGGCTTGTGTTGCCCATGGCTCGTGCATGGTTGCAAATGCCTTCGATCAACCGCTCGGCCAAGCCTTGACCACGAGCCTCGGGCGCAACCAATACGCACGCAAGCCAGGGGCCAAGATCGGGACGGCTTGATAAGTCGTCCCGAGCAAGCGCTGCGCCACCGAGCAGTTGGTCGCCCTCGGTGACAATCAAGGACTTCCAACTGCCATCGGCCTGCCCCGCTGCAAATTCCTGCTGCCACTGGGCAAGACTTTGCCCGACGTACTCATAGCTGAACTGTCGATACAAACGCTCGGCCATGGTGTCACAGTGATGCATCTGATTTTCCAGCCAGTCCATTCGCAGCATAAAAAACCTGTTGTGTGTGCGGAGCATGTAGTCCCGGCTGACAACCAGCCAGGCTTGGCGCTGTAATGTTAAATGCGTGCTTTAGCGAAGTTGTATCAAACTACAGGTCACCGGTCATGGTGACCACCTCATAAATACCGGCAATCAGCAACTGGATGCCTATCACCGCCAGTATCAACCCCATGAGTTGAGTGATTATTTTTAGACCGTTGCCGCCGATGATCGCCACCACACGCGCACTAAAAATAAAGCAAAAAAACGTAATCAGCCCCAGCAGTGCATACATTGAGATAGTCATGATCGCCCCCATGGAACCTTCGGAAGCCGAATAATTCATCGCGGTTGCAATAGTGCCCGGCCCCACCAGAATAGGAACGGCAATAGGGCTGACTGCAATATCCGTATCTCCGTCATCTTCTGAGTGAGAGGTAGAGTTGTACCCCTGCAGCATTTGATAACCGATGATAAAAACCAAGATACCGCCAGTAATACGCAAGGCTGGCAACGTGATACCCAGCAGGTGAAACAGCGTTTTACCCAGCAATGAAAAAAACACCACGACACCAAAAGCAATCAGCGTTGACTTGACCGCAATCCGGTAACGCTCTGCTTTATCTACTTTACGGGTCAAGCCAGCAAAGACCGCCGTATTGGGAATCGGGTTAGTGATCGCAAAAAAACCGAGGAAAATAGTAATAAGCCGACCGTACATATCCATTTCCATGCCCATAGCATTGCTCCTTTAAAGGCGGTTGCGAAGTCGCCATGCCTCTTTGGCGGACTCCAGTCCCTGCTGATGTTGAAAGCGACAAATCGATCAAATCCCCCGCTTGCTTCCTTGTTTCTAGCCGCTGCGAGTACAGCTATCGCCCATATTACAGTCGCGCCTTTTATGCATTCCTCTGTAAGTACCAATACCCCATCCTAAAGTTAGGGCCAGCAAAGCATCCCAATTACCAGGCGAGCGTTTCGCCAGAGCCGACAGCCTGTCTTCACAGATCAGAACGAACACAGGAAAATCATCTCGACCAGAAGCCGCGCTTTGCCGGCCCAGGTGCTGCTGCCCGCCAAAACGGCATCAGCAAAGAGCGCCTGCTTGACTGCCAGACCTAGGGCTCAAAGCTATTAAATTGATCCGCCACTCGGCGAGTTGCTTGCCGGCCGGTAAACTGCCTTGGCAAGCCAATCTGCCAAACAAGACCCGACGCCAGGGCTAGCGTTAAGATACCCAGATGACAGAGTGCAATACTCAATGCACAACCCACCCGTCGCCAGTGGAGCCAGCATGATTGAAGTAACCGAAGCATCCATTGCCGAGTTGCGAGCCGCGCTCGAATCCGGCCAAACCACTGCTGTTGAGCTTGTTCAAGCCTACCTTGAGCGCATTGAAGCCTACGACGGCGCAAACACATCCACCGCGCTTAATGCGGTGGTGGTGCGCAACCCAGATGCACTGAAGGAAGCCCAGGCCTCGGATGAGCGCCGTGCCCATGGCGAAACCCTTGGCCCGCTCGACGGCATTCCTTACACAGCCAAGGACAGCTACCTGGTAAAGGGCCTGACCGCCGCCTCTGGCAGCCCGGCGTTCAAGGACCTGATTGCCTATCGCGACGCCTTCACCGTGGAGCGCCTGCGCGCCGCCGGGGCGATTTGCCTGGGCAAGACCAATATGCCGCCCATGGCCAACGGGGGTATGCAACGCGGTGTATATGGCCGCGCAGAAAGCCCCTATAACGGCGCCTACCTGACAGCACCCTTCGCCTCAGGCTCATCCAATGGCGCTGGCACGGCAACGGCAGCCAGCTTTGCAGCCTTCGGCCTTGCCGAGGAAACCTGGTCCAGTGGTCGTGGCCCTGCATCCAATAATGGCTTGTGCGCCTACACGCCTTCGCGCGGGGTCATTTCCGTACGCGGAAACTGGCCATTAACGCCAACCATGGATGTGGTCGTGCCCTACGCCCGAACCATGGCCGATTTGTTCGAAGTGCTGGATATCATCGTCGCCGATGATCCCGATACCCGTGGTGATCTATGGCGGATGCAGCCTTGGGTACCTATCCCCAGCGCCTCCTCGGTGCGTCCTGTCGCCTACCCAAGCCTCGCCTCCAAGCCCGATGCATTGGCGGGTAAGCGTTTCGGCGTACCACGCATGTATATCAACGCCGACCCCGACGCCGGCACCTCGGAAAAACCGGGAATCGGCGGGCCTACCGGCCAGAAAATCATCACCCGCGACTCGATGATCGCGCTCTGGCAACAGGCCCGTAAAACCCTCGAGGCCGCTGGTGCCGAAGTGATCGAGGTCGATTTCCCGATGATTTCCAACTGCGAAGGAGACCGCCCTGGCGCGCCAACGGTATTCACCCGCGACCTGATACCCAAGAACTACATGCATCATGAATTGTGGGAGCTCTCGGCCTGGGCTTTTGACGACTTCCTGCAGGCCAACGGCGATCCCAAGCTGAATCGCCTGGCCGATGTCGACGGGGCACAGATCTTTCCCCACGACCCCGGCACCTTGCCAAACCGGGAAGATGACTTGGCCGCCGGCATGGATGAATACGTGCGCATGGCCAAGAACGGCATCATCCCCTGGGACCAGATCACCACCCTGCCAGACGGCCTGCGTGCGCTTGAGCAGATTCGCAGCACCGACCTTGAACAATGGATGGATCGACTGGGCCTTGATGCAGTGATCTTCCCAACAGTGGCCGATATTGGCCCGGCGGATGCGGATGTGAATATCAAGTCCGCGGACATCGCCTGGAGCAACGGCGTCTGGGTTGCCAATGGCAACCTCGCCATCCGCCACCTGGGCGTGCCAACCGTCACGGTGCCAATGGGCGTGCTGGCCGACATCGGCATGCCTGCCGGACTGACCTTTGCCGGTCGCGCCTATGATGATTCTGCGCTGCTGAGCCTGGCCTCGGCCTATGAAGCCACCGGCTCGAAACGCTTGAACCCACCGCGCACGCCACCGCTGCAACAGCGCTGATACGCCACAGCCATCAAGGGCCAAGCCAGGCCCTTGATGTGCAATCGGCCCTCGCTTCCTTGTGCTAATGCAAAGATGCAGAACCCGCTAGAGCGAGCAGCAATACCCATATAAGATCAAGACAATAGGTATTAATGCGTCAAGGGTATTGCCATGCGGATTGATCTACGTCATCTACGCGCCTTCGAGGCAGTTGCCGAAGAGCTTCACTTCCGCCGGGCAGCCGAGCGCCTGAGCTTGGCGCAACCCGCACTGAGCAGGACTATCCAGCAACTGGAGGAAAGCGTAGGTGAAGAGCTGTTGTTACGGAGCAACCGACGGGTTGAGCTGACCGAAGCCGGACGGGTGTTTCTTGCGGGCAGTCGAACAATATTCGAACAACTGGACAACGCCGTACAACAGGCGCGCAAGGCCGGTGCAGGGCAAATTGGCCAACTGCGCATCGGCTATACCGACTTTGCAGTGTCAGGCCAATTGCCTTCCATACTCGAAGGTTTTCATCGCTGCTACCCCGAGATCAGGGCCGAACTGATATTTGGATCGACCCAGCAGCAACTGGAAATGCTTAACGAAGGTTCAATCGAATTTGCTTTTGTGACCGGCCCATTGCTGGAGCCGAACATGGACAGCATTGAGATCCAGCGTGACCGCTTTGTCGCGGCCCTGTCTCATCTTCACCCGCTTGCCAGTCGCTCGGAACTCACACTTGCCGAGTTGGCCAAAGAGCCATTTGTACTGGGCAGCATGAGCCATTGGGCCTACTTCCGCCGTCATCTCGATGCGCTGTGCCTGAGCGCTAACTTTTTGCCTGAAGTGGCTCAAGAAGCATTCAACAGCGAAGGCATCTTTGGCTTTGTCGCAGCCAATATCGGCGTAACCATTCACCTTGAGAGTTCAGCCAACTCCAGCCGCAAAGGCGTGGTGGTGGTGCCGCTCAAGGACGTTGATCCCCGCCTATGTACACTGGCAGCTTGGTTAAAGACCGGCATAACGCCGGTCCAACAGAAGTTTATCGAGTTTCTCAGGCAGTACCCTCGCCCCGGCAATTGAATCAAGCAGACGGACTAGATTGCACGCGCCACTGACGCATTGGCGGGCGACGCGGATTCAAGCTGAGCCAACTCGCTTGCCAGGGCATCAAAGCGCGCCCCCTTGATGCCAATGCACACCAACTGGTTGGCGACCGGTTGACGTCGTACAGGGAGCCAGCGAGAGACACCACCACTCAACTGGAATACCTGAGGTGCCTGATGGTCAGTCCGCGCCAATATACCCTTGGCGCGTAGCACGACATCGTCATAAGCGCGCAATAGCTGCTCCAAGCGCCCGGCATCTATTGCCGAGCCATAGCTCAGGCTGACGGCCCTCCAGGCCGCATCGGCATGGCGCGATACCGGCCTGAGTGCTGGTGCTTGCCGCGCACCGGCGTTGCCTGAAGTATTGAGCAATGCTTCAGGGTTGATCGACTCAAGTATCCCCAGCGCATGGGCGGGTGCTGCTGGCAGGCGATTGACTACCACCTGGCTGGCCCCGGCAATTTGCGAACGCCAGACCTCTGCGGTGTAGCGATCGGTCGCATGCTTGTCGATCTGGCTGCCATCAACCAGGCAAATCACCGAGGCCAGTTGCAACTGGCGCGAGGTGCGGGCGATATCAGCAATACGTGCCGGTTCGGCCACTCCGCTGGCCTCGATATAAATGGCTGCAGGCCGCGGCTCCATGCGCATCGCCTGGGCCAGTTGCTCAGCCAGGGTTCCGCCAAGCGTGCAGCAGATGCAGCCATTGCCCAGGCTCAGGATTTGCTCATCACGGTATTCAATAAGCTCGGCATCAATATTGATATCACCAAAGTCATTTACCACGATCAGGCTGTCGCGGGGCAGGCCCTGGCGGATCAGTTGATTCAGGTAACTGGTCTTGCCCGCCCCCAGGAAACCGGTGATCAGGGTAAAGGGGACAGGCTCAGGTGTCGGCATTGACCTTTCCTCCAAGTACGGTTGCCAATACTGCGATATGACGCAGCTGCGCAGGCTCGACTTCCAGCGGGTCCTGGTCCAGCACCACCATGTCGGCGAACTTGCCCACCTCAAGACTGCCGACCTGATGATCAAGCCGCAGGGTATAGGCCGCGCCAAGGGTGATCATTTCAAGCGCCTCGGCAACAGTGACGCGCTCGTGCTCACCGAGCACATCACCGGACGCGCTTTCACGCATCACCGCGCACCACGCGGTAAACAACGGCCCCAATGGCGTCACGGGCGCATCGCTGTGCACCGCTGTTGGAATCCCCAAGCGCCGCGCCGATGCCAGCGGCTCAAGCCGACGACTGCGTTCGAAGCCCAGAGTGCGGCGACGGTGTATGTCCCCCCAGTAATAAATGTGATTGGCAAACATGTTCAGGCACAGGCCAAGCTTGGCGGTGCGGCGCAAATGGGCGTGGTCGATGACCTGGCAGTGTTGCAATGTGTGCCGGGGATCCGAGCGGGGCCAGATATCCAGGGCCTCCTCGACCGCATCCAGCATCAGCTCAACCGCTTCATCGCCGTTGGTGTGAATGTGCAATTGCAAGCCCGCTTGATGGTATACCTGCACCATCTTGCGCAGTGCTTCGGGCGGCGCATTCCAAATGCCATTTGCATGACCATCATGGTAATAGGGCCACTTCATTCGCGCCGTATAGCCCTGGATCGAGCCGTCGGTCATCATCTTGACCAGGCCAAAATGCAACTTGTCGCTGTTCAACTCCATGCAGCGCTGTAATCGCTCAACGCCTTGCTCGGGCGTCCAGGCCAGTGCACTCATTGCCGGCACCAGGCGAACCGGAAAATCCTCTGCTGCCGTCACTTCCTGCAGGGCCGCTATGCCTTCATCGGTCAGTGGGTTGTAGAGATCGGTGATGGTGGTAACCCCGGCATTGCGCGCAACCTTGCCGTAGCGCTGCAAGGTGCTGGGTGCAGATACCGCCTCAAAGAGGTTGAGCCCGAGGGTTTCAAAAACCGCGTGCATGGCTGCCATTTCCTGCAACTCGCCGTTGGGCTGGCCGTCGGCGTCGAGCATGATGCCTTCAATGCCCGCGTGTTGATCAAGGTTGGACTGTTCAAGCATCTGGGTGTTGACCGTCATCACATGCAAGCTCGCATGCATGACGATTACCGGACGATCGCTCACCGCCGCATCCAGGGTCAGTCGATCAAGTCGCTCGCCCTCGAAATAAACCGGATCAAAGCCCCATGCAACCAGTGGCTCGCCAACAGGAAGCAGCGCGGCGCCCTCTCGCAAGCGCTGCTGCATGGCTGCAATGCTATTGGCACCGGGCCAGTTCACGGCATCCGGATCAACCCGGTCGAAGTAGCCCAGATACAGGTAACGCCACATCGCGCCTTCCAGGGCATGGCTGTGCCCCTCGACAAAGCCCGGCAAGATAATGTTCTCGGCAAAGCGCTGGTCAAGCCTGTACTCGCCCAGCTCAGCCATGATTGCCAATGGCCCGACACTCAATACGCGACCATCGCGCACCGCGATATGAGTGGCCTCGGGCTGCGATGGATTCATCGTCAGAATACGCTTGGCGGCATAGACGGTAATGCTCATGAGCAGGACTCCTTGGCCTGAAGATGGGGGATGGTTGAGGGGCGCATCATCAGCAAGGGAATGCCTGCGAGAAAGATGAGCGCAGTACCGCCAAAGACCAGAAAGTAGGTCCAGCCGCCCAGCGAGGGCACCAGCGGTGCAAAGAAGAACAGGATATGAAAGTTGGTGACGATAATGGCCAGGTTGAAGAAGGCCAGCTCCTTGGGCACGGAAGTGCTGAAATCAGCATCCATCATCCTCAGGAGCAACAGGCCGGTGCCGGTTGAACCACAACAGCAGCCAAACGCCGTGAGTGCCCGCTCCCTGCCCAGGGTTCCGCTCAACCGGCCGAGCAGCAGGCAACCTATCAAGGTGGCGATAGTCACCGCCAGGGTCACCAGCATGATGGGAGTCAATAGCTCATACAGCACAGTGAACTGGATGCTCATCAAGGTGCCGACCACCATGAAGTCTACCGAGGAACCGGTGATGCGCTTGAGGCTTTCATCATCCACCCGATGAGACAAGCCAAGGCGATCAATGCAAAAACGCATCAGCACGCAAACCGCCAGGCCATGGACGAAGAACATATTGAAGCTGAACAACACCGAAAGATTGATACCGCCCAGCGTCAGGCCTGCAACTTGCGCCTGGATAAAGTTCAACCACAGATAAGTGGCCAGGTAGGCAATGCCCAGCAAACCAAGGTGATAGCCCAATGAGTCGAGATTGGCCGGGTGCGAAACCATCTTGCCGCCACTGGGCGCCTGCTCAGGGCGATAGAACCCAGACTTGAACGCGCCATCGATATTCGAGGCTTTATTGGCATTGAGGCCACCGCGAATAAATTTTTTCGCAACCGGAACACCAATGACAAAGGCCACCAGAAAGCCCAGCGATGCGTAGATCATGCCGACTTGGGCAGCGTTCTCAACGCCATACTGGCTTTCCCAGATACCGCCATAAGTCAGAGCCTGGCCCGGGCCCTGGGTGAAACCGTGGGTCACAATCGCCCCAAGCCATGCACTGGTATCGGAACCGGTTACCGCGTCATAAGCGACTATCACCAAATAACCGATCACCCCTTGGAGCCCAAGGCTGATGGTCCAGATAAATGTCAGCCAAAGCCCGCCACGGACCACGCTGCCCCCGGAAAGCGAGGCATTCTTGCTCTTGCCGGTCAGGCACAGGGACATAAAGCTGAGGGTGAAAAAGTGAAAAGTAAGCGCCTGGAAATCACCTGCCTCAAATCCTGGAATCAATCCCAAAGACAGCAAGATGAAGCCGAGCATGCCACCAATGATGCTTGCTGGCGCCAATGAGTTGCGAAACAAGCCGATCCGATTACGCAAGACACTGCCCAGCAACAGCATGCTGGCGAGCAAGGCGAAAGCCATTACGCCGTGGAATGTACTTTCCATTATCAGTCCTCTACTACATATGCTTATTTTTGGAATGGCAGATAGACGTTATTGCGATGTTTTGTGAGGTTTGCCCCACTTGTTGTTCTGATGAAACCGCTGGCCAGGGTTTCTGATCCAGCTCTGCACGCGACGACAGCAACCCAAACTTAAAGCGCGGATGATGATTTGTATAATATCAATTAGGCATTCATTGATACTTCTAAAGCATCGCTAAGTAATCCGTCATACGCTGCAGAATCCGTATCCAAAGACTTATGCAGCCAGCAGTCGCTTACAACGAGCCATCTGCTTTACTTCACAGGTGAACGACTCGCCATTTGCCGTTGGCATGCCCTTGGTTCAATGCTTTACAGGAGAGAGACATGAAGTGGAGCAAGTACATCCTCACATTCAGCCTGGCATTGATTTGCAGCACAGGATTTGCTGAGCAAAAAGCGTCCGCCGTGGTCGTCACCGGTAATGACTGGCTAAGTTCTTCAAGCAGTGAACGCCACGCCTTTATGATCGGTGTAACCAACATGCTGATCGCTGAAGCGGCCTACGCCAAAAAGCATGGTCTTGAGGCGCCACCCATGGGTGCCCAGATCGCCAACGGTGTCACTGGCCTGAAGCTGCCAGACATCGAGGCGCGCATCACCAATTGGTACCAAGCCAATCCGACTCAGCAGAGCGTGCCGGTAATGGGCGTGCTTTGGCAGGCAGTGGTCAAGGCTAAACACTGAGCCAATCAAGGAGTGAAGCAGATGAAGCGAATTTACTCGGTAACCGCAGCGTTGATATGCGCGACCTTCATTCTATCGGCATGCGCCACCGTGGCTGGCGGCATGATAGGCGGCGGTGTCGGCCGCATGGCGGGCGATGAAGATGCTGGACGCATGATCGGCGCCGGGATCGGCATGATGATCGACATCTCTGACTAACAGGTCGAACCGCTGTAGCGCTTGGCGCTACAGCGGTGTTTATCTAGACAGCAAAGCACTTGTCCAAGGTGCTGTGTCCCATGCCGACCCCCTTGTGCACTTTCAACTGCACAGGAATGCGCTCCTTGAGCGCCTCGACATGGCTGATCACGCCAATCATCTTGCCGCTGGCATTGAGGTTGTCCAGCGCATCAAGCGCGACCTCCAGCGTTTCGCCGTCGAGTGTGCCAAAGCCCTCATCGAGAAACAGCGAGTCGATGCTGGTCTTGTGACTGACCAGGTCGGACAACGCCAGCGCCAGCGCCAGGCTGACCAGAAAGCTCTCGCCGCCGGATAAGGTCTTGGTATCGCGCGCGACATCGGCCTGCCAGGTATCAATGACCTCAAGCTCCAACTCGCCCTGAGTCTTACGCCCCAACTGATAACGCCCGTGCAGGCGATCAAGCTGTTGGTTGGCCAAATAGACCAGATGATCAAGCGTCAGGCCCTGGGCAAACTTGCGGAATTTGGCGCCGTCGGCCGAGCCAATCAGGCTGTTGAGTTGCTGCCATAAGTCGAAATCGGCCTGCTGCGCACTGATCTGTGCAAACAGCTCTTGCTGGCTTTCACGGCGAGCATCGTCGCCTTGGAGCTGGGCACGAATCTCGCCCCGACGCTCGGTCAGGGCCTTGAGCTCACCATTGACTCTTTGCAGATCGATCGACAACTGCTCATCAGCGATCTCACTGAACAGTGTTGCCTGTTCGGTGGCTTGCAGCCTGCTCAAACGCTGCTCACAATCCTGCTCCAGCGCCTGCGCAGCAGTAATGTCGTGGGTCAGGCGCTGTAATAACTCGCGTAATGCTTGGCGTTTTTCATCATCGAGCACAGCAGCCAAGAACTCAGCCTCGTCAGCAAAGGGGCTGGCCGTCAGCGCAGCTTGCCAGGCCTGATTGTGCTGCAGTTGCTCCTGCTGCTCATCCTCGATTCGCTTGAGCACGGTTTGTAGCTGACCCTGTAGCTGATCGCGCTGCTGCTGGGCGGGTTGCCAGGCATTGTGCAAGCTGCGCAGCTGCTCTTGCGGTTGGGCAACGGGAGAGACCTCTGCACGATCATCTTCGCCTTGCTCGGCCCAGCGTTGTTGCCAGGTCTGCGCTTGTTCGCGGGCCTGCTTGAGCTGATGATGCTGCTCGTTTATCTGGCTAATGAGTTGCTGGTTCAGCTCTTGATCACTACGCCAATCCAGCCAGGCCTGCTGCTGTTCTTGCAGCCAGAGTTGTGGGTCCTCGGGCAAGGTCAAGCCTAATACATGCAAGCTGCTGCGCAGCTCGGCCAGACGCTTTGTATGTTCGGACTCGAGCTTTTGCAGCGTGCTAACACTGTCTTGCTGACGTTGCTGTTGATGGTTTTGCTGGGCCAGCAGCGTCTGGACCTGTGCGACACATTGGTTGACCTCGCGCTCAGCCTGCATCAACTGCTGAGCGCTATGCTGCGCAGCTTGCTTGAGTTGGTCGAGCTGGGCCAAACGCTGCTGTTGCTGCATCACTTGCTGATTATTCAACTGCTGCGCGGCAAGCACTTCACCGGCGTCGCCAAGTGCCTGGCCAAGCAGTTCGCAGCCTTGTTGCCAACGCTGATCACACTCGGCGATGGCTTGTTCAGCCGTGCCAATTTGCCCCTGTATTTGTTCGATTCGAGCCTTGGTCACTTCGAGCTTGGCACTCAAGGCTTCCCCTTTGGTGCGCACCTCATCTTGCTCAAGTTGCTTGGCCTGCAGTGCCTGTTCGGTTTCTGACAGGTTCAGCGCCTGGTATTCAGCAATCGCCGGGTGGCTGAGCGAGCCGCATAACGGGCATGCTTCGCCGGGCTGCAAGGCCGCTCGATAGTGCTCCAGCTGTTGAATGCGCTGCTCCTGCTCAAGCAGCTTTTGCTTATCGCTGATCTGCTGTTTGAGATCGACAAACTGAGTGCGCAGCACATCACGCTGCCGGTTCTGCTCCACCAGCTCTTGTTGCTGGGCGACGAGCTGTTCCTGTGCCTGGCGACGTTGCTCGACATGCTTGTGGCGCAGGCTTGCCAATACTTCGAGCTGCTCAAGTTGTCTGGCTTGATCCGCCAGTTGTTGCGATTGCTCACGCAACGCACTATCTGTCTGCCCGGCCAAAAGCGTATCGAGCTGTTGTTGCGCCAGCCTGGCGACTTGCTCTGCCTCGGCCAGGGATGCCTGGGCTGAGCTGAGCGCTGTCTGTCGCTGCTCCAACTCGCTGCTTAGCTGGCTCAACTGCTGGCTAATCTGCAATTGCCTGGATTGCTCTGCGCCATGCTCTTGCTGGCCTTGTTGCAGCGCTGCAAACTGCTGTTGCCAGGCATTGAGGTGCTCGCCCAACTGCGCACGCTGTGGCTGCGTGGCCAAACGCTGGGTAACTCGATCGGCACGTTGCTGCAAGGTATTCAGGGCCTGCTGCTCAATGTCCAGCAGTTGTTGGCTCAACCCGTGACCCTGCCATGCCTGCTGGGAAATCGACTGCACCACGGCGGCGTGCTCTTGGCCTAGTTGCCGGGCCAGTTGCTGGCTGGCATGCAATCGCTGGCTGACCTGCTGTTGCGCCAGATAAAGCGGCTGCAATTGAGCAGCTGGCTCGCTTGCGGTGAGTCGCTGCAGCTGTGGCTGGGCATCGATCAGCGCTTGTTGGGCAGCACCCGCTTGCTGTTTGGCACGTTGTAATTGTCCCTGCGCATTGAGCCTGGCTTCGCGCCATTGCTGCTGCGCCTGCAACCTCTGTTGCTCAGTCGCCAGGCGCTGCTCATCAAGGGTCAAGCGTGCAACCTCTTCGGCTAACACTGCGCGTTGATCAGGGCTGAGCAGCTCAACTCCTTCAGCCCTGGCCCGCAACTGATCTAGCACCACTTTCACTTCACGGGTTTGCTCGAATACGCGCTGTGAAATCTGCCCGTAGATGTCGGTGCCCGTAAGTTCTTCAAGCAACTCCGCGCGCTGGTTGGCATTGGCCTCAAGAAAAGCTGCAAAACCACCTTGGGCCAGCAACATCGACTTGGTGAAGCGCTCAAAGTCGAGACCGGTCAGACGCTCGGTTTCGCGCAGCTTTTCGTTGATCTTGTCGGTAATGATCTGCCCGCTGGCCATCTGCGCCAGCTCGACCTTCGGCGCCTGCAAGGCTCCATCGGCTTTATCGCGAGCCCGGCGCTGGCTCCAGAACGCCCGGTAACCAACTCCTTTAACCTCAAACTCAACCTCAGCCAAGCACTCAGCGGCATGCCGGGTCATCAACTCATTACTGCTGGCAGATACCGTATTCATCCGCGGCGTGCGGTGATACAACGCCAAACAGATAGCATCGAGCAAGGTGGTTTTACCCGCGCCAGTCGGCCCGGTAATCGCAAAAAGACCATTGTCCTTGAAAGGCTCAGCAGTGAAATCAACCTTCCACTCGCCCTTGAGGGAGTTGAGATTCTTGAGGCGCAGGCTAAGGATTTTCATGCAAGGGTCGCAGTCTGTAATAAGCGGCTATTCTGGCATTTTCGCAGGGTGTTTGCAGGGACATGCCCCAGCTATTTGCCCATCGATAAGGCTGCGCCTTGGCAGGCGGTTGTGTAAGCCAGTGTGGCCAAGCTTGGTGTTGTCGCACCCTACTTACTCAGGCCTCCACACTCCGCGTCAGGGGGGTGGCATAAGGCTTTGTTTAAAACCGGCGTTCTTAACTTGCGCTTCCCCTCGAGCTAAACCTACCCCAACTGGTCTAGAAACAGGGCCAAGACCAAGCCAATGGTGGTGGCTATCCCAGCCCAGTAGGCATCTTCTTTAAATGCCTTGGGGAATACCTCGGTTGCCAACGAAGCGACAACTGCACCGCCGGCAAAACACTTGATGAGGGCCAGAATGCTTTCGGGTACGTCGGTCATCAGCAGATTGCCGGCCAGGGCCGCAATGGAAAGTATGACTGCGGTTGCGGCCCACAAACCAAAGACCTTGGCTTTCGAGTGTCCGGACTTGGCCATTTCCTTGGCGCCGCCTGCCGCTTCGGGCAGGTTGGAGAGGAATATGGAGCCGGCCAGCGCGGCGACCTGCATCGGGCCACTGCCGATCAAAGCTACGCCCAGGGCCAGGTTCTCGGGGATACCATCGAGGGTGATTGCAGCTAGAAGCCCACCGCCGCTGTCTGAACCCCACTTCTTTTTCACCAGATAGGCCAACCCGGTAAAGACCGCCGCGCCTAGAAGGACAAAGGCAAAAACCGCCCAAAGCGGAGCCTTTTCGGTGGCAGGCTGGATCAGTTCCAATACCGCCGAAATAATCAGCGCGCCGCCCGCAACCGCAACGATAAAGCCTTCGAGCGCTTTTGAAAGCCTTCCGTAGATTCCCCACGCAGCACCGAGCAGCAAGGCTCCGGAAACAGCAAGGATGACGATGATGGTTAGCATAGGCCGGGGGCTCACTCTGAGTAATAAAGGTCTGACAGCTTCTTACTGCTGACCTCTACAACAACCAGCCGTTCTATTTCCCCTGCAATTGCTCCAGGGTTTGACGATACAACTCGGTCAACCTGAGCTGCTCTGACTTGTCCAATGTCTCGCTGCCCAGGCGCTGGGCGAAGACCTGCTCCGGGCTGAGTTCATCGAGGGTCTCCTTGGACTCGCTGAATAAACTGGCAGTGGTAGCGCCGCGTTCACGGCGGATGCGCAGCACCTCAACCGGCAAGCCCTCACAAAGTGTAGCGATCCGCGTTTGCAGGTCGCTCAGGTAGTCATCGGTGCTGACCTGGATCTCCAGCCACACAGGGCGCTCGCTGGAGCCTTGCTTTGCCGCATCGATAATGGCTGCTTGCAGCTCCTTGAGCGATCCTCGCAGCGACAACAATGGCTGCACGCGAGGCACCGCCAGCGCCGTGACCTGCTGTAGGCCATTGCCATCAAGCTCGACCAGCAGAACCTCCTTTTGTTGCCGGGCTTCATCGAAGCTCAACGCAATTGGCGAGCCGCAATAGCGGATATGCTCAAGCCCGGCGACTTTCTGCGGTCGGTGGATGTGCCCAAGGGCGATGTAGTCTGCCGCTGGAAACGCATTGGTTGGAAATGCCTCAAGCGCACCTACGTATATCTCACGCACCGACTCGCTGGCGCTGGCGCCGACCGTGGTCAGGTGACCCGTGGCAATAATAGGCACCTTGGCGCCCAGTTCTGCCTGCCTGGCCTGAGCCAAATCAAACAGCGCCTGGTAATGAGCGGCAATAGCCTGTTGCAGCGACAACTGCTTTTCAGCGGCACTTTGCCCTGCCTGGCTTTGCTGCACATCTCGCGGACGGATAAACGGGATTCCACAAAGCAGCGCGCCTGGCGTGCCATCGCGCTGGTTCAGCACCAGCAGTTGATCGACGATGTTTGTGCACACACCGGGAATGACCCTTGTATCGAGCTGCTCGAGCAAGGTTTTGCTCTCACCCAGCATCGCCACTGAATCATGGTTACCGCCCAGCACCACCAACTGGCAGCGGGTGCTGCGCAACTCGACGATAAAGCGGTTGTATTGCTCGCGGGCGTAACTCGGCGGCGCCCCGGTATCGAAGATGTCACCGGCGATAATCAGCGCATCGACCTGATGCTCCTGCACTTGCTCTATCAACCAGGAGCAAAACTGCTGATGCTCAAACTGGCGGGTCTTGCCCATGAAGTGCTGGCCAAGGTGCCAGTCGGATGTGTGCAAAATACGCATGCTCAGCTCATCACCCAGTCTTTGACTATTACGTGGGTTTTAACTTTTTGCATGCCTGGGTAGTTTTCGATTTCACCGCGTATTTCGCTGAATCGCTCCATGCTCGGTGCTTCGATATACACCAGCATGTCGGTTTCCCCGCTGATACCACTGCATCGGCGCACTTCACTGAAGACGCGCATGCGCTCAGCGTAGTTCTCGCAACGCCCGCCGCTGTAGAACAGCTCGAGATAGGCCTTGACCGCCACGGCGCTCGGTTCGGCCAAGCGTGCGTGATAGCCGAGGATAGTGCCGTTGTTTTCGAGTTGGCGGATACGTTCACTCACCGCTGAGCGCGAAAGGTTTATCTCCCGCGCTATCTGGCTGACGGATAAACGCGCATCTGCGCGCAACAGCGAAATGATCTGTTGATCAAATTTGTCCACTTCAAACATCCCAGGCATACAGGTTGACGACTATTTCCGCCACTTTGACGGCAACTACCGCCATTTCGAGCGAAGCTTAACGCGGCCCGCCAATTTATTATTAAGGCGCCTCCAAGCGGCTCTAGACAGCACCTGTTAGCATGCCGCGCCAGCGCCCGATGATTCGCCACCAGAGCATAACGCATGAGCCGCCTAAACCAAGAACTAAGCCTGCTACAAGGTATCGGATTACTCAGTACGTCACTGCTGGGAACGGGAATATTCATTATCCCTGCGCTGGCCGCGACCAGTGCCGGGCAGGCATCGCTTTGGGCATGGTTGATACTGATTGTGCTGGTTTTACCGGTGGCCTTTACCTTCGCCCAGCTCGGGCGTCACTTCCCCCATGCAGGCGGTGCGCCGCACTTGATTGGCAGGGCATTTGGTGCGCGCATGGAGCGCGTCAGTGCCTTGCTGTTCCTGGCGGTTTTACCCGTGGGCTTGCCGGCCGCACTGAATATTGCCAGCGGCTTCTGGCAAGCATTGTTCGACCTTGATAGCAGCCAGTTGTTGATGGTCCAGCTCGGCACGCTAGGCCTGATCCTGCTGCTCGGCCAACGCCCGGCAAAAGCCTCGGGCATGATCCAAAGCCTGATCGCCATGGCCATTATCCTGACCATTGGCTATATCTGGTGGGCCGGCGACTTGCCGCGCAGCAGCCAGCCGCTGCTACCACAAAACAGCGACTGGAGCTTGATACCCGTCGCGCTTGGCGTGATGTTCTGGTGCTTTGTCGGCATCGAGGCCTTCACCCACATGGGGGAAGAATTCAAGAACCCGCAGCGCGACTTTCCAATCGCCCTGCTGCTTGGGGTCTTGCTGGCGGGCCTGGTCTATTGGGCCTGCTCGGTCGCGGTGCTGAGCTTCGAGGTGTATGGCAACGTCAATACCGATGCCAGCTCACTGCCTCGCATGCTTGATCTACTGGCAGGTGACAAGGCCCGCTGGATCAGCGCCATCATCGGTTACCTGGCCTGTTTCGCCTCGATGAATGTCTATATCCAGGGTTTTTCACGGCTGATCTGGAGCCTGGCTGACGAGCAAAAACTGCCGGCCGGTCTGGCCCAGCGCAATAGCCACGGCGTACCCAGTCGTGCCTTGCTCTTGGTGGTCCTGGTCTGCGCCATTTGCGCTACGTTGGCATGGAGCCTGTCAATTTCGATAGACCAGCTTATCCGCTACGCCAACGGTAACTTTATCCTTATCTACCTGTTGAGCATGGCGGCAGGCTGGCTGTTGCTCAAGGGCATCTGGCGTTGGCTCGCAGGCTTCAGCGCAGTACTTTGCACAATAGTGCTGGCGTTTCTCGGCATCGATGCCGGCTACGCGGTCGGCTTGCTGGCCATGCTGCTGGTGATAGACAAACTAAACAGCTGGCGGCTTGGACTGGCTGCAAAAAAAGCCATGATTCACCCATGACAGAGGCTGGCTGATCCACCAAGGTCGCCACCATGACGGCCTTGGCGTGAAGACTCAGACGGGCTTATTTATGAGCGATGGTCTTAGTGGTGAACAGGTAATCCTTGAGCTCATCATTGAGCACGGGGTCGCGGCGCCGGATCCATTCAAGCACCATGGCCGCATGCTCCTTTTCTTCGTCACGGTTATGAATCAGGATGGCCCTGAGTTCATCATCCTTGCAGGCATCGACCCGCTGGTTGTACCAGTCAACCGCTTCAAGCTCCTCCATCAGTGAAGTAATCGCACGGTGCATATCGCGGGTTTCATCGGACAGTTCGCCGATGGGCTCGTGATAACCTTCATTCGACATATTCATCTCCAGATCAGGCACCGAATCCACGGTGTTCATAGGGCACATTGTGGCTGTGCTTGCAATAAGCACAGCCACACGCGCTTTTACCTTATAGCAGTTTCCCGCCTTATGCTCGGCCTCAACCACCGCAACAGCCGTTATTCAGAACAGCGCATTTGCTAAATTCACCCACTCATATTTAGCCCTGAGCGCCGCTAGGCTCTATCCTGATAAAGGATCTTTTATAAGGACGCACCATGCCCCGCTTTTTGAATGACCTGAAAATAATGATTTTGGCCAATTTCTGGGTGGTGCCGGTATTAGGGCTATTGGTCGGGGCGGTGTTTTACTTCGTGTCCCCACCGCCGCCGCTAAGCGCGACCATGGCCACAGGCGCCGAAGGCGGGGCTTACCGGATATTTGCCGAGCGCCTCAAGGATGAGCTGGCAAAAGAAGGCTTTGAACTGAAGCTAATGCCCAGCAACGGCTCGCGGGATAATATCGAAAAGCTACTGGATGAAGACTCAGGCATACAGATCGCGCTGGTGCAAAGTGGTCTGGAACGACAACTTGCGCCTGAACAACGCGAGCAACTGCAAACGCTGGGCGCGGTTTATCACGAACCGCTTTGGTTGTTTTATCGCAGTGACATCAATCTTGATCGTATCGCAGACCTGCTGCCTCTGCGCCTGGCGCTTGGCAGCCAGGGCAGCGGTACGCAAGCGGCGACCGAGGCGATCCTTACAGCCAACGCCATCCGCCCTGAGCAGTATCCCCAGACCTGGCAAAACATCAGTGGCAGCAAAGCCGCAGAAGCGCTGCTTAATGATGATCTGGATGCCGTCTTCTTGGTTGGCCCGGCAGAAAACGATAACGTGCAAAAGCTGGCGGCGGCCCCAGATATTGCCCTGGCCAACTTTCGCCGGGCTGATGCCTATGAAGCGCGCCTGCCCTTCTTTAACCGCCTGACCGTGGGCGAAGGCCTGCTCAACCTGGCCAATAACGCGCCATCACGCGAAGTGGTAACCCTGTCGCCAGTTGCGACATTGGTGGTCAATGATGACTTCAACCCAGGCTTGGTTGCCTTGTTTCTCGAGGCCAGCCGCGAAGTGATGAAAAGCGGGACCTTGCTGGATAAGGCCGGCCAATTCCCGAGCGCTGAGCCACAGACCTTTAAACTTTCCAGCGATGCTGAACATTACTACAAAAACGGTTTGCCACTGCTGCAACGCTATTTACCCTTCCGCGTGGCCTCGCTGGCTGATCGCTATATTATCCTGCTGATTCCATTGCTGGTCGTGCTCTTTCCGTTGTTCAAGGCAGTGGGCCCGCTTTACCGCTGGCGAATCCGGGCACGGATCTACCGCTGGTACAAATACCTGCGTGAAATCGACCGGCAGTTGGATAAAGGCAGTTTGCCTGAGCATTTGGACGCCGAAATCGAGCGCCTTGATCAACTGCAGGACGAGCTGGCCAGCGTTGATGTACCGCTGTCTTACTCCAACGAACTCTATGACTTGCACGTACATCTGCGCTATGTAATCGAGCGCCTGCAAACCCTGCAAAAGCGTCGCCAGCAGAGCGAGGAGTCAGCCGGTTAATCAGGTAAACTACCGTTCATTCGCGAGGGCTGCTGGCCAGGTCACAGCCCCGCTACCCCGTATTTGATTTTCAAGAGAATACTCATGCCGATCCGCCATAGCATCGTCCACCTGATCGACAAAAAACCTGATGGCACGCCCGCCATTCTCCATGCCCGTGAAACCGAGCTGGGCGCCTCGCAAGCGATCGAGAATATGCTGGCCGATCTCAACGACAGCTATAACGCCAAGCAAGGCAAGGCCTGGGGCTTTTTCCACGAGGAGTCCGGAGCGTTTCCCTTCAGCGGTTGGCTCAAGGAATACCTGGACGACAGCCAGGACTTCACCGGCTTTACCCGCAAGGCGGTCGAGCACCTGCAAAAACTGATGGAAGAATCAAACCTGTCAGTCGGTGGCCACGTATTGTTCGCCCACTACCAGCAAGGCATGACCGACTACCTGGCCATTGCCCTGCTCCACCACAGTGAAGGCGTTGCGGTAAATGACGAGCTGGATGTCACGCCAGCCAAGCACCTTGACCTTGGGCAACTGCATCTGGCCGCACGGATCAACATCTCCGAATGGCGCAACAACGCCAACTCCAAGCAATACATCTCGTTTATCAAAGGCAAGAATGGCAAGAAGGTTTCGGAGTACTTCCGTGACTTTATTGGCTGCCAGGAAGGGGTCGATTCACCCAGCGAAACACGCACGCTGCTCAAGGCTTTCAGCGATTTCGTGGAAAGCGAGGATCTGCCAGAGGAGCAGGCGCGTTCAAAGACCGATACCCTGGTTGATTATGCTACCAGCCAGGCCAAGATCGGCGAACCCATGACCCTTGAAGCACTGTCCGGCCTGATCGATGAAGAGCGTCCCAAAGCCTTCTATGACCACATTCGCAATAAGGACTACGGCCTGTCACCTGAAATTCCGGCAGACAAACGCACCCTCAGCCAATTCCGGCGTTTTACCGGCCGCGCTGAAGGCTTGTCGATCAGCTTCGAGGCGCACCTGCTGGGCTCGAAGGTTGAATATAACGAGGAGCAGGACACGCTGATTATCCGCAACCTGCCGACCCAGCTGACCGATCAGCTCAAGCGCCGGTAGGGTGCGAAAATGGCGGACAGAAAAGCGTTGTCCGCCCTACCTCCAAGTACGCCAAGCTTGTCCTGGTTATGCAGCGTTGATCTTGAACCCCAGGCGCGGAAAGTGAACGTGAACAGTGCCCGCACGCGGGTCTTCGCGGCGCAGGATCAGTTCTTCACGGCCACAGAACAGCAGTTCACCTTCGACAGGATCAACCCCGTAGTCAACGGCGCTGATGCTAACCTGCTGGCCCGGCTTGAAGCCGTTTGGATCAACAAAGTCTTCATCCGGCAGCGCAGCTGGGGTCGCATCGCGAGCGACGCTAATCGCATCTTCGCTCTTCATTTCGCTCAACGAGCCATGGCCCATGCCAAGTACACGGCCCAGCCATGCGGCGACGTCCGGGTAATCATCCACCAGGGGCGAGGTCACGGGCGTGCCACGCAAGAACCACAGAGGATGCGCCATCGAGAAGTCTGCGATACAGGCTTCGCCGAACAGGAAATCCCCCTCGCTACTCGCCAACTGCTGCTGCAAACGCTGCATCAGTGCAGGCCACTGGTGAGCGGCCTGCTGGGCTGGCAAGCGCGTAGCCAGGCCACCATCAAACAGGGTCGAGCGGTCGGCCACAAATGCCTTGAGAAATTCGGGTGGCAGCTTGCCGAAACGCGCGGCAATCGACTCGGGCTGGAACACCAGGCTCACGGCATGCAGGAACACCACGGAGTCAGCCCACTGGGCAAAACTGCTGGCAGTGAATTCTGCCCCTTGCGGGAATAACGCAGGCGTGGCCTTTTCAGCCTCGAGACGACGCGCGATAAGCGCCGTGTCGCAATAAATATCAGCACCAACCTGTAGCACCGGCGTCTTGCGATAACCGCCAGTCAGCGCGGTCAAATCAGGTTTCGGCATAATCGGAGGTATCATCACCGAACGCCAGGAGAGCTGCTTGAAGCCCAGCATCAAGCGCGCTTTTTCGGCGAATGGCGATGTAGGGTAGTGGTGCAGGATCAACTCGTGCATGGTGGTCTCCGCTGAGGAATTTCTGAAAAACGACTGCGTTCGATACTACTGGGACAGCCCATGCCGCGTTAAAAAATGGCTCACAGCCTTTAGGCTGAACGCATTTTAGTGGAAGTCCTTGCTGCGACTCCAAATGGGCGAGCAAGGCGAAACAAATGCTCATTTAGACCACTAGAGCCGAGCGCGAACTCGGTCGCTTTTTCGCATTTTTTACTCGCTGGCGCTCGCCCATCGGGCCGCCTTAGGCTGCTACTCCCGTTGGCCGTTGCGCATGCCCCGATCATCGCTCGCGATCTTTTCAGAAGATTCCTGATTATTGGTAGACCACTAGCTTACGCGCCGAACGCCCAGGCGCCTAATACCCAGGCCACAACTCGCTTAAGTTGATAGCACAGCATCAGCCAAGGCGATAACGGCCTGATGGCCTTTGACCAGGCTTTCCTTGGCCGCCTTGTTGAGTTTTTTTATCGCCCGTTCGCGGCGCAAAGCCTCGCCCTTGTCGGCGCAAGCCTCGGTATAGACCAATGCTTGAGCCGGGCTGGAAAAGAAAAAGCGCGCGCCTTTGCCACTTTGGTGTTTGGCAAAACGTCGCTGGGGATCATCACTGATACCACAATACAAGGCGCCGTTCTGCGCCCTGACCAGATACACCGACCAGGTTTTATCAGGCACTGCGGTCATCTGTCAGCGCAACCACTCACGTAAGGTGCGCCAAACGCAAACCGCCACGAAATACACCGAAGACACTGCCCATAACGCCATCAACCAGGCCGGTGCCTGTGGATACTGCAGTATCAGCAGCAAGCAACAGAGCATCCAGATCAGGGTCATGGTGATATTGACTGGCATGAACTCCTTGACCCGGAACGGGTGCAGGAACTTCATGGTGCTCAGGGTCAGTGCCGAAAGCACAAGGATGCAGGCTACGCTCATCCAAGGCGTGACATCGAGTAGATACAAATACACGATGACCACGTTCCACGCCGCCGGAAAGCCAACAAAGTAATTGTCCTGGCTCTTCATGTTGACGTTGCAGAAACAGAATAATGACGACAGCAGGATCAAGCCGACAGCCAGCAGCGGGGTGTACTCAGGCAAGGGGACGAAGCGATAGATGAAAATCGCCGGGATAAACACATAGGTCAGGTAATCGACGACCAGGTCGAGGGTCGTGCCATCAAACTGCGGCAGCACGGTTTTAACGTCGTACTTGCGCGCCAAAGTGCCGTCGAGGCCATCAACCAGCAGCGCCAGCCCAAGCCAGAGCAACGAGGCCCGGGGATTACCATCAAGCACAGCGAGCAGGGCTAACAGTGCCAGGATCACACCGCTGGCGGTCATTGCATGAACACCCCAAGCCTTGGCCTGAGCCAGTCGCAACAGCAATCCTTGCATGGTCGGTTCTCTCAGTGGCGCGGTTTTATTCATGGCAGTAAGTTTCTCACAGCGTGGTGGCCTGTCAGTTCAGGCCAATGCATATCAGACCGAAAACCTGTCCATTATGTTCCACTTTATCCCCTGGCCGCATAAAACTTCAGGTTGCGCCGTTATGTCCGCGCGGCCTGAAACTGCGCCAGCCCCTTGGCTGCCTGGCCGCGAATAGCCTTGTGCACCAGGGGTGTCCAGCCCAGTAGTCGCCCCTTGAGACCCAAGGCCTGGGCAGCCCAGCGCCAAAGGTCAAACTGGTCACGATGTTCGACTATCTTGCCATCGGCGAACTTGAAATGGGCGTTGATACGATTGACCACGGTGTTACCCGTCGGGCTGAACACATAGGTTGCCACCCACTGCGCACTACCCCGCTGTTCGTCGGCCTGGATATTATCGAAGCTCAAGCTGAAGTCCGTGGCGCGCTGAGTCAGCATGCGCCACATATCAACGGCATCTTCGCCGCGCAAATCGGGAAATACCGGGTCGCTAAAGCGCACATCACTTGCGTAGCAGTTCGCCATGGCTTCGGCATCGAGTTGCTGGAAAGCAGTATAAAAATCTTGAATGAGTCGGCCGTTGGCAGGATTCATTGGGTAATTGTCTCCATGATTCTTATTAGACTAGCCCGAAGTCCGTATTAATGCCCATGGTCAGATTGACCAGTAGCGATGTATAAATCCTTGCCTCGACTGGCCGCGCGACTCACAAAAAAGGGAGCCATAAGGCTCCCTTGTCAAGGCACTGACGATCAGTGCAGGATCTGGCTGAGGAACAACTGGGTCCGCTCGTTCTCCGGGTTGGTGAAGAACTTGTCGGGTTCAGCCTGTTCGACGATCTCACCCTTGTCCATAAAGATCACACGGTTGGCCACCGTACGCGCGAAACCCATTTCGTGGGTCACGCAGAGCATGGTCATGCCGTCTTCGGCGAGGCCGATCATGGTGTCCAATACTTCCTTGACCATTTCCGGATCAAGGGCCGAGGTAGGCTCGTCGAACAGCATGATTTTTGGCTTCATGCACAAGGCACGGGCAATGGCCACACGCTGCTGCTGGCCGCCCGACAACTGTCCGGGAAACTTATTTGCCTGCTCCGGAATGCGTACACGCTCCAGATAGTGCATGGCGATTTCCTCTGCCTGACGCTTGGGCATCTTGCGAACCCACATCGGCGCCAGGGTGCAGTTCTGCAGCACGGTCAGGTGCGGAAACAGGTTGAAGTGCTGGAACACCATTCCCACTTCGCGGCGGACCGCTTCAATCTGCTTGAGATCATGGGTCAACTCGGTGCCATCAACGACGATACGCCCTTGCTGGTGTTCTTCCAGGCGGTTCAGGCAACGAATGGTCGTCGACTTGCCCGAGCCAGAAGGCCCGCACAGGACGATACGCTCACCCGACTTGACATCGAGGTTGATGTCTTTGAGCACATGGAATTGGCCATACCATTTATGTACGCCCTGCATCTGGATCATGCTTTCCACAGCTTCAGGCTTTTTAATTGCTTCACTCATCTGACTCGCTCCTAACGCTTGTGGCCAGTGTCCAACTTGCGCTCCAGATGCATGGAGTAGCGGGACATACCAAAACAGAAAATCCAGTAAACCAAGGCTGCAAACACGTAGCCCTCTGTCGACATACCAAGCCATGCCGGGTCTGTGGTCGCTTGCTTAATGCTGTTGAGCAGGTCAAACAGGCCAATGATGATGACCAGGCTGGTGTCCTTGAACAGGGCGATAAAGGTGTTGACGATACCGGGAATGACCATCTTCAGCGCTTGCGGCAGAATCACCAGGCCCATCATGCGCCAATCCCCCAGCCCCATCGCCGCAGCCGCTTCGTATTGCCCCTTAGGAATGGCCTGCAGGCCGCCCCGCACCACTTCCGCGATGTAGGCCGACTGGAACAGGATCACCCCGATCAAGGCACGCATCAGCTTGTCGAAGCTCATGCCTTCGGGCAGGAACAACGGCAACATGACCGAGGACATAAACAGCACGGTGATCAAGGGCACGCCGCGCCAGAACTCGATGAAGGTCACGCAGATAACCCGGATGGCCGGCATTTCCGAACGACGTCCAAGCGCCAGCAGGATCCCCAGCGGCAAAGCGCCAGCAATCCCCACGGATGCAATCACCAAGGTCAGCATCGAACCGCCCCAGCGGCTGGTGGGCACGGTTTCCAAACCGAAGTGACCGCCATGCAACAGCACGTAGGCCAGGATTGGATAGACCACCAGGAAGCCCAGGCCATACATGGCCTTGCGCGGCATTTGCGGTACGAACAAGGGGGCTGCGCCGATAATCGCCGCCCACAGCGTCAAGTCAACGCGCCAACGCAGTTCGGTTGGGTAGAAGCCATACATGAATTGGCCAAAACGCTGCTGGATAAACACCCAACAAGCGCCATCGCTGGTGCAGTCGGCGCGGGTTGTACCGACCCAGTCAGCACTGAAGAACGCCCAATCTAGCAATGGCGGGATCATCAGCCAGATCAAGTACACCGCAACAATGGTCAACAGGGTATTGGGTACGCTGGAGAACAGGTTGCTGCGCAGCCAGCCAAGCGCGCCGACGCTCAGGCGTGGAGGCGGTAAATCAGGTTTGAAGGTATGAGTTTGCATGGCTGCTCCTTACCGCTCGATCAGCGCAATGCGCTTGTTGTACCAGTTCATGAACAGCGAAATGCTGATGCTGATCGCCAAGTACACGCTCATGGTGATGGCGATGACCTCAATAGCCTGCCCTGTCTGATTCAGGACCGTACCGGCAAACAGCGAGACCATGTCCGGATAGCCGATACCGGCTGCCAGGGACGAGTTCTTCGCAAGGTTGAGGTACTGACTGGTCAGCGGCGGAATGATCACCCGCAGCGACTGAGGAATAACCACCAGGCGCAGGATCTTCCCGGCTGGCAATCCCAGCGAGCGAGCCGCTTCGGTCTGCCCATGGTTTACCGCCTGGATGCCCGAACGGACGATTTCAGCAATAAAGGCCGCGGTGTAGATCGTCAGTGCCAGGGTCGAGGCAATCAGCTCGGGAATCATTACCCAGCCGCCACGGAAGTTGAAACCCTTGAGTTCCGGGATCTGCCACGACAATGGGTTACCCCACAACACGATGGTCAAGCCCGGGATCACCAGCAGCATTGCCAGCGAGGTCAACAGCAGTGGAAACGGCTGACCGGTTTTCTCAAACCGTGCACGCCCCCAGCGAACCATGAAGACGATCGCCACAATGGTCAGGACCAAGGCAATCAGGAAGGGGGTAAATGCATCCGTTGCCGAAGGCGAAGGCAGGTACAGGCCCCGGTTGTTGATAAAGAACATGCTGCCAAATTCAAGGCTCTGCTTCGGGCTCGGCATGGCCAGCATGACCGCGAAGTACCAGAAGAAAATCTGCAGCAGTGGTGGGATATTACGGAAAGTCTCGATATAGATGGTCGCCAGCTTGTTGACCAGCCAGTTGGGCGACAGCCGGGCGATACCCAGGATAAAGCCAAGCAAGGTTGCACCGACGATACCAATGCCCGATACCAGCAGGGTATTGAGCAAGCCGATGACAAAGACCCGGCCGTACGAATCGCTTTCCGTATATTCGATCAGGTGTTGGGCGATACCAAAGCCGGCGCTGTTGTTGAGGAACGAAAAGCCGGAGGTAATACCGCGTTTATCCAGATTGGTCTGGGTGTTGTCAAACAAGAACCAGCCGAGCGCCACGACAGCGATAACGGCAAGAATTTGGAATATCCACGCACGCACCTTAGGGTCAGTCCAGACGGAGCCCTTGGGGTGAGAGGCATTTGCACTAGTTTGCATATAAGCCCTCTTGGAACACCCACACCCGCATCAGCGGGCATGGGGTTCACATCATCAGAACCATGCCCACATCCAGAACAGATGTGGGCACTGACGGTCAGCGCACTGGTGGTGCGTACTGGAGACCACCTTTGTTCCACAGGGCGTTGAGGCCGCGCTCGATCTTCAGATCGCTACCGGCACCGACGTTACGGTCAAAGCTTTCACCGTAGTTACCCACTTGCTTGACGATCTGCACTGCCCAGTCTTTCGGCAGTTTCAGGTCTTTACCAAACTCACCCTCGGCACCCAGCAGACGAGCGATGTCCGGGTTCTTGGTGGATTTAGCCATTTCTTCTACGTTTTTCGAAGTGATGCCCAGCTCTTCGGCGTTAACCATGGCGAACAGCGACCAACGCACGATGTCGAACCACTCTTCGTCACCCTGGCGAACCACAGGACCCAAAGGCTCTTTGGAGATGACTTCCGGAAGCACTACATACTCATCCGGAGCGGCCAGCTTGATACGCTGTGCGTACAGCTGCGACTGGTCAGAGGTCAGCACGTCGCAACGGCCAGCTTCAACCGACTTGGCGCTTTCGTCAGAAGTATCGTAAGTGATTGGGGTGTACTTCATGCCGTTGGCACGGAAGTAGTCGGACAGGTTCAGCTCAGTGGTGGTACCGGCCTGGATACAAACGGTTGCACCATCGAGTTCCTTGGCGCTGGAAACGCCCAGTTTCTTGTTAACCAGGAAACCCTGGCCGTCATAGTAGTTGACGCCAGCGAAGTTCAGGCCCAGGCCTGCATCACGAGAGCTGGTCCAGGTGGTGTTACGCGAAAGCACATCAACCTCACCGGATTGCAGCGCAGTGAAGCGCTCTTTAGCAGTCAGTGGGCTGTATTTGACTTTGGTTGCGTCACCGAAAACAGCTGCAGCAACTGCACGGCAGACGTCAACGTCGAGGCCCAGGTAGTTACCCTTGGCATCTGCGTACGAGAAGCCAGGCAACCCGTCACTGATACCGCACTGTACAAACCCCTTTTTTTGTACAGCATCCAGCGTTGCGCCCGCTTGAGCAAAGCCACTGACACCGAGAACAGTCGCGGTAGTCAGAATAGCCAGAGTGGATTTCACCATCTTCATTAAAAACCTCCAGTTGCTTTTGTTGTGTTGGAGTCTCAGCCCTACCACCGTACCCTTGTGGGGTGAGTCAATTACGTTGGCAGCGACGCAATTAACCACGGATTGAGCATTAGCGCGAGTTATGTTGCCGTTTTTTCAATCGGCTTTGAACTTGCGCACGTTGATCGATAGATCGAACGTGAGACGGATAGCAATTTGCTCATCACCAAAAAAACTGCTTCTGGCGAACCTTTTGGAAACCCGGATCAAATTGGCTTCCCGTCTGTTCTGCATCCGGCAACAATACCTAAAAGTGTTACTGCCACCGGACAACATCCCCAGTCCGGTTGGATGTAGCAAACCTCGTACCAGCACCGTGCCACTAGCACGATAAAGGCAGGTCAATAGCAAAACTTGCAACCTTGCGACATCTAATTCAGAGAATAGCCACTATCTAAAGTTTAGCTCGCACCAATTTAGAGCCTAAGCACCACCATGGAGCCAAACATGAGCGAACCCTTGATTCTTCAGCCCACACACGCACCGGATTCGTGCGTAATCTGGTTGCACGGTTTGGGCGCAGATCGCTACGACTTCCTGCCTGTCGCCGAAGCATTGCAACAGGTTCTACCCACGACTCGCTTCGTGCTTCCCCAGGCACCAACGCGAGCCGTGACTATCAACGGCGGCTTCGAAATGCCCAGTTGGTATGACATTTTGGCAATGAGCCCGGCCCGAGCGATCAACCGCGAGCAACTGGAAGCCTCGGCACAACAGGTCATAACCTTGATAGAAGCGGCCCGCGACAGTGGAATTGACCCCAAGCGGATATTCCTGGCCGGTTTTTCACAGGGTGGCGCAGTGGTTTACCACGCCGCCTTTATGCGTTGGGCCGGGCCACTCGGCGGGGTGCTGGCGCTCTCGACCTATGCTCCCGGCTTTGCCGAAGACCTCGACCTTGAGCAAGATAAACAGCAATTGCCGGTTTATTGCCAACACGGCAGCCACGATGATGTGGTGCTGCCAAGCATGGGGCGCGCAGCCTATGACTGGCTGAAAAGCAGAGGATGCGACCCAAAATGGCAGGAATACCCAATGGCACACGAAGTGCTGCCTCAGCAAATCCATGACATAGCTAGCTGGCTGAGCGCGCAATTGGGTAACCGGGCGCCCTAGAGCGCGGCCCCGTCAATATTCCGCTTAGCCTGAGTTCGGCAATCGCCAGCCGGCCCGTATAGCCATTCAGTAAGTGCGCGCCCAGCCCTTTGCTGGCGCAGCATGCCGCTGGTCGGCTGGCAAAGTACATCAGGCGTTCTTGGCTAATCTGTCCATAGGAATGACAAGATCGACTCATCACGCGGGGAGCGCTAGGGATGTGTTGGGTTATATGGGCCTGCGCCTACAGGTGGCCCCAGTGAAACCAGCTCACTGGCAAGCCGAAACGCAGCATCTGGATAAGCTGCGCCTGTTCGACAAGGTGGCGCTAAGCAATATCGAGCAATTGCTTAAAGAGTTCCTGGCCTACGACATCGATGCCGGAGAAATCCTGCTGTCGCCGACAACCCGCAACCAATATCTATATGTGCTCGTCAGTGGCCAGCTCGAAGTCTACCTGGGCTCACTCGAAAACCAGCCAGTGAGCACTTTATATGTCGGCGACTGTGCTGGCGAAATCAGCTTCATTGACAACGACCACCCCTGTGCATTCGTAATGGCCAGCCAACCCAGCCGGGTGCTACGACTGCATCGCGCTTCACTGGTCAACTTATTCCAGCACTCCCCCCAACTCATGCAGAACCTGCTTGAACTACTGTGCCAGCGGGTTCGCCAGGGCAACCGCACCATCCTCAGCAGTGAACAACACGCCAATATCGACACCCTTACCGGCACCTTCAACCGCCGCTGGCTGGAGCATGTGTTTGAACGAGAAGCCACGCGCTGTGCCTTCAATGAGCAACCTTTCAGCTTGCTGATGCTCGATGTTGATCACTTCAAGGACTACAACGACCAACATGGTCACCTGGCGGGGGACTATGCACTACGCATGGTCGCGCAGACACTGACCGACCAACTGCGAAAAAAGGACAGCCTGGTTCCCTACGGCCGCCCCCAGCCCCCCCCCCCACCCCCCCCCCCCCCGATCCTCGCCCCCCATCCCTCCAACCCCTACAACGACCAACATGGTCACCTGGCGGGGCACTATGCACTACGCATGGTAGCGCAGACACTGACCGACCAACTGAGAAAAAAGGACAGCCTGGTTCGCTATGGCGGCGAAGAGTTCGTCATTTTATTGCCTGAGATGGGTATCGACGAAGCACTGCGCATCGCTGAACGCCTGCGTTTGAGCTTGCAGGCTGTCTCGATCTTTTATTCCCCCATGGGCCCGCTGCCCGGCGTTACCGTATCCATAGGCTTGTCATCAAATTGCAGCCAGGACACCTTGCAAAGCATGCTCACCCGGGCTGACAGCGCGCTCTATAAGGCCAAGCAGCAAGGACGCAACTGCCTGCGCCACTAAGGCATGGCTTAAAAACGACTGCGCTCGATATTGCTGGGGCAGCCCTCGCTGGGGCAGCCCTTGCTGCGACCCCAAAGGGATGAGCAAAGCAAATCAAATGCTCATTGAGACCAACTAAGTCGAGCGCGACCCCGGTCGCTTTTTCGCATTTATTGCCCTGCCCTATCTTCGCTCGCTCCCCTTATCAGGAGTATCCCTAAAGCCAATCCGCCCATGAATAGGCGGCTTGCCAACAGCAAACGGCTGTGGCACTTCGCCGCGCCGTGTTCTTGCTTTACACTGGCGCAGTTCACTCCTTAACCAATTGACGAGATGACCGTGCTCAAAGCACTAAAGAAAATGTTCGGCAAAGCCGACGGCGAGCAGCCAAGCCCAGTAAGTCAGCCAGCTGCGCCACTTGATACTGCACCAGTCAACACCGGCCGCAACAGCAAAGCACGCGATAAAAACCGTGACTCAAGCAAAGCAAAGGCTGACGCAACTGGTGCGAAGCCAGCCCGCAATGACGCCTCTAAAGCGACAAGGCCACGCCGCGAGCGAGCCGCCAAACCGGTTGATAACTGGAAACTCAGCGATTTCGTGGTTGAGCCCGCTGAAGGCAAAACACGCTTTCACGATTTCAACCTCACCCCAGGCCTGATGCATGCCATTCACGACCTTGGGTTTCCGTACTGCACGCCAATCCAGGCTGGGGTTCTGGGTTATACCCTGAGCGGCCAGGATGCTATCGGTCGCGCCCAGACCGGTACAGGTAAAACCGCAGCATTCCTGATCTCGATCATCACCCAGTTGCAGCAGACCCCTCCGCCGAAAGAGCGCTACATGGGCGAGCCACGCGCGCTGATCATCGCCCCAACCCGCGAGCTGGTCGTGCAGATCGCCAAGGATGCCCAGGACCTGACTAAATACTGTGACCTCAATGTCATGAGTTTTGTCGGCGGCATGGATTTCGATAAACAACTGAAGCTGCTGGAGTCGCGCTACTGCGACATCCTCGTGGCAACGCCTGGGCGCCTGCTTGATTTCAATCAGCGCGGCGAGGTTCACCTCGACATGGTTGAAGTGATGGTGCTCGATGAAGCCGACCGCATGCTCGACATGGGCTTTATCCCACAGGTTCGGCAAATCATTCGCCAGACCCCGATGAAAGGCGAGCGGCAAACCCTGCTGTTCTCGGCAACCTTCACTGAAGATGTCATGAACCTGGCCAAGCAATGGACCACCAATCCGGCGATTGTCGAGATCGAACCGGAAAGCGTGGCCAGTGATACGGTCGAGCAACACGTTTATGCCGTTGCCGGCAGCGATAAATACAAGTTGCTGTACAACCTGATCGCGCAGAACGACTGGATTCGGGTGATGGTCTTCGCTAACCGCAAGGACGAGGTACGGCGAATTGAAGAGCGCCTGACGCGCGACGGCATCAGTGCCGCGCAAATGTCGGGAGATGTCCCGCAGCACAAGCGGATCAAGGTGCTTGAAGGCTTTCGTGAAGGCAAAATCCGCGTTCTGGTGGCAACCGATGTGGCTGGCCGCGGTATTCACGTTGACGCCATCAGCCACGTGATCAACTTCACCCTGCCCGAAGACCCGGACGATTATGTTCACCGCATCGGCCGAACAGGCCGTGCTGGCACCAATGGCACTTCGATCAGCTTTGCCGGCGAAGATGACGCCTACGCGCTGCCGCCAATCGAGCAACTACTGGGTCGCAAGATTTCTTGTGAAATGCCACCCCATGAACTGCTAAAGCCGGTGCCCCGCAAAGGTTAGGCCGCACAGTTGAAACAGGCGAAGCCCAACAGCTTCGCCTTTTTTGTGCCTGCAACAAACCCAGCGTTGTCATACAAACTGTAGGGCGGGTGACGCTTTTACCGCCCACCATTAAACGACCATCAAAATCGCAGGCAGATGCCGGTCATTGCACCTATGGTCGCTTGAGTCATGGTGTACAAGCTGCGCGTTGACCATCCTGCGCGCTAGTCTTGAAGCAATTAAATTGCGGAAATGGAGTCCCAAATGCGCCTGACACTAGAGCCCGCCGATCTGCGCAACGCCGTCGCTGCTGGAGTGCTTGCCCCCGGCCAAGACGCGGCATTGCTGAATTTTTTACAGCAGCAACATCCTGAACGGGCCAGTTTTCAACTGGCACACGTCGCCTACTACCTTGGCGCCATGTTGATCATCGGGGCCATGGGCTGGCTGCTGACCGAAGCCTGGATGAACATTGGCGAAGGCGCGCTGCTGCTATTCAGTGCGGCCTACATGCTGTTCTTTACCCTGTGTGGCCGCAGCATGTGGCAACGCGGCCAGCAAATTCCCGGTGGTTTGCTCGGGGCCGTGGCCGTCAGCATGACACCGCTGTTGATATTTGCACTGCAACACCTGATGGGCTGGTGGCCGCAGGATGACGGCCTGGGCAACTACGACGCCTATTACCGATATGTACAAGGCAGTTGGCTGGTGATGGAAGCCGGCACCCTGGTTGTTGGCCTGTTGATGCTACGCCTGCTGCCCTTCCCCTTTATTGTCATGCCGATTGCGCTGGCGCTGTGGTTTATGTCGATGGACCTGACCGAACTGCTGTTCAGCGATAGCTTCAACTGGGAGCAACGTCGCTGGACCTCGCTATGGTTTGGCCTGCTGGTGTTGCTGGGCAGTCTTTGGGTTGATGGTCGCACCCAGCGTGACTATGCATTCTGGGGATATCTGGCAGGCTTGTTGGCGTTCTGGGGCGGCCTGAGCCTGATGGACAGCAACAGCGAGCTGGGCAAAGCCTTGTATTGCCTGATCAACCTCGGTTTGATGGCCGTTGCCGTGCTACTGCGGCGTAGCCTGTTCATGATCTTTGGCGGGCTTGGAGTCGCCGCCTATCTCGGCCATTTATCCTATGAAGTCTTTGCGGACTCGCTGCTGTTCCCGATCATCCTTAGCCTGATTGGCCTTGCGGTCATTGGTTTGGGCCTGATGTACCAAAAGCGTCGGGATGCATTTAGCGCCCAACTTCGCAGCAAGATACCCACAAGTTGGCAGAACTTCCTCCCCGCTTTACGCCGCTAGGGCGCAGTGCAAAACGCCCGGCTAAAAGCCCCTGGCCAGATGAACTGCGTCGCCATGGCTTATCCATGCAGGCCGGCTTGCAAAGCAAGCGGCCAAATTGTGCAAAAAGTGAGCTAAATACTTGAGCCAGCGGATATTTTTCATTCAAGGGGTTTCGCTTAGCCCTGCGTCGTTGTAGAAAAGACTATGCCTTGCACATTCTTACCCGCCTGTTCTGCCTTGAGCGCTGTGCAAGCGCTCAAGGCAGAACAGGCGCGGGCATCAAATTTTCAGACGCCTGTGGCAGTTGTGAGTCCACGGGGTCGCACTAAAGGAGCCAAGAATGGCCCAACGAAACGTAATAAATGCCTCCGTAAGCCCGAAGGGCAGCCTCGAAACCCTCTCTCAGCGGGAAGTCCAGCAACTCAGTGAAGCCGGCTCAGCCAGCATCTACAAACTGTTTCGCCAGTGTGCACTGGCTATCCTCAACACCGGTGCCCATATCGACAATGCCAAGACCATTCTCGATGCCTACCAAGACTTTGAAGTCCGCATCCACCAACAGGATCGCGGTGTCCGCCTGGAACTGCTCAACGCCCCGGCCGATGCATTCGTTGATGGCGAGATGATCGCCAGCACCCGGGAAATGTTATTCAGCGCCCTGCGCGACATCGTCTATACCGAGAATGAACTCGACAGCCAGCGCATCGACCTGAGCAGCTCGGAAGGCATCACCGACTATGTGTTTCACCTGCTACGCAACGCCCGCACCCTGCGTCCGGGGCTGGAACCGAAAATGGTCGTGTGCTGGGGCGGTCACTCGATCAATACGGACGAATACAAGTACACCAAGAAAGTCGGCCACGAACTGGGCCTGCGCAGCCTGGATATCTGCACCGGCTGTGGCCCCGGCGTGATGAAGGGCCCGATGAAGGGCGCGACTATCGCCCATGCCAAGCAGCGTATCAATAACAGCCGTTACCTGGGTTTGACCGAGCCAGGCATCATCGCCGCCGAAGCCCCGAACCCGATCGTAAACGAGCTGGTGATCATGCCGGACATCGAAAAGCGCCTGGAGGCCTTCGTTCGCGTGGGTCACGGCATCATCGTCTTCCCGGGCGGCGCTGGCACGGCGGAAGAGTTTCTGTATTTGCTGGGTATCCTGATGCACCCGGACAACAGCGAACTGCCCTTCCCGGTCATTCTCACCGGCCCCAAGAGCGCCGCAGCCTTTATCCAGCAACTGCATAGCTTTGTTGGCGCGACCCTGGGCGAGCAGGCGCAGAGCCACTACAAGATCATCATCGACAACCCGGCGGAGGTCGCCCGTGAAATGACCGCGGGCCTCAAAGCGGTAAAACAGTTCCGCCGCGAACGCAATGATGCATTCCACTTCAACTGGCTGCTGAAAATCGACGAAAGCCTGCAACGTCCGTTCGATCCGACACACGAGAACATGGCCAGCCTGCAATTGAAACGAGATCTGCCCGCCCACGAGCTGGCCGCCAACCTGCGCCGGGCGTTCTCCGGGGTAGTTGCCGGCAACGTTAAGGACAAGGGCATTCGCTTGATAGAAGAGAAAGGCCCATACCAGATTCATGGTGACAAGGCCGTTATGCAACCGCTGGACGAGTTACTACAGGCATTTGTCGATCAGCACCGCATGAAACTGCCAGGTGGCGCCGACTACGTGCCCTGCTACCGCGTCGTCAAGTAAGCCGGCACGCAGGCTGTCGGGCACTAAACGCTCGACAGCCTGTTAAACACTCCAGGCAATGCGCAGGGCGCTCAACGCTGCCTCGATATCGGCTTCGGACACCGCAGCAAAACCGAGTACCAAGCCAGCCCTCTGGTCTGGCGTCTGCTCGCTATCGGGCAACCAATAGCTGCTCAACGCATTGATTTCAACACCGACCGCCGCCGCCGCTGCGATCAATTCCTGCTCGCGCGCAACGGTCACGACCCTGACACACAGGTGAAGCCCGGCGTCCACCGCAGGCATGGCTGCGCAACCGTCAATGGTGCTGGGCCAACCCGCCAAGAGCGCATCGCGGCGACTACGGGCGGCACTGCGCATGCGACGGATATGCCGTTGAAAATGCCCGGCGGCGATAAACTCGGCCATCACGGCCTGGGTACCGATCTCTGAATGGCGCATATCCAGGGCGCGGCGCCTCGAGAAGGATTCTGCCAGGCTCGCCGGTAAAATCAGATAACCCAGGCGCAAGGCCGGAAAGGTAATCTTGCAGAACGTGCCGACATACAGCACCCGCCCCCGCCGGTCGAGTGCAGCCAAGGGCGCCAGAGGTGTTCCACGATAACGGTACTCGCCATCGTAATCGTCCTCGACAATCCAACTGTCGTGCCGCTCAGCCCACTCAAGCAATTCCAGCCTACGCTGCAACGACAAGGTCACCCCCGTTGGGTATTGATGTGAAGGCGTCACATAAGCCAAGCGGCAATGCCCCAACCGCTCAAGCGCCGCCGTATCAATACCCTCGTCGTCGACCGCCACGCCCTGCAACCGGCCGCCAGCAACGGCAAATGCATGGCCAGCCGCGCGGTACCCCGGGTTCTCAACCGCCACCCGGTCGCCCGGCTGCAACATCAACTGCGCACACAGGCTGATGGCTTGTTGCGCTCCGCTGGTGATCACCACCTGCGCCGGATCACACTGCAAGCCACGACTGTTGCGCAGGTACGCCACTATCAGCTCGCGCAGCTGACGGTCCCCGGCGGGATCTCCGTAACCCAGCCGGACTGGCGATGGCTTGCGCCAGAAGCGTGCCGACAATCTTGCCCAGGTTTCAAAGGGAAACAGGTCGAATGCCGGAACGCCCACTCGAAATGCCCGTGGCGCGCCCTCTGGTGGCCTGGGCAGATGATGATCATCTAGCAGGCGCAGAGCATCGCTCGGCGCGGGACTGGCAACTTGCACCGCCGCAACAGCGGTAACGCTCGCAAGCTCGGCAACATAGGTGCCATCGCCAACCCGGCCCTCAATGTAGCCCTCGGCATATAGCTGGTCGAACGCCCGTGTCACCGTATTGCGCGACACACTCAACAAGTCGGCAAGATCACGACTGGCTGGCAAGCGCGCCCCACCCGGCAAGCGCCCGTCGAGGATGCGCTCGCGCAGGCGCTGATACAGCTGGCGTGCCAAGCCAGGTCCGGGCCCAAGCCGCACACCGGACAGATCAACCGGCAAGGGTGCATTCACCACCATAATTGGCACCTTCAAGTTGAGAAAAAATGGATCTTACAACAGGCCAATATTCTGCCTAGCATGCAGCCATCAATCCACAACCCTGCATCAGAAGAGCCAGCATGTATTTACCCACAGCGTTTCGTCAGGATGATCTTGGTGTGCTGCATGAGGAGATCGATAAAGCTCGCTTGGCGACAGTAGTTAGCCACGGTGCAAGCGGTTTTCAAGCCACTCATTTGCCCGTGTTGCTGATTCGCGAGGAAGGCCAGTACGGCACCCTTTATGGTCATCTGGCGCGGGCCAATCCCCATTGGCGCGACTGGCAAGCGGGCAGCGATGCCCTGGTGATGTTCAACACCACGGATGGCTATATCAGCCCTGCCTGGTACCCGGCCAAGGCAGAGCACGGCAAAGTGGTGCCGACCTGGAACTACATCAGTGTCCACGCACGCGGCCCGATCGAGCTGTTCGATGACCCGCAGCGCCTGCTGCAACTGGTCAGCCGCCTGAGCGACAAACATGAAGCCCCTCGCCAGAAGCCATGGTCTGTGGATGACGCGCCCGCTGACTACATCGACAAGATGCTGCGTGCCATCGTCGGCTTTGCCCTGCCCATTGCGCACCTTGAAGGCAAATACAAACTCAGCCAGAACCGCGACCCGGCCGATCGACAGGGTGTTCGCGCTGGATTGCAAAGCAGCACCGACCCACGCGACCAGTTACTTGCCGGGCGTATGCCCTGCGCCGATTAAAACGGAGGATCAAGCCATGTCTCTTGAAATTCGCCCTGTAACCGCTGCCGATCAAAGCGCCTGGCTGCCACTTTGGCAGGGTTACCAGCAGTTCTATAAAACCGAAATCAGTGCTGCGACCAGCGCCGTCACCTGGCAACGCTTTCTCGACCCCGCCGAGCCAATGCATGCGGCTATCGCCTGGCAGGACGGCGAACCGGTTGGTGTTGTGCATTGGATATTTCATCGCTCGTGCTGGACTGTTGGCGACTACTGCTACCTGCAGGATCTATTCGTTGCCCAACAGCTGCGCGGCTCAGGTGTTGGCCGCAAGTTGATTGAGCATGTCTACGCCCAGGCGGCAGCTGCGGGCGCTTCAAGGGTGCATTGGTTGACCCATGAAACCAATACCGACGCGATGCAGCTCTACGACCGTATTGCCGACCGCTCAGGCTTTGTCCAGTACCGCAAACTATTTTGACCGAGGCATCCGGATGACTTACCAACTCAACGATCACCCACTCGGTTGGCAGGCGGCTGCGATGCCGCAACGCAGCGTCTTGAGCGGAAGGTTTGTACACCTGGAGCCGCTGCAGGCAAGTCGGCACGGTGACGACCTGTGGCATGCACTGCAAGGCCCGGAATCGGACCCCAAGCTATGGGATTATCTGGCGGTTGGCCCCTTTCCTGAGCGTGCGGCTTTCGATGCCTGGCTCCACGCCAATCAGGCCAGCAGTGACCCGCTGTTTTATAGCGTGATCGATAACGCCAGCCAGCGTGCAGTCGGGCTGCTCAGCTATCTGCGGATCAACCCTGGAGACGGCACCATTGAAATTGGTCATATCTCCTTTGGCAAAGTCATGCAGCGTTCCCCGGGCTCAACCGAAACCCTTTGGCTACTGGCCAATCAGGCAATGACAGACCTGGGCTACCGGCGGCTGGAGTGGAAATGCAACGCGCAAAATGCCCGTTCAATGCGCGCGGCCGAACGCCTCGGGTTTGTCCATGAAGGCATATTCCGCCAGCACATGGTGGTCAAAGGCCGCAACCGGGACACCGCCTGGTTTTCGATAGTCGACAGTGAATGGCCGCGCTGCCGCGATGCGTTCAGGCGCTGGCTGGACGTTGCCAACTTCGACAGCCAAGGCCAGCAGATCAACAGCCTTGAGGCGCTCCGCAGGCAATAATCCGTAGATAAACATCGCTGCGTAGGGTGTGACAACGCGAAGCCTGTCCACCAGAAATCGCCAAGCATCCAAACTCCGCGCCGTAAATGGCGGACAGAAAAGCGCTGTCCGCCCTACAGAATAAATATCACCCAGTAGGGTGCGACAACGCGAAGCTTGTCCACCAGAAATGGTCATATCACCAAGCTCCGCGCCGCAAATGGCGGACAGAAAAGCGCTATCCGCCCTACAGGATAAATATCACCGCGTAGGGTGCGACAACGCGAAGCTTGTCCACCAGAAATGACGGATGTCCGTCGTGAGCTTAATCCTGCTTCCAGCGTTGCGCTGCTTGTTGGTCGCTGCAGCGCCCCTCGACCCAGCGAGGGCCGTCTGCGGTGTCTTCTTTTTTCCAGAATGGCGCACGGGTTTTCAGGTAATCCATGATGAACGCGCAGGCCTCAAATGCAGCTTCACGGTGGGCACTGCTGGTGCCGACAAACACAATCGGCTCACCGGGTTCAAGGCGGCCAATACGGTGGATCAACTCGACCTTGAGCAATGGCCAGCGTTGCGTGGCTTCATCAACAATCTTGCCCAACGCCTTCTCGGTCATGCCGGGAAAGTGCTCAAGAAACATGCCGCCGACATCACGCCCTTCGTTGAAATCACGCACATAGCCGACGAAGGTCACCACAGCGCCCACACCGAGATTTTGCGCATGCAGCCTGCTGAGCTCGTCGCCAGGGTCGAATGCATCAGGCTGAACCCGAATGCTCATCACTAGCCTCCGGTTACGGTTGGAAAAAACGCCACTTCATCACCTTCGGCCACGGCCTCATCAAGGCTGCACAACTCCTGATTGCGTGCGCACATCAGGTTCTGCTCGGCCAGGACCTGCCAGGCACCGCCACGCGCCAGCAAAAACTCACGCACATCGTTCAAGGTGGAAAAATCTTCACTGTTGCTCAACTGCTCGCCATCGAGGCCCAAGGCTTCACGGTAGCGGGCGAAATACTGCACACGAATCATTGCTCACCTTCCACTTGAGCGGCCGAATGCTTGAAGTGGCCGCTCTTGCCGCCGAGTTTTTCCAGCAGGCGCACGCTCTCGATCGTCATGCCGCGGTCAACCGCCTTGCACATGTCATAAATAGTCAGGGCGGCAACGCTGGCGGCGGTCAGTGCTTCCATCTCGACCCCTGTCTGCCCGCTCAGCTTGCAGCGTGCCTGAATGCGCACCGCATCAGAGCCCTCGGCGCTCAGCTCGACCTTGACACTGGTCAGCATCAGGGGATGACACAACGGGATCAGGTCAGAGGTTTTCTTCGCGGCCTGAATCCCGGCAATACGTGCCACAGCAAAGACATCACCCTTTGGGTGATCACCCTCGACGATCATCTGCAATGTTTGCGGGCGCATACGCACCAGGGCTTCGGCCACGGCCTCGCGCACGGTCGATGACTTGTCGCTGACATCGACCATGTTGGCACGGCCTTGTGAATCAAGATGAGTGAGCACAGCGTTACTCCAAGCTAGGATGGCCCGATTGTAAACCCCAGAGTCAGCTTTCGGCACCTGCGAATATCAATAAGTACTCATCTGTGGCCCATAAAAAAGCCCTGCAAGCTGACGCCGGCAGGGCTTTGATCCAGGTTCTGCTACATGTGGGTTTCAGCGTACTCGGCCAGAATCGAGCGCGGCACGCCTTGCAAGGTGATATGCACGCCGTGGGAGAAATCCTTGAATCGCTCCGTCAGGTAGGTCAGGCCAGAACTGGGTGCTGACAAATATGGCGTATCGATTTGCGCCAGGTTGCCCAGGCAAATCACCTTGGACCCTGTACCCGCACGGGTGATGATGGTTTTCATCTGGTGCGGTGTCAGGTTCTGGCACTCATCGATCAGGATCAGGCTCTGCTGGAAGCTGCGCCCGCGAATATAGTTAAGGGATTTGAACTGCAGCGGTACCTTCTGCAGGATGTAGTCGACGCTGCCATGGGTGTTTTCATCATCCATGTGCAAGGCTTCGAGGTTGTCGGTAATAGCGCCCAGCCAGGGCTCCATTTTCTCGGCCTCGGTGCCGGGCAAGAAACCGATTTCCTGGTCGAGCCCCTGCACGCTGCGCGTGGCGATGATGCGCCGATAGCGCTTGCTGACCATGGTTTGCTCGATCGCGGCAGCCAGGGCCAGGATGGTTTTGCCCGAGCCTGCCGCGCCCGACAGGTTGACCAGGTGAATATCCGGGTCCAGCAAGGCGTAGAGCGCCAACGCCTGATAGATATCGCGCGGCTTGAGCCCCCAGGCTTCCTGGTGCATCAGCGGCTCCTGATGCAAATCAAGTATCAGGATCTCGCCCTCATCGATCTCCTTGATCCAGCCGACAAAGCCTTGCTCATCAATGATGAACTCGTTGACATGGACCGAAGGCAGGTTGTCGGTAAGCTGGACACGGTGCCAGGTTCGGCCGTGGTCCTGGCGCGTCTCGACCTTGCTCACACGGTCCCAGAAACCGCCAGACATGTTGTGATAACCCTGCGACAACAGCGAGACATCATCGACCAGTTGGTCGGTGTGATAATCCTCGGAGTCGATGCCACAGGCACGCGCCTTCAAGCGCATATTGATGTCCTTGGTGACCAGCACCACGGACAAACCAGGACGGCGCGACTTCAGCTCGACCAACTGGTTAATGATTTTATTGTCGTTGAGGTCTTCCGGCAGCCAGGTGATGGGGGCTGCGCTTTTGCTCATCAGGATCGATAAAAAGCCGCATGCGCCGCTCTTCTCTCGTTGAATCGGTACGCCGTGCTCCACTTCCTCAGGTAATGCGCTCCCCAGAATTTTGTCGATCAATCGAATCGCCTGACGGCATTCAGCAGCTACCCCTTGCTTACCCGTTTTGAGCTTGTCCAACTCCTCCAACACCGTCATCGGGATGGCGACGTGATGTTCCTCAAAATTGAGCAACGCGTTGGGATCGTGGATCAGCACATTGGTGTCGAGGGCGTAGAGGGTTGGAGCGGTGGGCTTACAGCGTCCGTGGTCATCCATACTCGTTCACCTTCTAGTAGAAGCCAAGCAACGGAATGCCAGATCAGCGCTCCGCTGCACAGGACCGCCGACTTCTCAGGGGCGACTGAGAAGCTGCAAGCAAGGTGAAGAGCAATATCGCCACCTGACTGCAGGGTTCGGCGTCTGCTTCTTTGATACTCCAAAAAACATGACAGTTAAACGAAGATTTCAGTTTTTTTATGTTTATTTGTCGGACAGACGAATAGCGCTTGGCGAGCTGGCCATGTGCCGTTAAAGTCGTAAGTCCCATCGATGCTTTTGCCAGTAAAAATTTCGCTTTCCAGGCATTTCCCTGCAATGCGTCACAACCTTCAACATCAGCACGAAAGATGCTCAGTCTCGTCTGGGGCCTCGCACCGATTGACCTCCACGGTCACATGCACCAACTCCCTTATCTGCCCCAACTGCAGCTTGTAATAATCTGCGGTGACCTGCTGGTGCGTCACCAGGCTGACAATGCAAGCAAACTGGCTGCGCCCCACCCGCCAGGCATGCAAGTCGGTGACATGGGTATCGGCATGCTGCTCCAGGGTGGAGCGAATGCGCGCGACAACCGGATGATCCATTTCCCGATCAAGCAGCGCCTTGCCGGTCTCAACCAAAAGGCCCTTGGCCCAGACCGCGATGATCACCGAGCCGATTACCCCCATCAAGGGGTCCAGCCAATCCCAGCCTAGCAACATCCCGCCGAGCAATGCCGCAATCGCCGCTACCGAAGTCAGGGCATCGGCCAGGACATGGATAAAGGCAGCATGACGATTGAGATCCCGCCCTGCATGTGACTCGACATGTTCGTGACCATGCCCATGAGCATGGCCGTGCTCATGCTGATCGCGTAACAGCCATGCCGACAGCAGGTTAACCAGCAAGCCAATGACCGCGACAACCAGGGCCATATCAAAGGCAATCACCTGTGGGTTGAATAACCGCAACAATGATTCAAACGCCAGCATGACCACGACTACAACCAGCATCAACGCGCTGGCAAACCCTGCCAGGACTTCAACCTTCCAGGTACCAAAGGCAAAGCGCTGGTCATTGGCGTAGCGCCGCGCCATGAAGTAGGCCAAGGCGCTAAGGCCCAGGGCAACCATATGCGAGGCCATGTGCCAGCCATCAGCGAGCAGTGCCATCGAGTTGAACAAATAGCCGGCAATGATCTCGACCAGCATGGTTGCACCGGTCAACGCAGTAACCCGCCAGGCCTGGCGCTCTGCGTGGGTTTCAAGTGGGCGGTAGTTGTGAGATTGCTGCCACCGCGAATGATCACAGTCGTTCATGCTGACATCCTTGCTGGTAATGGGCCGAAAGAGGCGCTTCGAAGCTTGCCGGGCATCGGAAAAGGTTCATTAGCTTAGCCCATTGGCTTAATAGCTAGAGTCCACAGGCCAGCTAGGCATAAAATCGCTCCAGACTTTAAGGAGCAGACTTTATGCTGATGGTGATTTCTCCGGCGAAAACCCTCGATTACGAGACGCCGCCTGTGACCGAACGTTTTACCTTGCCACAACACCTTGATCATGCCGGCGCATTGATCAGTCAATTGCGTGACTACTCGCCGCAGCAAATTGCCGAATTGATGCACCTGTCAGACAAGCTCGCTGGCCTTAATGCCGCGCGCTTTGGCAGTTGGTCGACGAGTTTCACCCCAGAAAACTCGAAACAGGCTCTGCTGGCATTCAAAGGTGACGTCTACACCGGCCTGGCGGCAGAAGACTTCAACGATGCCGACTTTGAATTTGCCCAGCGGCACTTGCGCATGCTCTCGGGGCTCTATGGCCTGCTGCGCCCGCTGGACCTGATGCAGCCATACCGCCTGGAAATGGGCACCAAGCTGCAAAACCCAAGGGGCAAGGATCTCTATGCCTTCTGGGGAGAGCGCATCAGTGGCTGGCTTAATGACGCATTGGCCGAGCAAGGTGACGACATTCTGCTCAACCTGGCATCCAATGAGTACTTTGGCGCAGTCAAACGGAATGCCCTGAATGCCCGCATCATCAACACCGAGTTCCGCGATGAAAAAAATGGCGAGTATAAAATCATCAGCTTCTATGCCAAAAAAGCACGAGGGCTGATGGCGAGATACGTCATCAAGGAAAAAATTTCCGACGTACGCGACCTGATGAACTTTAACGACCAAGGGTATCGCTACGCACCCGAGCGCTCGAAACCCGACAATCTGGTATTCCTGCGCGAGCAACAAAATAGCTGACACTCCCTCCTCTTCCAACGGGTTGAATATCCAGCCCGTTGAGCCGCTTCGCCCAGCAATACTTGATATATCACTTAACTAACGAATAGTTCAGTGGAAATCCAAATAGATTCAACACCACACTTAATCGACCCGGCTTCGCGGGCGTGACAATTACAAAGTGCCACCATTAGTTGCCATCAAAGTGCAATTACTTAATAGTTGCACCACTGACTTATCTTGAAAAAAAGTTGACGAACGGTCTGAACTTACAGAATTTTCCTACACTCATATTCCGCGTAACACACTTCTTCGCGCAACTTTTGGCGCGAACCAAACTGCCCTAACTCTCGATAAGACAGTCGAGGTAACTGTTCACCTGGATAATTTGACAGACAAGATAAAAGACTAGGTAGCTGATGGCAGTTTGCACCTAAACCAATCATTTCAAAGAGGTTTTTGAGCAGAACGCTCACGCCCGTGAAATGAGTAAAAACAGTATTTGCCTGATCACGCCCCTAACTAAGCGGGCGGGAATTAATGCGACTGTAATAAGTAAGCGAGATAACAATACAGGTAGGAAACAGCACATCGAAACCCGCGAAACATAATTAATTCTGTAATAACTGAATGAGGTTAAGACCATGCGCATTAGTATTTTTGGTTTAGGTTATGTCGGCGCCGTATGTGCCGGTTGCTTGTCTGCTCGGGGCCACGAAGTTATCGGCGTGGATATCTCCGCCACTAAAATCGACCTGATCAACAATGGTAAATCGCCTATCGTCGAGCCCGGCCTGGAGGCACTACTGCAAAAAGGCCTGGCCGCCGGAAAACTGCGCGGAACTACTGATGTAGCCAGCGCAGTTGCGGACAGCGAAGTGTCATTTATCTGCGTCGGAACTCCGAGCAAAAAGAACGGTGACCTTGAACTCAACTACATCGAAGGCGTGTGCCGTGAAATCGGCATGGCCATGCGCGACAAGAGCGCTCGACACACCGTAGTTGTACGCAGCACCGTCTTGCCTGGCACCGTTCGTAATGTCGTGATTCCGATCCTTGAAGAGTGCTCTGGCAAGAAAGCCGGTGTCGATTTCGGTGTTGCAGTGAACCCTGAGTTCCTGCGTGAAAGCACGGCCATCAAGGATTACGACTTCCCGCCAATGACAGTGATTGGCGAGTCGGACACCACCTCCGGCGACCTGCTTGAAAGCATCTACAGCGAGCTGGATGCACCGATCATTCGCAAGACCATCGATACCGCTGAAATGATCAAGTACACCTGCAATGTCTGGCACGCCACCAAAGTGACCTTCGCCAACGAGATCGGCAACATTGCCAAGGCGGTTGGCGTCGACGGCCGCGAAGTCATGGACGTGATATGCCAGGACAACAAGCTCAACCTGTCCAAATACTACATGCGCCCAGGTTTTGCATTCGGCGGTTCCTGCCTGCCGAAGGACGTTCGCGCCCTGTCCTACCGCGCCACATCCCTGGACGTCGAAGCCCCGCTGATCAGCTCGTTGATGCGCAGCAACCTGGTCCAGGTGCAAAAGGCATTCGACATCATCTCGCGCTGCAACAAGCGCAAGGTTGCCTTGCTCGGCCTGAGTTTCAAGGCTGGGACCGATGACCTGCGCGAAAGCCCTCTGGTTGAGCTGGCTGAAATGCTCATCGGCAAGGGCTACGACCTCAGCATCTTCGACCGCAACGTCGAGTACGCCCGTGTCTACGGTGCCAACAAAGACTACATCGAGTCGAAAATCCCTCACGTGTCCTCGCTGCTCAACAGCGATTTCGAAAGAGTGGTCGCCGATGCCGACGTGATAGTGCTGGGCAATGGCGACAAGGACTTTGCGCCATTGGCTGACGAGAAGTTCGAAGGCAAGCACGTCATCGACCTGGTTGGTTTCATGACCACGGCAACTCGCAGCGGTGCCGAAGGCATCTGCTGGTAAATGAACCCGCCCCGGGTCCAGGCCGCAAGGCGTATGCCCGGGGCGAGTCCAGTGAATTCGATGGAAACGCATATGGATAAGCTCAAGACAGGCCTCCTGGAGGCTGCTGGCTGGCTGTTTTACCTGTCATTACTGATGTTGCTCGCCTTGGCCTTGCCGACCAGTACCTTCGACCCTGAATCGAAGCACTATCTGCTGCTGATTGGCGCCGTCGGTATCTGGCGTTATTCCATGGGTGCCATACATTTCGTGCGTGGCTGCCTGTTCCTTTACCTGGTCTACCCCTATTACAAGCGCAAGGTCCGCAAGCTCGGGACTGCTGCCGACCCATCCCATGTATTCCTGATGGTCACCAGCTTTCGTATCGATGCGCTTACCACTGCAATGGTCTATCGCTCGGTCATACGCGAGGCCATTGAGTGCGGTTACCCAACAACCATGGTGTGCTCGATCGTCGAGCTTTCCGATGAGCTGTTGGTGAAAAGCATGTGGGAGAAAATGAATCCTCCGGCCCACGTCAAACTCGACTTCGTGCGCATTCCCGGCACGGGTAAGCGTGATGGCCTGGCCTATGGTTTTCGCGCCATTTCGCGGCAAATGCCGGACAACAACGCAGTGGTTGCAGTCATCGATGGTGACACCGTGCTGGATGTCGGCGTGGTGCGTAAAACCGTGCCCTGGTTTCAGCTGTTCCCCAATTTTGGCGGCCTGACCACCAATGAGTTTTGCGAGGTTCGCGGCAGCTACATCATGAGTGAATGGCACAAGCTGCGCTTCGCTCAGCGCCACCTCAACATGTGTTCCATGGCCTTGTCCAAGCGGGTACTGACCATGACCGGGCGCATGTCTGTATTTCGCGCCCAGGTGGTAACCAACCCGGAATTTATTGCCGATGTTGAAAGTGATCACCTTGAGCATTGGCGCCTGGGTCGCTTCCAGTTCTTGACCGGCGACGACAAATCCAGCTGGTTCAGCCTGATGCGCCTCGGCTATGACACCTTCTACGTGCCAGACGCGGCAATCAATACCGTCGAACATCCGCCAGAAAAGAGCTTTATCAAAGCCAGCCGCAAGCTGATGTTCCGCTGGTACGGCAACAACCTGCGGCAGAACTCACGGGCCTTGCGCCTGGGAATAAATCGCCTGGGCGCCTTCACCAGCCTGGTCTTGTTCGACCAGCGCGTGTCGATGTGGACAAGCTTGCTGGGCTTGGCCGTAGCCGTGATCGCCAGCATCAAGTACAGCCCGGCATTTATCATCATCTACCTGTTGTGGATCGGCATTACACGCTTGGTATTGACGCTTTTGCTCAGTCTCAGCGGCCACCGCATCGGCCCAGCCTACCCCGCGATTCTTTATTACAACCAGATTGTCGGCGCCATGGTGAAGATCTATGTGTTCTTCCGCCTTGACCAGCAATCCTGGACCCGTCAGCCCACCAAACTCAACCGAGACCTGGCCAGCTTTTCACGACTGTTCAACAGCTGGTCTTCGCGAGCCATGACTTTTACTGCCACCAGCGTATTCATCGCCGCGCTTCTCGCGTTGGTGTGACCAGAACTGAATAGGAAATAAACCCAATGAACACAGCCGTCAATGTCAACGTGGTCCATGAATCGGAAGCTCAGCGCCAGCACGCCCGGGTCAGAATCCCAGCAACTTTGCGCTACATCGCCAAAAACCGCGAACAGGTTGAAGTCCGTGTGCTCGACCTGTCGGCGGGAGGATTCAGCTTCAACAACGAAAAAGCCCCGGCCAATGTCGGCGACTATCACAAGGCGCGCATGCAATTCCAGCTCGACAGCCTCAACCTGAGCCTGGATATCGAGTTTCAGGTGTGCTCGACCGACCCGGTCAACAAGCGTGTGGGCTGCCAGTTTCACAACCTCAAGCCCCGCGAGATAGCGACCTTGCGCTACCTGATCAGCGCGCACCTGAGCGGTGAGATTGTCTCCACCGGCGACCTGCTCAACACCTTGCAACGGGAAAATTTCACCAAGCCACGCAAGCAGGGCAACAGCGGCGGCATGAGTGCTTTCGGCCGGATCAAGGCAGTGACCTTCAGCATTGCCATCTTTGCAGTCGGCGTCGCCGCCTTTGGCTACATTTTCAAATCCATCTACGGCTTGTATTTCGTCACCCACGCCTCATCCGGCATGGTCGACGTTCCCAGCCTGAACATCACCATGCCACGTGAAGGCACAGTGCAAAGCCTGGTTGGCGCCGACGGCATCATCAACAAGGGCGCACCGGTTGCGACGTTCTCCGCCAGCATGCTGGAAATGCTCAAAGGCCAGCTCAGCGATGAACAGCTGACCCCAGCCAACATCGAGCAGCTGTTCAGCAAACAGATGAAAGGCACCTTGACCAGCCCGTGCAATTGCAAAATCGCCCGGCAACTGGTGGCCGACGGCCAGTTCGCCAGCAAAGGCGACGTGATCTTTGAAATGGTCCCGCAAGACACCAAGGCCAGGGTCCTGGCGAGCTTCCCCTATCGCAAGTTTGCCGAAGCACGTCCTGGTACGCGAATCAAGTTCTGGGTCGCGGGCGATGACCAGCCACGCAGCGGCAAGATCATCAGCACCAATCTGCACAACGGCGGCTTGTCGTCTGATATCCGCGCCACTATCGAACCGGACCAGACCCTGCCAAGCACCCTGGCTGGCCAGCCTGTCGAAGTCGAAATTGATCGCGGCCCCTCCCTCGACTGGGTGATCGATAAAGCGACTGCAGCTGGCTACTAAGGAGGACCGACACGTGGCTACTGCTCATCCTCAACTCATCATGCTCGCAGCCGCCGTCACCCTGGCTGGCTGCGCAGGCTTGCCGGACCAGCGTCTGGCAAGCGAAGCGCTCAAGCGGGGCGATACCGTCACCGCAGAACGCAACTTCCAACAGCTGGCTGAGCTGGGTTATGTCAAGGCACAAGTGGGCCTGGCCGACATGAAAGTCGCCAGCGGCACTGAAGAAGACCTCAAGGAAGCAGAGCGGACCTACCGCCAGGCAATGGATCAGTCACCTCGCGCCAAGGGACGCCTGGGTCGCCTGCTGGCGCGCAAGCCAGACAGCACCCATGCCGAACGTACCGAAGCGGCGACATTGCTCAAGGAAGCATTCAGTGCCGGCGAACCCAATAGCTTGCTGCCCCTGACCATGCTCTACCTGCAATACCCACAGGACTTTCCCGCTATGAACGTGCAAGAGCAAATTTCTAGCTGGCGCCAACAAGGTTTTGCCCAGGCAGAGCTGGCGCAGATCCTCCTTTATCGCACTCAAGGCACCTACGACCAGCACCTGACAGAGATCGAAGACATCTGCCAGAAACTGATCAGCGAATCCGACGCCTGCTATGTCGAACTGGCGACCGTGTATCAGATGCAAGGCAACAGCGAGCAACAGGAAGCGCTGATCGCCGACATGATGAACCAATACCACAGCCGTGCCCTGCCACCGCGCCGGGTTGAAGCCGTCGCCCAGGTATTGGCCGACGCGGAACTGGGCAAGCCTGACGAAAGCCAGGCAAAAGAGTTGCTTGAAGCCATCGCCCCGACTTACCCGGCGGCCTGGGTCAGCCTGGCTCGACTGCTGTACGACTACCCGGCGCTGGGCGACAGCGAAACCATGATGACCTACCTCGACAAGGGCCGGGAAGCTTCTCTGCCGCGCGCCGAGTTGCTGCTGGGTCGCCTGTACTACGAAGGCAAGATGGTCCCGCAAGACCCGAAGAAAGCTGAAGAGCACCTGCGCAAGGCAGCTCCCAGCGAGCCGACGGGCAATTACCTGCTGGGGCAAATCTACCTGCGCGGCTACTTGGGCGATATCTACCCGCAGCAGGCACTCGACCACCTGTTGAGCGCTGCACGGAGCGGCCAGATCAATGCCGACTACGCCCTGGCGCAAATGTACTCGCAAGGCAAAGGCATAGTGCCAAACCTGAGCAACGCCTATGTCTTCAGCCAGCTGGCACTCCCCAAAAACACGCAGGCAAGCACCGACCTGGCCAACGAGGTTGCGCAAAAGCTAACGCCAGCCCAACGCAGTGAAGCCGAGCAAAAGCTCCGTGAGGAACGCGAACTGCGTGGCACCGCCTTGCAAAACCAAACTCAGCTACAGGCACAGCTTCAATGAATAAGAACCCGACGACAAAACTCAACAGCATCGCAGCGAGCCTCGGCCTGGGCCTGACCCTTTTATCCAGCGCCAGCGCATTTGCGGCGAACAGCCCGGACCAGAACTTCGGCCTCACCGCCAAGATTACCGCGCAATCGGAAGACGACCGCGACCTGGGCACCCGCAGTGGCGGCGACGTCAACGGTATCGGTCTGGACCTGCGCCCCTGGTTATACGGCGAGCACGGCAACTGGAGTGCGTTTGCCATGGGCCAGGCGGTGACCGCCACGGACATCATTGAAACCGACACCCTGCAAAACAATGCAGACGACAGCGACAGCAGCAGCGCCAACAGCAATGACGGACGCGAACCAGACAAGAGCTACCTGGCCATGCGCGAGTTCTGGGTCGACTACGCCGGCTTGACCGCTTATCCCGGCGAGCACCTGCGCCTCGGTCGTCAGCGCGTTCGCAGCGACGAAGGCACCTGGTGGGACACCAATATCGAAGCGCTGAACTGGGAATTCGATACCACCCTGCTGCGCGCCAACCTGGGCGTGGCCGAGCGTTTCTCCGACTACCGGACCGACCTGGATGACCTGGCCCCGGAAGATGAAGATCGCCAGCATTACTTTGGCGGCATCTCCACTCAGTGGAAACCCGGGCACTGGGTTGGCCTCAAGGCGCACCACAGTCGCGACAACGGCAGCCTGCCCAATACCGGTGAAGAAGTGGATGAATTGAGCAAACGCTACACCGGTGACCTGACGTGGCTGGGCATCAGCGCCGACGGTGATTTCTACAACCGTCGCTCGACCCAACCGCTCAACTACTGGGCACAGGCCACCTGGCTGACCGGTGACATCAACGAACTGGAACTCGCCAATGTCGGCGACCAAAAACTCGCGAACGGCTCGCGCAATGTGGATGTCGATGCCTGGGCCATGGACCTTGGCCTGCGCTGGAACATCGACCAGAACTGGAAAGTCGGTGGTGCTTACGCCCGAGGCAGCGGCGGCGGCGATGACGACAGCTCGGAACAGTTCCGCCAGACCGGCATGGAAAGCAATCGCTCCAACTTCACCGGGACCAATGCTCGCCTGCACCGCTTTGGCGAGGCCTTCCGCGGTGAGCTGAGCAACCTGCAAGCGGCGACCCTGTTTGGCTCCTGGCAGTTGCAAGACGAGTACGACGCCAGCCTGGTTTATCACAAGTTCTGGCGGGTCGATGACAAGCAGGACATTGGTGACAGCGGGATTATCGCCAACCTTGAAAACGGTGAAAAAGACGTAGGCCAGGAGGTTGACCTGGTTGTCACGCGCTATTTCAAGCAGGGCTTGTTGCCCGCTGCATTGGCTGAACAGGTCGATGAAGGCGCCGCCCTGGTGCGCTTGCGCGGTGGCGTCTTCCTACCGGGCGATGCCTACGCCAAAGGCACTGACTCTGTCATGCACCGTGCATTTGTCGACGTCATCTGGCGCTTCTGAGGACTGCTCATGTATCCACAACCTGACAAACTCAGGATCACTGCGGGGATCAACCTGCTGCTCCTGGGCACCTTGTTGCTCAGCGCGCCGCTGGCGTTGGCGCTGGACAGCCAAGGCACTCCGAACAGCGCCGTGAGGCATGCGCCTGACTCGACAAAAGTGCTGAACGAGACCAACAACTACACCGTCAGCAGCGCGCCAATCGAACCCTTGCTGATGGACAAGCCCAAGCTGCCCGATCTCTCCGGCTATACCGCTGAGGCGGTCGCCGCCAAGATCGAGCACAAACCCGGCGGCAAGGTTGTGGTGCGGCGCATGCTTCAACAGGTCGAGTTGCAAGACTTCATCGGCGGTAACGAGCGGTTGCGCGAATGGGTTAAACGCCAGAAAGGCATGCCCCACGCCATCTTTATCGAAGGTGGCTACGTAACCCCGGCGGATATCGCCAAGGCCCTGCCCGATAGCCAGTTTGCCGAAACATCTCCCGGCGTCTATTTGGCGCGCTTGCCCATCGTGGTGTCACAGGGTGCAACCCTGCAGGTTGGCAAGGACACCAAGGACCTGCGCCTGTCGCAAGAGCGCGGCGCCTTCATGGTCAATGACGGCATGCTGTTTATCACCGATTCCAGGCTCACCGCCTGGCGTGAGGCTGATAACGGGCCGGCGACCTTCCGCACGCCGAATGAGTTCCGCCCGTTCCTGGTGTCCTGGGGCGGCAGTGAGCTGTACATCTCCAACAGCGAGATAACCAGCCTGGGCTACAACCAGAGTAAGTCTTACGGCATCAGTGTTACCCAGTACTCACCCGGCATGGATAAGCGCCTCAAGCGCCCTCGCCCAACCGGTTGGCTGATTAACTCGACCTTTGTCGATCACTGGTATGGCTTTTATTGCTACGAGGCTGACGATGTGGTGCTCAAGGGCAACACCTACCGCGACAACATCGTCTACGGGATTGACCCGCACGACCGCTCACGCCGCTTGATCATTGCCGAGAATACCGTTCATGGCACCAAGAAAAAGCACGGCATCATCATCTCCCGTGAGGTTGATGACAGCTGGATCATCAACAACAAGAGCTATGACAACAAGCTCTCCGGCATCGTAATCGACCGTAACAGCATCAATAACCTGATTGCCTACAACGAGGTTTACCAGAACCACTCGGACGGCATCACCCTGTATGAAAGCAGCCACAACCTGCTGTGGGGCAACAAGGTGCTGAACAACTCCCGCCACGGTATCCGGGTGCGTAACAGCGTCAACATTCGCATCTACGAAAACCTTTCGGCCGGCAACAAGTTGACCGGTCTGTACGGCCACATCAAGGACCTGTCGGACACCGATCGCGACATTGACCTCGACCCCTTCGACACCAAGGTGTCGATGATTCTGGTCGGCGGCACGCTGGCAGCGAACGGCTCCGGCCCCCTGTCCATCGACTCACCGCTAAGCCTTGAGCTGTACCGCGTGAACATGATTGCCCCCACCAAAAGCACCGGCATCAGTTTCTCGGGTGTGCTCGGCAAGCGCCAGGAAGAGATTCTCGACCTCTTGGTACGGCGCAAGTTGGCGGTGCTGATCGACCCCGTCGAAAGCCAGGCAGAACTGCAGAATTGAGGGCAAATAACGTGAGTAAGAAGATTTTTAAACTGCGCCAACTTGCTGTAGCCGGTGTCTTGCTCGGCACCGCCAGCGCAGCCATGGCTGAACCCAACTATAGCGTGCAGCGGGTTGGTCCATTGTGCCCGGCCGCGCAAAACCCGGCGAACTACAACACCAAGTACCTGAGCTTTTTTACCGCGCTGGTACAGGGCAAAGGCGACTGGCTGTTTCGTAGCCGCAATGACCTGCGTACCGACTTTGGCACCACGGCGCACGGCTACCAACAGTTCAAGCGCCTGCGTGATGCACTCAAGCGCAAGGGCATCGAACTGATGATCGTCTATCAACCCACCCGGGGCCTGGTCAATCGCGAGCAACTGACGGACGCCGAAAAGTCACGTTTCAACTACGCACTGGCAAAAAAGAACTACCTGCAAGCCGTCGCGGATTTACGCAAGACCGGTATCTGGGTGACCGACCTTTCGCCCTTGTTCGATGAGAAGGACGTCAAGACGCCTTATTACTTCGAAGCCGACCATCACTGGACGCCAGCAGGTGCCTCACGCACAGCCAAACTGGTCGCCCAGACGCTAAAGCAAATCCCCGGCTTCGATGACATTCCTAAGAAGGAATTTGAAAGCAACGTTGTCGGCCTGCTGCCCAAGGCGGGCACCTTGCACAAAACCGCAGCCGAATTCTGCGGCGTCAGCTACGCCACTCAATATGTGCCTCGCTATGAAACCGAGCCAGTTGGTGCTGCGGACGCCGACAGCTTGTTTGGTGATGAGTCGGTTCCGCAAATCGCCATTGTCGGCACCAGTAACAGCGGCCCGGCGTACAACTTCCCCGGGTTCCTGCAGCAGTACAGCGGTGCCGAAGTGCTGAACATGGCGGTCAGTGGCGGTGGTTTCGACAGCGCGCTGCTGCAATACATGGCCAGCGAGGAGTTTCGCACCAATCCGCCAAAGATCCTGATCTGGGAGTTCGCCACCCACTACGACCTGGCGCAAGACAGTTTCTACCGTCAGGCCCTGCCCATGGTCGACAACGGCTGCGAAGGCCGCCCGGCGGTGATGCATAACAAAATCAAGATGAAACCCGGTAACAACCAGATCCTGGTCAACGGTGAAGACACCGCGTTGCGCGATATACGCGGGGGCGACTACCAGGTTGACCTGACCTTCAGCGACCCCAGCGTGCATGAGTCCAAAGCCACCCTGTGGTACCTCAATGGCCGCCGGGAAAAATTCAAAATTGAGCAAAGCGATCGCGTCGATACCGGCGGCCGCTATGTCTTTGAACTTAGGAACGACCCTGACTGGCGTGATCTCAACCTGCTCGCCCTTGAAATCCAAAGCCCGGAACAAATGCCCGCTGGCCTGAGCGTTGAAGCAACGCTGTGCAAGCGACCATCGACTTCCGGCAAAAACCTCACGGCGAAAGCCAACTGAGGATGGAGTCAACCATGCAAGCGAAGAAATGGCTACTTACCCCCTGTTTACTGGCCAGTGCGATATTTGCCCAGGCCAGCTTTGCCAGTGACTTGGTGCCGCCGACTGGCTACTACGCACCGGTAATCAGCACCGAGAAGAAGCCGCAGTCCTGTGACCCAGCGCCAAAGCCCTACACCGGCAGCCTGGTGTTTCGCAGTAAATATGAGGGTTCGGACAAGGCCCGCTCGACACTCAATAAGGTCGCCGAGAAAGCCTTTCGCGACAGCACCGCCGACATCACCACCATGGAGCGTGGCAGCAACCGCTACATCATGCGCTACATGCAAAACGGTGATCCCAAGCAACTTGAATGCGCGCTGCAGTGGATGGACAGCTGGGCGCAAGCGGGCGCCCTGCTCAGCACGGATTACAACCACACCGGCAAATCAATGCGCAAATGGGCCTTGGGCAGCATGTCTTCAGCCTACTTGCGCTTGAAGTTCTCCGAGAGCCAACCGCTCAAGGCTTACCCCCAGCAGGCGCAGGAAATCGAGCAGTGGTTCGTCAAGCTGGCCGAGTTGACCGTCCACGACTGGAGCGACCTGCCGCAACGCAAGATCAACAACCACAGCTACTGGGCGGCCTGGTCAGTGATGGCCACGGCAGTCGCAACCAACAGGCGCGACTTGTTCGACTGGTCGATCAAGCAGTTTCAGGTAGCCGCCAACCAGGTCGACGACGAGGGTTATCTGCCTAACGAGCTAAGGCGCAAGCAGCGCGCGCTGGCGTACCACAACTACAGCCTGCCGCCTTTGACCATGATTGCTGCATTTGCCCAGGCCAATGGCGTTGATGTCCGCCCGGAAAACCAGCAAGCGCTCAAGCGCCTTGCCGAGCGGGTCATGGAGGGGGTGTCCGAGCCCGATGAGTTCAAGGACAAGACCGGAGACAAGCAGGACATGACCGATCTCAGGAAACGCGCCAAGTTTTCCTGGCTCGCGCCCTATTGCACGCTTTACAGCTGCTCGGCGGACTTCGAGAAAGGCATTGAGAAGTTTGGCCCGTTCAAGACATTCCGCCTCGGCGGTGATGTCAGCAGCGTATTCAACCCTAGGCATCAGGGCGGCTAAACCACGTTCTACCCCATCCCCGCCAAGTGGTTTGGCGGGGCGACGAGCTCAAGAGCTCTGTTATTGACCTGTTAATGGAGAAGCACGGATGGTCTTTTCATCCAACGTGTTCCTGTTTTTGTTCTTGCCGATCTTCCTCGGCTTGTACTACCTCAGTGGCGCACGCTACCGCAACTTGTTGATCCTGATTGGCAGCTACAGCTTCTATGCCTGGTGGCGCGTCGATTTCCTGCTGTTATTCGTGGCTGTCACATTGTGGAACTACGGTTTTGGCCTGCGCATTTACCGCGCGGGAGTCCGTACCAAGGCCGCACAACGCTGGGTGCTCTGGGGCGTGGCCGGTAACCTGGCGACCCTGGGTTACTTCAAGTACGCCAACTTCGGTGTGGCCAATATCAACAAGGTGATGGAGGCAGCAGGCTTCGAGCCCTTTGTACTGACCCATGTAATCTTGCCGATTGGGATTTCCTTCTACATTTTCCAGTCGCTGAGCTACCTGATTGACGTTTACCGTGGCGATACCGAACCCACGGAAAACCTGATCAACTTCGCAGCCTTTATCGCCCTGTTCCCGCAACTGATTGCAGGCCCGGTGCTGCGCTACAAAGACCTGGCCGAACAGTTCACTGATCGCACCCATAGCATCGACAAGTTCTCCGAAGGCGCCACGCGCTTTATGCAGGGTTTCGTCAAGAAGGTGTTTATCGCCGACACCCTGGCACCGCTGGTCGATCACTGTTTTGCCCTGAGCAACCCAAGTACCGGTGATGCCTGGCTGGGCATGCTGGCCTATACCGCGCAGCTGTATTTCGACTTCTCCGGCTACAGCGACATGGCCATCGGCCTTGGCTTGATTAATGGTTTCCGCTTTATGGAAAACTTCAATCAACCCTATACCAGCCAGTCGATCACCGAGTTCTGGCGCCGTTGGCACATCAGCCTGTCGACCTGGCTGCGCGACTACCTCTATGTACCCCTGGGCGGCAACCGCCATGGCACATTCAACACCTATCGCAACCTGTTCCTGACCATGCTGCTCGGTGGTTTCTGGCATGGTGCCAACTGGACGTTCCTGATCTGGGGCGCGTGGCACGGCACCTGGCTTGCCATTGAACGCGCCTTGGGTGTCAAGGCTGCGCCCAGGGTACTCAACCCCTTCAAATGGGCCTTTACCTTCTTGCTGGTCATGCTTGGCTGGGTGATTTTTCGCGCGGAAAACCTCGACGTCGCCTGGCGCATGTACAGCGCGATGTTCAGCTTCAACGGCTGGCAGCTCAGCGAATTGAACAGCGCCAATATCAATGATCTGCAAATCGCAACGCTGGTCATCGCCTACCTGGTGCTGGCGGTCTGTGGCGTGCGCGAGTTCAACCGTCACCGCTCCAGCAAGCGTCCCGAGAAAGACGCCACGCTGGGTAGCGACCCGGTCACCAACTCCACTACCGCGACAGCAAGCGTAATGGCACAGCAAAACCCGGCCATGGCGCAAACCCTGGTGCGTACGGCGCTGTTCCTGCTGTTTTGCGCCTCGCTGTTGAAGCTCTCGGCGCAGAGCTACTCGCCCTTCCTTTACTTCCAGTTCTGAGTGAGGCCGACCATGAAAAGAACCGCAGAAAAAATCTATATCGCCTCGTTTATTACTGTGTTGTCGCTGGGCTTCATTTCTTCGATGAGCGGCGTACTCGACTACAAGCAACCCAAGACCTACAGCGTGCTTGATGGCAACCTGGCGCAAAGCTTCGAACATCATTACGACAAGGAATTGCCGCTCAAGGACATTGGCACCAATGTCTGGGCAGCCCTTGATTACCTACTGTTCAACGAAGGCCGCCAGGGCGTGAAGATTGGTGTCGAAGGCTGGCTCTACTCGGATGAAGAGTTCAAGCCCGACGCCAAGGGCCCGCAAAACCTGCGTGACAACCTCAATACAGTTGAAGGCGTACGCAATCTGCTGGCCGAGCATGACGTCAAGCTGGTGATGGCAGTTGTGCCCGCCAAAGCCCGCCTTTATCCCGAATACACGGGGAACAACCACGCCAGCGCGATCCATGCAGAACTGTACCAACGCTTTCGCACCGCGTTGCAGCGTGCCGGAATCACTGCGCCAGACCTGCTGGCCGTGCTTAAACCGGCCAAAGCGCAAGGCCAGGTATTCCTGCGTACCGATACCCACTGGACGCCACTGGGCGCCGACATTGCCGCCAAGCGCTTGAGCGAGACAGTGCACAACAACTTCAAGTTACCGGGCGAGCCACAGGAGTACGTCACTTCGGCGCGTAAAACCGAGCCATACCACGGCGACCTGACCCGGTTTATCCCGCTCGACCCGCTGTTCAAAAGCCTTATGCCACGTCCTGATCAACTGCAGAAACGCAGCACCGAAGCTGTCTCGCAAACCGAAGGCGCTGATGCCCTGTTTGCTGACCACGAAATACCGGTGGCATTGGTGGGCACCAGCTATAGCGCCAACCCCAACTGGAATTTCGAGGGTGCGCTACGCGAGCACTTGCAACATGACTTGAGCAACTACGCCGAAGACGGTCGTGGCCCGATTCTGCCGATGCTCAAGTACCTACAGAGTGATGACTTCAAGAACTCACCGCCCGAGGTGGTGATCTGGGAGTTCCCCGAGCGTTACCTGCCCATGCCCAACGACCTTAGTGAATTCGACCCGCAATGGATCGCAAAGCTTAAAGCACTTGGCAATGAGCAAAACCTGGCGCTTACCGGCAGCCGCTGATGCGCCAACCCGCGCGCCGGCATCGCTTGCCAGCGCGTAACAGTAATAGAGAGGCATGACACCTCGCTTAATTAACGGCTGCAATGCCGTTGTGTGAAACGAAGATGGAGAAATACCGATGGCCTTACTGACAAATCGCAACTTGACCACTTTCGCTTGCGCAGTAGCGCTGAGCCTTGGCAGCTTCCATGCGAGTGCCGGAGAAGGTGGTTTGTATGCACCTATCGCTCCCAAGGGATCGACCTTCGTTCGCGCCTACAACGCTGGCAATACGGAACTGAGTGTCAGTGTGGGCAACACCTCGCTCAATGAAGTTTCGCCGCTTGGTTCAAGTGATTTCAGCTTTATGCCTGCGGGCAGCTACAGCGCACAGGTAGGTGACAAGACCATCCCGGTGAAACTCGATGCCGACCATTACTACACCTTGGTCAGCCAGCCGGGCGTTGAGCCAAAGCTGGTTGAGGACCCAGCGTTCAAGAACAAGCAAAAGGCCTTGCTACGGGTCCAGAACCTTTCTGACAGCAACGTCACCCTGAAGACGGCCGACGGCAAGACCAAGGTAGTCGACAGCGTTGCCCCTGCAAGCCACGGCGAGCGCGAAGTCAACCCGGTCAAGATCAAGCTGGCACTGTTCAAGGGTGACAACAAGATCAGCGACCTCAAGCCAGTTGCCCTGGCCCGCGGCGAAGTGGTCAGCCTGTACGTTACGGGCAGCGGTTCAAAGATCTCGCCGAACTGGGTCAAGCGCCCCGCCAAAACCGATTGATAGAACCCACAATACAAAGACCGCAAATCAGGTCGCTAAAAGATAGCGCCGCCAAGGCAGGCGCTACGGAGAAGTCCTCTACGGCTCATATGAGCTTGCTAACGGGTGTTCTCGCAATAACGCGTGATACCAGCCAAATCTATGAACGTTTCAGGAGTTGAACACATGATCCCAGTAATTCTTTCCGGTGGCAGCGGTTCGCGACTCTGGCCTCTTTCGCGTAAACAGTATCCCAAACAGTTCCTGGCGCTGACAGGCAGCGATAGCATGTTTCAACAGACCCTCAAGCGTCTGTCATTTGCAGGTATGGAAGCCCCCGTATTGGGGGGCAACAAAGAGCATCGCTTTATCATCCAGGAACAACTGAGCACACAGAACCTCAGTGCGCAGTCGATCCTGCTCGAGCCATTTGGCCGTAACACCGCGCCAGCGGTTGCAATTGCAGCGATGAAACTGGTTGCCGAAGGGCGCGATGAACTGTTGCTGGTCCTACCGGCCGATCACGTACTGGACGACCGGGCATCATTCGAGGCGGCACTGACCATTGCAAGGTCGGCCGCCGAAAAAGGTGAAATGGTGCTCTTCGGCGTACCGCCCAACAGCCCTGAAACCCGTTCCGGCTACATTCGCTCGACAGCTGATCAGAGCTTGCCGCAAGGCGTGGTGCGGGTCGAGAGCTTCGTCGAAAAACCGGATGCCGCACGCGCCGTTGAGTTTGTGGCTTCCGGCGATTACTTCTGGAACAGCGGCATGTTTATGTTCCGTGCCAGCCGCTACCTCGAAGAGCTCAAGCGTCACGATGCCGACATTTATGACACCTGCCTGCTGGCCCTGGAGCGCAGCAACGAGACCGACCATGTGGTCAATATCGACGAAGCGACCTTCGCCTGCTGCCCGGACAACTCGATCGACTACACCGTCATGGAAAAAACCGATCGCGCCTGCGTAGTGCCACTCGATGCGGGCTGGAATGACGTCGGCAGCTGGTCGTCGATCTGGGATGTGCACGACAAGGATGTACACGGCAATGTCGTCAAGGGCGATGTCATGGTTCACGACAGCCGCAACTGCCTGGTACAGGGCAACGGCAAGCTGGTATCGATCATTGGCCTGGACGACATCGTTGTGGTCGAGACCAAGGATGCGACCATGATCTCCCACCGCAACAGCGTGCAAGACGTCAAGCACGTGGTCAACGAACTCAACGCCAAGAACCGCTGCGAAGCGCAAAACCACTGCGAGGTATACCGTCCGTGGGGGTCGTACGACTCGGTCGACATGGGTGGCCGTTTCCAGGTCAAGCACATCACGGTCAAGCCGGGCGCGCAGTTATCGCTGCAGATGCATCACCACCGTGCCGAGCACTGGATTGTGGTGGCCGGTACCGCTGAGGTGACCTGTGATGACCGCACCTTCTTGCTGACGGAAAACCAGTCGACCTACATCCCGATGACCGCCGTTCACCGCCTGAGCAATCCAGGCAAAATCCCCCTTGAGCTGATTGAAGTGCAATCGGGAACCTACCTGGGCGAGGACGACATCGAACGCTTTGAAGATGTCTACGGCCGCAGCCACGATGAGGCTGCACGCATAGAAGTACGCTAAAGCCAATGCGGGCTCTGCAACGGAGCCCGCGTTTCTGCCTGGTTTTTTTGCTGTTTAGAGGCGTTCGCCAGAGGCGTTCGCTAGCACAGCCTCGAACCGGGGGTGAAAAGTTCAATATGGATTGTCGCGCTCTGTGCTTCTGGATGCCGGGGGTTGAACAGGTAGTTGACTGTGCTCGGTATGATCGCGCTCGGCACTGCTAGCAGTGCGCTGCACTCGTCAAGGAACTGGTTGCCTATTCCTCGGGTGAGCTCGGGGTCTGCCGACCAACCAACAGGTAGAGTGGGCATCTGGGCTTGAGATGCAGACTCAGGCATCTCGATATGCAGTAGCAGCATGGTCGCTGGACATTCCTCAGGATCAATTCCCAGATGAGCAAGTACCTCGAGCCTTGCTCCCGACGGGCTGGCCGCGCTCAATCGTGCACGGTAAGCCCAATACCCGTGATCGCGTAGGACTTCGGCAAGCATTACGGCTTGAGGTACGCCTTTGTTGCGCTGGTCTACTGGCCGGACTGGCATGCTTATGTGACAAATAGCTGGAGCTTCATCCATGCGGACCTATTGCTGGTCAGCTGCGATTCGTCGCGAGATGCGGGCCCACAGCCGGTACCGCTGCCGTTCGCTGCACTACAGCAAAGCAGAAGACGGCTCGAGGGTGACTCAAGCGACTTCAGCACTTTGCCGGTTACATTTTTTAACCCCTCCTCCTTTCCCACCGCGCCAGCTTGTGTAGGATGAACAGATGTTCGCCGCCCAAGGTCATCACCATGTTATTCGGTGCAATCCTGATTCTCAGCTGGTTTATCCTGCTGATTCGCTACCCGAGCAAAGCCCTGCCCGTGACGCTGGTTGCCGTTGTCGGCTTGTTTATTGTCGCCTCGATCGTGATCTGGCAGGAAAACCGTGAGAAAAGTCACCTGGCAGAACTGGAAATGCGCTTTACCTACGACCCGCAGAATTGCCCGGCAGACCAGCCGCTGGCATTGAGCCTGAAAAACGCCAGCCCCAAGCCCTTGCTCGACCTGCAATGGCAAATGGCAGCCTTCCGTCCTGGAGACAGTGTCAACCTGGTGGAAAACAATTATGACTCGCCCCGCTACACCGGCCCCGGCGATTTGCTGCCTGGTTCGACCTGGGAAAGCTGCCTGCCTTTACCTCCGCTGCGCAGCGGATATCGGGCCAGCAGCCTTGAGTTTCGGGCGCAGCGCATACAAGGCAGCTTTGCCGACTGACTGGACGGGCATGACAGGATATTCACGCTAGGTTTGCGAACCGCCATTGGCTTATTCTGAACCCATTCCAATTCAGCTCAGGATAACGCTATGACGACCCAGTTCACTGCATTGATCACTGGATGCTCCAGCGGTATTGGCCGCGCCCTGGCCGAGGTGTTCCAGGCCGCCGGATATAAGGTCTGGGCCACGGCCCGGAAGGAGTCTGACCTGGCGGCCCTCAGTGCTGCCGGGTTCAATGCGGTACAGCTCGACGTCAACGATGCAGCCGCCGTTGAGCAGCTGGGCGCCCGTCTTGCCGAAGAGATTGGCGGCCTTGATGTACTGATCAATAATGCCGGCTATGGCGCCATGGGCCCGCTATTGGACGGCGGGGCTGAAGGCATGCGCAAGCAATTCGAGACCAACGTCTTTGCCCTCGTCGGCATTACCCGCGCCCTGTTCCCCTTGCTGCGCCGCAATAAAGGCCTGGTGGTCAATATCGGCAGTGTTTCAGGGGTGCTTGTCACGCCCTTTGCCGGCGCCTATTGCGCCTCAAAAGCCGCGGTGCATGCGCTGACCGATGCGCTGCGCCTGGAGCTTGCGCCCTTCTCAATTGATGTGATGGAGGTTCAGCCGGGCGCGATTGCATCAAGTTTCGGCAGCAATGCCAGCCAGCAGGCAGAGCAGTTAATCGACGAAAAATCACCTTGGTGGCCCCTGCGCGAGGGTATTCGCGCCCGAGCCAATGCATCGCAAGACAACCCGACCCCCGCCCTGCACTTTGCGCGCAACCTGCTGGCAGCCGTGCAACGCGACAAACGTCCTCGGCTTATCCGCCTGGGCAACGGCAGCCATATGCTGCCGCTGCTGGCCAACCTACTGCCCAAGGCACTGCTCGAAAAAGGGCTGATGAAACGCTTTGGCCTCAACCGGACCCTCTGATGAAGCAACCCAGATTGCATTACTACGCATTCGCCGCGGTTGTGGCTGTGGCTGTACTCAACCTGATGGTGCGCGCCTGGGTAAAACTCGGTGGCTTGCCCGCCACCTTGCTGGTCGCCGTGGCTGTCGGCCTTGCCGTGCGCGGAGTATTTCAGTGGCGCAACCAACGGCTTCCCGAACGCCGGGAACGCTGGGTGATGGTCGCTATCTATGCGGCGGTGCTTGGAGTCTTGTACCTGGGTCTGCTCGGCATGATGTACCTCAAGGATGAGCCCGGCAGGGCTGGCCACATCCTGTTCTGGCTGCATTACCTGTGCTACCCGGTACTGCTCGCGGTGTGCCTGATTCCCCGCCAAAGCGCTCACCCGCAGTAGCCTGCAGCATTCACCCAAGCACCTGCATTGCAGGCGCTTGGCAACACGCAGAGCTAGCGCGCAACGACCACTGCTGCTGCGGACACCTTGGGCTTGCGAAACACCAGGATATTGCCCAGCATCACCAACACCAGGCCCAATAGCGCAGGTGCGGTCCATTGGTAGCCCTCGGCAAATACCGAGATATTCAATGCAACCACCGGGAACAACACAGTGCAATAAGCTGCCCGCTCCGGGCCCATGCGTCCAACCAGGGTCAGGTAAGCGGTAAAGCCGATAACCGAGCCCGGGATCGCCAGATACAACAAGGTGCCGATATAGCGGCTATTGACCTCAAAGGTAAATGGCGTGCCTGTAACCAGGCAGATCACCAGCAACATCAAGGCGCCATAAAGCATGCCCCAGGCATTGGTCGTAAGCGGTTTGAGGCCCGCTTTTTGTTGCAAGCTCGAGAGCATGTTGCCTGCGGAGAAGCACAGCGTACCGATAACTGCCAGGCCAATACCCAGCAACGTCTCGGGGCTCGCCTCATGCCCTGCCAGCTCGGGCCAGAACAACAAGCCCAGGCCGCACAACCCCAGCGCACCGCCGGCCAATACGTTGGCTGCAATTCGCTGCTTGAAGAACAGCCGGGCATTAAGCGCATTCCACAGCGTGGCGGTTGAAAATATAACCGCGACCAGGCCACTGGGAATCCACTGGCTGGCCGTGTAGAAACACATGAAGTTGATACAGAACAGACAGAGCCCCTGTACCAGGCATATCATTTGTCCGCGCCGATCCATTTTCTGCAAGCGCCCGCTGAGCAGCAGGATCGCAAACAGCACCGCAGCCGCCAGGCCAAATCGATAGGCAATAGAGAGGGGAATAGCCACCACGCCCAATTGCAATTTCAAGGCGATCCAGGTGGTGCCCCAGATCAGTACGGTCATCAAATACAACGACAGGTTCATCGCACAACTCCCAGTAGATAAAGCGAGTCTGCGCCTGCCGCTACCGGCGTGCTTGCACAAAATTGCGCTTTTCACTATGGCGCCCACGACCGGCCCCGCGCGACTTACACAATCTTGCGCTTTTTTCACGCCGGGGGCTGGCAGCAGCCCCACGGCGGAGTAGCATGTTCGGGCTAGAGGACAGGTATGTATGGCGCAACTCGAAGAAAGCCAGGTATTCCAAGCAATGGGCCAATCGCCCAACGCACGCTTGCACCACAGTGCCGAGCTAGGCGACGGCCTGGCCGCTGCATTGTGGAGCAACAGCCATGATGTACGCGACTACGAAGCGCCGACCCATCACACCTTGTCGTGCTATCTGGCGGGCGGCACCGGCACATTTCGCCGCGAGCGACCCGACAACAAGGGCGCGCCCGGCAAACTCTGCGTAATGCCAGCCGGGCATCACTCAAAGTGGATCATCAACGGTGAAATCAACCTGGCCCACCTGTATATCAGCGAGGAACACTTTGCCTTGGCGGCTGTGCGCTTGCTCGACCGCGAGCCGCGCGAGTTGCAATTGCGCGAAGGCACCTTTCTTGATGACGCCGAGCAAGCCCAGCGCTTTCGCCAGCTCAGCCTGATGAACTGGCATGAACCCGGCGAGCGCCTGCTGATCAACAGCATCGCTCACCAACTGCTCGACCACGCCCTGCTCTCTCAGGTGGGCAAGCGTGATGGCCTGAAAGTCAGTGGCGGTCTGGCACCAGCCCAGCGTAGGCGATTGCGTGAGTTTATCGACAGTCACCTCGACCAACCGCTGAGCCTTGGCCAGTTGGCGGGTATGTGCGCACTGTCGGAGTACCACTTCGCTCGCATGTTTACCCAGAGTTTTGGTTTGCCGCCGCACCGTTATGTGCTCAAGCAGCGCCTGCACCTGGCCTCGCAGCTACTGCGCAACGGCCAAGGCTCACTGGTTGAGATCGCCCTGGCCTGTGGCTTTGCCAGCGCCAGTCACTTCAGCAACCGTTTCCGCCAGGCGTATCACGCAACGCCCAGCCAGTACCGCGCCGTGTTTGCAAGCTAATCGGCCAGTGCATCACCCTGGCCGGTGACGACGCAGGCAATCAAAATATTTGCCCCAACGGTCTGCATCAGGCCGCTTAACTGTGCAAGAATCATCGGCTTTGCTTAATTTCACGGCGCAGCGATGACCCACCCAGCAGACCTCCAACGATGCCCCTGAATATCCTGCAGTTGAGTCAGGATAACTGGCGCTCTACATTCGATGCCGGGCATTTTCGCCGGGGGCTTGGCTACGCCGAAGAAACACGCAGCACCCTCCTTAACCTGACGGACAACAATCTGCTTGCCAGTTGCAAAGGCTCGTCGGGGCAAATCTATCAGCAGCGCATCAAGCTGTTCCCAACCGCGCACGGCTGGAGCATTAATGGTCACTGCAGTTGCCCGGTGGGCTATAACTGCAAGCATGTAGCCGCAGCCCTGCTAACCCTTGAGCGCCAACAAAAGTCTGCCGTGGATCACAGCGCCCTGATAACACCCAGCCAGAAAGTCGCCGAACAGCGCCTGGAAGGCATCATGCCGAAACCCATATTGAGCCTGGGCAGTCACGCGCGGGTGCATTTTGACGCTCGCAAAGGTCGCATGCATGAGCAAACGCAACACCGTGCCGCACTCGCATTCGACTACCAAGGGCACCTGGCCTACGGTCGCCAGGGCAAGGATTTGTTGATCCGCCAACAACCCGACCTGAACCTGCGCGTCGTCCGTGACGCCAGTGCGGAAAGCCTGCTGCGCAAGCGCTTGACCGACATGGGCCTGAGTATTGCCCTGCGCCAGAGCGAAGCCTTGGGCGAACACCCGGGTGAGCACTTTGAATTGCCCAATGAAGCCACCTGGCTGCGCTTTGTCGATAACCACCTGCCCACGCTACGCGCCGAAGGCTGGAAAATCGAGATGCAACCCAGTTTTCACTACAATCTGGCGCAGATTGACCACTGGTACGCCGACATTGAAGAGTCGGCCGAACATGACTGGTTCGACCTTGAGTTGGGCATCACCATCGAGGGTCAACGCGTCAGCCTGTTACCTGTGTTGCTCCAGGCCATCCGCCGCACGCCCTGGTTGCTCAATGGCGAAGCCGTAGCCCAGCGCCAGGACGAAGAGATGCTGCTGGTCAGCCTGACGCAAACCGATCAGCGCGTGGCCTTGCCCTTTGCCCGCCTCAAGCCAATGCTTGCCACGCTTGGCGAGCTGTTCTTCCGCGAACCTGGCGAGGTCAACAGCAAGATTCGCCTGCCACGGGCTGATGCACCGCGCCTGAACCGCCTAGGCGACGGCCCACCGCTTGAATGGAACGGCGGCGAGCCCATACGCAGCTTCGCCCATCGCCTGCAGGCCTTGCCGGAGTTCAAGGCCAAGGTCCCCCGGGACCTCAACGCAAAGTTGCGCCCCTATCAAGTTCAGGGGCTGGCGTGGATGCAAGCCTTGAGCGAGCTGGAAATGGGCGGGCTGCTGGCAGACGACATGGGCTTGGGAAAAACCCTGCAAACCCTTGCTCACGTTCTCGGCGAAAAACAAGCAGGTCGCTTGCAACAGCCAGCCTTGATCGTGATGCCAACCAGCCTGATACCCAATTGGCAGGATGAAGCCGCACGCTTTGCCCCGAGCTTGCGAGTGCTTGCACTGCATGGCAGCAAACGCCGCAGCCTGTTCAAGCTGATTGATCAGCACGACGTGGTGTTGACCACCTATGCGCTCTTGCCTAGGGACTTGAAAGCCTTGAGCGCGCACAACTATCGCCTGATGATTCTTGATGAGGCACAGAACATCAAGAACCCTCGCAGCAAGACCGCCATCGCCGCCGGACAGATTCGTGCACGCCAACGTCTGTGCCTGACCGGAACGCCGCTTGAGAATCACTTGGGCGAGTTATGGTCGCTGTTTAACTTCCTGATGCCCGACTGGCTCGGTGACGCCAAAAGCTTCAGCCGCGACTACCGCACGCCAATCGAAAAACAAGGCAACGAGCAACGCCTGGCGCACCTACACGGCCGGATCAAACCCTTTGTCCTGCGCCGTAAAAAACAGGATGTGACCCGTGAGTTACCACCCAAGACCGAAATGACCTACTGGGTCGACCTGAGCGCGGCGCAACGTGATCGTTATGAAGCCTTGCGCCTGGCCATGGATAAAAAGGTGCGTGCCGAAATCAGCCGCCAGGGCTTGGCCCGCAGCCAGATCGTCATCCTTGAGGCCCTGCTGCGCTTGCGCCAGGCCTGCTGCGACCTGCGTTTGCTCGACGAGAGCGACCCATCATTGAAAAGCGGTGATTCAGGCAAACTCAGTGCGCTGCTCAGCATGCTCGAGCAATTGTTCGCCGAGGGTCGCAAGGTGCTGCTGTTTTCGCAGTTCACCTCGATGCTGGCCTTGATCGAAACCGAGCTGATCGCACGCAATATCAGCTACGTAAAACTTACTGGCAGCACCCAGGACCGGCGCACCCCGGTCGAGCAGTTCCAGGCTGGCGATCACTCGATCTTCCTGATCAGCCTCAAGGCCGGAGGCGCAGGCTTGAACCTGACGGCCGCCGACACTGTGATTCACTTCGACCCATGGTGGAATCCGGCAAGCGAAGCGCAAGCCAGTGATCGCGCCTATCGCATTGGCCAGGACAAACCCGTGTTTGTCTACAAGATGATCACACGTGGCAGCGTCGAGGAAAAAATCCAGCACCTGCAGCAGGCCAAGGCCAACCTCGCCCGTGGTGTTCTCGACGGTGGCAGCCAGGCCAAGTGGCAACTCACTGAAGAAGACCTGCAGGCATTGCTTGAGCCGTTGGCGCCCTGAGCCGAGTAGCCCTTATTGACCGGTGTTTTTGCCAATGACCTCGCCGGTTGAGTCAATTGGCTTGCTCGAGGGAAACCTGTACGAGGCAAACCTGACCGCGACAACCGACAGGGCCAACAGGAAAATACCGGCACAGGAATATACCAGCCCAACATCCGGTGGCCGGTGGTGCGAAACATCACCAATGAGGTAACGCGTCAGTGCAGTGATAGCCACATACAACAGAAAACGTATCGGCAAATGATTGGTCTTGAAGTAGATGCCGACCATCGCCCCCAATTCCAGGTAGATGAACAGCAGCAGGATATCGTCAATACTGGCCTGGCCTTTCTCGAGCATGGCCATGAACGCCATGACTGACGCCCATGCAGTGACTGCACAAATGGCGAACAGCCCCAGGTAATGGAAGCCTTCTACCAGCAGGTTTCCCACCGAATTGGCACTTTTGTGCATTTGCTCGCGGCTGCGATCGACCCACTTCATCACGAATTCCCCTAAAAATGCTTAGCCACAGCGCCAGCAACGACAAAAGTATGCTGGATCGGTTTCTGATCGCAAGCAAAGCACAATCTGCCAGCCTGTAACACAACAAGATGCAATTGCACTGGACAAACCTTGGCAAGGGGGTCTAACACTTGATGCACGGATTAAACCTTTACCAGACCAGGATTTAGCATGACCACTATTCAATCCTTTACTCGCCGTGCGCTGCTAACACTGACTGTTGCGACCAGCACACTGTTGGCGGCCAGCGCCAGTGCCGCGCCAGTTGCCAAGCAAAACAACCAGGTTCCCGGTTACTACCGCATGATGGTGGGTGACTTTGAAGTCACCGCACTCTATGACGGCTATGTCGATATCGGTACGCAACTGCTCAAGGGCGCCAGCGCCGACGATATTCAAAGCTTGCTGGCCAAGATGTTCCTGGACTCAAGTAAAGGCGTGCAAACAGCGGTAAACGCCTTTCTGATCAACACCGGAAACAACCTGGTGCTGGTCGATACCGGGGCCGCCAAGTGCTTTGGCCCTGCACTGGGCAACATCCAGGACAATCTCAAGGCAGCAGGCTACACACCAGAACAGGTCGATACCGTATTGCTGACCCACCTGCATCCTGACCATGCATGCGGCTTGCTGAGCGCCGATGGCAAAAGCGCTTATCCGAATGCGACCATATACATCCCCAAGGGCGATGCCGACTATTGGCTGAGCAGCGCCGAACAAGCCAAGGCGCCAGAAGCCACTCGTGGCCGGTTCGCCATGAGCCAGAAGGCTGTTGCACCCTATGCAGCGGCCGACAAGATGCAAACCTTCAACCCCGATAGCAAGCTACCCGAAGGCGTCGCTGTGGTACCTAGCAACGGCCATACGCCAGGCCACACATCCTATATGTTCAGCTCAAAAGGCCAGGACCTGCTGGTGTGGGGCGATATAGTGCACAGCCATTCGGTGCAATTCAGCCATCCGGAAGTGACAATCGAGTTCGATAGCGACAGCGCCAAGGCCGTGCAAGCGCGCAAAAAGCTGTTTGCCGAAGCAGCCGAGGATAAACTCTGGATCGCGGGCGCACACTTGCCTTTCCCGGGTATCGGACATGTACGCAAGGAAGGTGACGCCTATGCATGGGTGCCAACCGAGTTTGGCCCGATTCGCAGTGATCGCTAGCCAGGGCAAGCAATTCGCGGCGCTCTGATGATTGGCGCACGGATTGCTGCTGTTCAAATGCCTGCAAGTTCTTTATCCTTGCAGGTACTGTATGAATAACCAGCTATATTAATCAGCGTGAAGGCGTAGAGGTGATGAATGGCCGTCGAAGTGGTGTACCGCAGCAGTCGAGATCTGGAGCGTTTGTTCATGGATAAAGCCGAAGCTGATCGTCATGACAAAATGCTTGAGCTGGCTGAATTGCTCACCGATGTATTGCAAAAGGCAGTGCCCAGCCTGAACGAGACCCAAGGTGAAGAACTGGGTATTTATATGGCCAAGAACCGCGATATTTTTGCCAAGGCCTTTAAAAACCAGCCCGACGCATTGCAGGACCTGAACCAGGAGCCTGCCGAGTAGAGGCTGATACAAGCGCCAAACCGGCCCAAGGCGCACTCGCTCGCCTTGGGTCAAGCTGAAGCCATCAGAACGCCCGGCAAGGCATCCCGGATCAAGCCTCCCCCTGCCAATAGCAAGAGGCAAAAGACCAGCCAACGCACGGCACGCAGCGAAAGCCTGGGCGGGTAGCGTCGCATCAGGACAGTCACAACAAGCACCAACGGAAAGGCTTCCAGGCTCAACCAGATCACGTGCCAGGTCATCTGACCTTGAGCGATGACCAGGCCCAGGCGAGTGACTGAGTTTGCCGCGAACACGGTAATCAAGGTGTTGCGGATCACCTCGTAACCCAGTGGCTGACGATAGAGGTGGTACACCAGGGGTGGCCCGCCGCTGGAGAACAAGCCATTGAGTAGCCCACACAAGCCGCCCGACAACCAGAAGGCTGGTTGCCGCGAAAGGCGCTCCCGTGGCTTGCTCTGCACGACCAGCAGCAGGCTGCCGATCACAATCACGCAACCAAGCAGGAGCCGCAGCCAGGTCATCTGCGACTCATTCAGTGCACCCAGGCCCCACATCCCGATGCTCACGCCGATCAGGCTGCTGAGCAACACCGGCATCAAGACGCTACGGTCCAGTTCAGGCTTGGGCCCGCCCAGGTTCACCAGCGCATTACCCACGGTCAGCAGGCTGATGATAATTGCCACCTCGGCCAGTGGAATCAGGTTCATGGAGGCAACCATGCCCAGCAGGATCAGGCCGAAGGCGAAGCCTGTGAGATTCTGGGCCAGGGTGGCAAGTAGCACGCAGCCCAGGAACATCAGGTGCAGTTGCAGGGTCATGAAGCCATAGACCTTATCCCATCCAGTGAACGCAGATCAGAATCAGGGTCGCGAGAAACAGCGTCTCACTGACCAACAGGGTCGCTGGCCGCCAACCCACTTCGAGCAGGGATTTGAGCGAAGTCTTCATCCCCAGTGCGGCAATCGCAGTGACCAGGCACCAACTCGATACGCTCACGGCGAAATCACGAATGACCGGCGTGGCAATACCGCTGCTGTTAATGGCAACAAAGACCACAAAGAAGATGATAAACAAGGGCAGCGGCAACGCGGCGCGAGGTCCGTCACTGCGCTTGCGCAGCAGCAGCGACAGGCTAAACACGATAGGCACCAGCATGGCTACACGCAGCAGCTTGACCACTGTGGCGGTATCGCCGGTTTCATCGGACATGCTGTAGCCCGCACCCACCACTTGCGCCACATCGTGGATTGTCGCGCCGAGGAAAACTCCGGCCTGGCGGGCATCAAGCCCGAGCCACTGGGCAATGGGCGGATAAATGATCATGGCGATGGTGCTCAGCGCGGTGACGCTGATCACGGTGAAGATGATATTGCGCTCGCTGTTTTTGTCCTGGGGCAACACGGCGGAGATTGCCAGTGCCGCAGAAGCACCGCATATGCCGACGCTGCCACCGCTCAAGATACCGAAATCCCGCGACTGGCCAAGTATCCGCGCCAGCACCACGCCAAAGGTCATGGTCAGCAATACCCCGCCAATCACCACTGCCAGCAAGGTGCCACCCAACGACATGATTTGCTCAAGGGTGATGCGCATGCCCAGCAGCGCGACGCCAATACGCAAAATGGTGCTGGAGGTGAAACGAATCCCGGCAACCGCCCGGCCTTCCTCCGAAAGAAAACCCAAGGCCATGCCCAATAGCAACGCCATCAGCATCACAGGCGCACCGTAGTGCTCGGAAAGAAATGAAGCACTGACCCCAACCACTGCTGAGGTGACCAGGCCGGGCAATATGAGTTTGCATTTCTGAGTACGACGGCTTAACCATGACTCAGAGGCGCCATCCTGGGCACCGACCTGCATCGCTACCGGAGGAATCGTGTGGTGTTGTTTTGTTGCCATTATTTTCACCTACACCTTTGGTTCATAACTGACCACCGATGCTAGTGAAAGCTGGCCCCACTCATTAGGGCCACTGCGGAGCCTTGTTAGGGGCCAGCCCAACTGGCCCAATACAAGCCCACAGCTGGTGCTAGCCGGGTAGCTTACAGCGCGCTAGTTTGCAGCTTGCCATGTATCTATCTGACAGGATTGAGCGTGTTTAAAAGTGACGAGACCACAGCGGCAACAGCGTTGATGGACAATCCTGGACTGATCCATACAAGTGAGCGTCTATGCGTAGGCTGGCAACAGCCAAACCCTCTGTTCGCAGGCGGTAACGATCAACGCTCCAGCGAAAACGGCTTGCTGTTGCTGTTCTATGGCAACCTGCAAAAGGCTGCCGGTTATGAGTGGCAAAACGCCGGGCGCGCGCTGATCGACAAGACCTATTTGCGCATTGTCGGGCAGTGCACCGGGTTGGACATGCAGGGCTTGAGTGCCGATGAGCTGGCTGCGCGGCTGGACGGATTCATACGCCGCGAGCTGGCGCCGCGCTGGGACCTGATCCGTCGAAGTCATGGCAACGCTGGCATAGAGCTGACGCGGGAGCTGCTCGACAAGGCCAGTCAGGTGCTGTTCGAAGCGCCGGTCATGCATGCTCAAACCGGCCCGATATTATTTTATCTTTGCCCGCACTTGCCCCTGTTGATCGGCGAACACCCCTTGGCCGATCAGGAACAGCTCAACAGCTTGCCAGTTCTACCGCGCCCCCAAGTATTTACAGGAGGCGCGCAGCAGCAGGCATTGATTCGCCAGTTGATCGAAGGCAGTGACTGGTGGCGTCGGCGCGTTTTCAGCGCCTGGCAATCCCAAGCAACAAACAAAGCTGCCGGGGAGTAAATATTCAGGATGCTACCGACTGCAAGCGCTGACGATCTTCGGCGCTGTACTGGACAGCACCCAGCGGGATCTTGTCGCCGAGCGCCAGCCGGATCTGCGCTACTTCATCTGCGCTAAATGCACCGCACAACTCGATCAATTCCACATGCCGTGTCAGCAACTCAAGCGCCACCATCACCGCCTGTTCGACATCGGCGACGCCACACAGGGTTGCCGCAAAGCGGTCTGACTCGAGCTGGCCGTTATGGGTCATAAAATCCATACCCGGTGCCTTGAAGATAAAGCCGTAGCGTTGCACAGCCATCAGTAATGCCCCTTGCTCAATGATTAAACCGCGACGGCCCGTTCAGGACCTTGCGCACAGTACTCGACAAAAATGGAAGACAGGGCACATGAGGCCAGACGGGCTTCCAGTGGGTCTGCGCGTGAGGTGAGAATGATAGGTACAGCTGCGCCCAGGACCAGGCCGGCCGCAGTTGCACTCATAAAATAAACCATCTGCTTGAACAGGAAGTTACCCGACTCAAGATTCGGCACCAGCAAGATGTCCGCATTGCCGCTGACCTGGCCACTGATGCCCTTGATACGTGCTGCCTCTGAGGAAATGGCGTTATCGAACCCCAACGGGCCTTCGACGCGCGCGCCGCTGATTGCGCCGATTGCCGCCAGTTTGGTCAACTCGGCGGCATCCTGGCTCGACGGCATGCTGCTGCTCACTTCCTCGGTACCGGAGAGTATGGCCATGCGCGGCGAGTCATAACCCAGTGCATGCATCAGTTGAATGGCGTTACGTGCAATATGCACCTTGTCGATGATCGACGGCTGGACATTGATCACCGCGTCGGTAATGCACAGGGCTTTATCACTGCCCGGCAGCGTCATATGAAATACATGGCTGAGCCGACTTGCAGTGCGTAATCCGGCATCGCGCTTAAGCACAGCACGCAGCAAGGTGTCGGTATGCAGATGCCCCTTCATCAGGGCGCCCGCCTCACCCTTGCCCGCCAAGGCACAACTGAGCGCGGCGCTGTGCGCCTCATCAGCGGCCGGGACGATTCGCAGTCCGTGCAGGTCCCAATCCAGCTGTTCTGCCAGTTGTTGAATCTGACCGACATCGCCAACCAGGATTGGCTCGATCAAGCCTTCATCGCAGGCCTGCCTGGCGCTGCTCAAACTCAAGGTATTGACCGGATTGACCACCGCAGTGACAACTCGCGGCAGGGTCTTGGCCCGGTTGAGCAGAAACGCTGGGCACTCATGCGCAATGGTGCTCAACATAATTTATCTCCGTTACAGGTGACGGGCAGCGACGCCCAAAGGCGCCGCTACGGGGGTTACCGCAGGTTGCAGTCGCGACTTACACGTAGTCCTTGTACTTCTCGAGGAAACGCACAGGCTTGGACAAGGCATCGCGACGGAACGGATCACCCAACTCACGGGTACACATGATTTCAATCACCGTGGTCTTGCCGGCTTTTTGCGCGTCACAGGCCGCCTTCAACGCCGGGCCCACATCTTCCAACCGATCCACAGTCACACCTTCAGCCCCCATGGATCGCGCAATCCCGGCAAAGCTCTGATTCTCGAGATCGCCCGCCACGAAACGACGGTTGTAAAAGTCGACCTGGTTTTTCTTTTCGGCGCCCCACTGGCGATTGTGGAAGACAATCGAGGTCACCGGGATGTTCTCGCGAACACAGGTCATGATCTCCATCATCGACATGCCCCAGGCGCCATCACCGGCATAGGAAATCGCCGTGCGGTGCGGCGCAGCCACCTTGGCACCGATGATGGTTGGCAAGGCATAGCCACAGTTGCCAAAGCTCATGGCGGCAAAGAAGGAACGCGGTTGTTCAAAACGCAGGTAGCTATTGGAGACCGAGTTGATGTTGCCAATATCGGTCGAAACCATGGCGTCGGCCGGCATGGCTTTTTCCAACTCACGCAATACCTGACGCGGGTGCAGGTAGTTGCCATCCTCGCCTTTTTGCTCGTTGATCATATCCAGCGAGTATTCATCCTTCTCGTGAATCCAGGCGCTCAGCTCAGCTTCCCAATTGGCTTTCTCCATGGCAATTTCTTCAGCGCGGGCGCCCTTGTTTTCAAGGCACAGCACATCCAGGTTTTGCAAGCGAGCGAGCAGGTTTTGCGCTGCGGCCTTGGCATCGCCACAGATGCCCACCGAGATTTTTTTAACCAGGCCTAGCATCTTCGGATCGCAATCAATCTGGATCACCTTGGCCTGCTTTGGCCAGTAATCCATGCCGTGCTGCGGCAGCGTACCGAATGGGCCGAGACGCGTGCCCAGGGCCAAGACCACATCAGCGCGCGACAGCAGCTTCATACCGGCTTTCGAACCCTGGTAGCCCAGCGGACCGCACCACAGTTGGTGGCTCGCCGGGAAGGAGTCGTTGTGCAGGTAGCTGTTCACCACCGGCGCGCCAAGGTATTCAGCCAGCGCCTTACAGGCATCAACGGCATCGCCCATCACCACGCCGCCACCGGAAATGATCACCGGGTTCTTGGCAGAAGCCAGCAACTGCGCGGCCTCGTTGAGGCTGTTCTCACCACCCGCGCTACGTTCGATCCGTATGGGGGTTGGAATATCAACATTGATATCGCCATAGAAGAAGTCGCGCGGAATATTCAGCTGGGTCGGGCCATTTTCCTGCATGGCACGGTCAAAGCAACGCGCGGTCAATTCAGCCATCCGCGCAGGGTTGGCCACGTGCCCCTGGTATTTGGTGATGGTTTCAAAGAACGGCAGTTGCTGAGCTTCCTGGAAACCGCCCAGGCCCTGGCTCATGGAGCCGGTTTCCGGGGTGATCACCACCACCGGGCTGTGCGCCCAATAAGCTGCGGCGATAGCCGTTACAAAATTGGTGATGCCGGGGCCGTTCTGCGCGATACATACGCCATGGCGGCCACTCACTCGCGAGTAACCGTCAGCCATGTGACCGGCGCCTTGCTCGTGCACCACCGGGATAAAACGAATGCCAGCCGGGGCAAAAATATCCATCGCATCCATAAAGGCCGAGCCCATGATCCCGAAAATATCGGTTACGCCATTGGCGACCATGGTTTCAACAAGCGCTTCGCTGGGTGTCATGCGTGCCATATCGACTTTCCTCTCAGTACTTAGGGTACGACGGCCAAGCCGCCGGTTAATCGGGGCTTAGCCGCAGAGCGGCATCGGCGCACAGGGATAGCCGAGAAACTCGGCAACTTCAGAACAGCTCTGCTGCCCTGCTTGAGTATTCAGCTGCTGCGTCACAAGGGCTGTAACTGGCCCCATATCAAGCCAGTTGGTCATGTTCGAGATGCCATTAGGCATGTAGCGCTCTCCTCTTATTCTTGTGACGAAGCCTTGTCAGCCCAGTCAAACCCGGCACTCACCAGCGAATGCCAGTTCGTCTGGACTGGACCTAGAGTAGGAGCGTCAGAGAGCAGCCCGATAGAACCAGTTGCGGGCCAGTTGTTGCGCCAGTGCATATCCAGTGTTTATTGGCGCGCACGACAACTCATCACAGGCAAGGGCTGCGGTGAGTTGTGTATTGATGCTGTTGTTCAGATGATGCCGCGATCACCGCCAGCGCAAGGCACTAGCAGAAAACCAAAGAACCAGCAGCGCCCCGCCGGTTAGTGGAGTCGCGGTTCAGTTGCCCCTCCACTGAGCTGCTCGATCAGCCCGGCCAATAGCTTGATACCGGGACGGATATGCTCTGCGGCAATTGAGGAATAGCCCAGGCGAAAATAGTTCAAGGGCGGCTGCTCAGCGTAGAAGTGAATATCGCCCGGCTCAATCAGGATGCCGTGCTTGGCAGCCTGTTTTTGCAGTTCGCGTGCATCCAGCCCTTCAGGGCCCTTGACCCAGTAACAGGACCCACCAAAGCTCGGTTCGCGCGATGAGTCCGGCAGGTACTCGCGCAAGGCATCGCCCATTTGCTGGTGCCGGTCCTGGTAGGCTCGCATCAGGCTCATGATCAATGCATCGTGATATCCGCGCTCGAGAAACAGGGCAACCGAGCGCTGATTGTTCGCGGCTGGATGGCGCACCATCAACCGGCGCAAGGCGCGTGCCTCGCGAATCAGGGGTTCGGGGCCGACCAGATAACCCACGCGCAGGCCTGGCGCCAAGGTCTTGGAAAGACTGCCGACATAAAGCACCCGGTCGTTTTTATCCAGGCTCTTGAGCGCCGGGATCGGATTGGCCTTGAAGTTGGTTTCGCTTTCGTAGTCGTCTTCAATAATCAGGAAGTTGTGCTCATTGGCACGGCGCAGCAATTCATAGCGTCTTTCCAGCGGCATGGTCACTGTTGTCGGGCACTGATGGCTCGGTGTGGTGTAGACCAGGTCGCAGGCATTGAGCTGATCACTGAGCACCAGCCCTTGTGCATCGACCGCCAGCGGTTGCACCCGCGACGGATTTAGCATGGCAATGTTGCGGATATCCATATAGCCAGGGTCTTCGATACCCATCAGGCTGTCGGGGCGCAATAATAGGCGGGCCAACATATAGAGCGCATGCTGGGCGCCGACCGTGACCAGGATCTGCTCGGGCGATGCCCACACGCCCCGGCGCGGCAGCAAGCGCGTGCGAATCTGCTCCATCAACAAGGGATCGTCATTATCGAAACGATCGGACGCCCAATCACGAATGGCCGGAATACTCACTGCGTCGCGACAACATTCACGCCAGTTGGCAGTGGGAAACAATACGGGATCGAACTGGCCATAAATAAAGGGGTACTGGTATTTCTGCCAGTCTCGCGGCTTGCTCATATTGCGTTGTTCGCTGGGCTTTACCACCAGCCGGCTGGACCAGTCGGGCGTGCCATCGAATGAGGATTCGTCAGGCGCCTTAACTGGCTCGACCTTGCGCGCAAGAATGTCGGGATTAACGTAGTAGCCACTGCGTTCACGGGCGACCAGATAGCCGTCATCGAGCAAATGTTCGTACGCCAGCACCACAGTATTACGTGCGATATTCAGTTGCTTGGCGAGTTTGCGACTGGAGGGCAATGGGCTGTCGAGGGGGATATTGCCATTGAGGATGACCTGGGCAATCTGTTCACGTAACTGCTGTTGCAAGCCAGTTGGCTTATCAGTCGACAAATGAAATAGATGAAACATATCGCGGCCTCAGTTGTAGTAACTGCACATGCTGGAATCCCTATGGTTCAACCCAGCAACTCCACTTTGCAATGCGCCAAAAGTGCGGTGGCTGCGGGGCAGACTAGCACCAAGAGTCAGACAAGACTATCCAACCAAAAACCCCATCAAAACCCAGGCCCCAGGCAGGATTTAAAACAATTTTTTGGGAGAACGCCAAAGCCGGGCTGATCACCAGCCCGGCTTGGTAGGCGCCTGCCCGCTACTTAGGCAACCCGCCCAAGGGCGTTATCCAGGGCATCGATAATCTGATCCAGGTCGGCCTGGGTCGCAATCAATGCCGGGCTGAAACACAGGGTATTGTTGAACTGCTCGAAGCTGCGGTTGGTGCGGCCAATGATTACGCCTTGACGCATGCAGTCAGCGGCGATAGCGATGGCAACACTCTCGGCAACCGGCTCCTTGCTCTGGCGGGCCTTGACCAACTCAATACCGCAAAACAGGCCTTTGCCCCGCACATCGCCAATCAGTGGATACTTTTCTTGCAATTCACGCGGGGGAGCCATGAAGTACTCCCCCATTTGCGTGACGTTTTCGAGCAGGCCTTCCTCCTCGATTATCTGCATATTGGCCAGGGCTGCAGCCGGTCCTGCAGTGCAACCGCCAAAGGTGCTGATATCCCGGAAGTACCCCATGCGATCATCCGCATCATCCTTGAATGCCTCGAACACGGCTTCGGTGGTTACCGTGCAGGAGATCGCGGCGTAACCGCTGGCAACGCCCTTGGCCATGGTCACGATATCCGGCTGGATACCATAGTGCTGGTAACCAAACCATTTGCCGGTGCGGCCCAGCCCGCAAACAACCTCGTCAATATGCAAAAGGATGTCGTATTTTTTGCAAATCGCCTGGATGGTTTCCCAATAGCCAACTGGCGGTGTGATCACCCCACCACCCGCCGTGATCGGCTCAAGCACAACGGCGCCAACAGTGTCCGGACCTTCGGCAAGTATGACTTTCTCCATCTCCAGCGCTGCGCGCACACCGTAGTCGGCCACATCACCAAATTGTGAGCGGTATTCGCAGCAGTGGGCAAACTCCACAAAGCCGGGCGTAAAAGGGCCGTATTGATTTTTACGTTCAAACTGGCCGGTAGAACTCAGCGCCGTGATGGTGGTGCCGTGGTAGTCACGCTCGCGAAACAGAATCTTGTGCTTCTTGCCGCCGTATTTCTTGTGGGCAATCTGGCGAACGATTTTATAGGCCTTTTCGTTGGCCTCCGAACCCGAGTTGGAGTAATACACCCGGCTCAGGCCAGGCATTTTCTCGATCAGTTTCTTGGCAAACAACGCCCCGGGAATGTTGCCGGCAGAACCGGCAAAGTAGTTGAGTTTGACCAACTGATCGCGCACCGCGTCGGCAATGCGCTCACGGCCATATCCCACGTTCACTGTCCACACACCACCAGAAACCGCATCCAGGTATTCGTTGCCCTTGATGTCCCGGACGCGCATGCCCTTGCCTTCGACAATCACCATGGGGTCATTGTGCTCCAGCGGCTTGTGCTGGGTCAGGTGGTGCCAAACGTGGCTACGATCACTGGCAAGCACTTCAGCTGCATCAAATTCATTCGTCATGTTGTTCATGCCAACCTCCTGCGTGGAACCTTGTTATTGTCAGCGGCCAGCCTGCTCATGCAGGCGGCGCGGTCATCCAGCAATAGGCTGTGCTGGGCAAAAACCTGGGCCAGCCTCTGATGACGAAACTAAGAGCATGGCGCCAACGCAGATAGAACCAGTTGTTACCCAACTGAGGTGCCAGGGCCGCAACCCGGTACTTGCGCCGCCCCGGGCTGGACCAATAAGGCTGGCACCATTGGCTCTTCAGGCACGTCGGGATCAGGACAAACATGACGCAGGCAAACCACGCTATTCGTTATGGACCCGCAATGATTGAAGTCACGATTAACGGCGAGTTTCAGCAACTGCCTGCCAACCTGAGCCTTGGCCAGTGGCTTGCGGACCAGGGCCTTGGAAATCGACGCCTGGCCGTTGAGCTCAACCGGCAGGTGATTCCACGTAGCCAGTTCCCGGCCTTGTACCTGCAAAGCGGCGATAACCTTGAAATCGTGCATGCCATCGGCGGCGGCTGATCAGGCGCCATCCATTACTTTATCTGGGAGTCGATATGACGCTTGCGACGCCATTGGATGATCCACTGATCATCGCCGGACAACCCTTCAAATCACGTTTACTGGTCGGTACTGGGCACTATGCCGATCTCGCAGAAACCCAGGCTGCGGTCACTGCCAGCGCTGCGCAAATCGTCACCTTTGCCGTGCGTCGCAGCAACATCGGCCAGGATGCCCAGGCGCCTAACTTGCTCGACGCAATTGCACCGCAGCACTTCACACTGCTGCCCAACACCGCCGGCTGCTACACCGCCAGGGATGCGGTGCGGACCTGCCTTTTGGCACGCGAGCTGTTGGATGGTCATGACCTGGTCAAACTTGAAGTACTGGGCGACAGCCAGACACTCTATCCCGACATTACCGAAACGCTGGCAGCAGCACGGCAACTGGTTGAGCTGGGCTTCAAAGTGATGGTTTACACCAGTGATGACCCGATTATTGCACGGCGCCTGGAGGAACTGGGCTGCGTGGCAATCATGCCCCTTGGGGCGCCTATTGGCTCGGGCCTGGGCATTCGCAACCCGTATAACATCCGGCTGATCGTTGAAAACGCTAAGGTTCCAGTGATTGTCGACGCAGGTGTCGGCACCGCCTCGGACGCAGCAATTGCCATGGAACTGGGCTGCGATGGGGTATTGATGAACACCGCCATTGCCCGCGCCCGGGAGCCGATCCGCATGGCCTCGGCCATGCGCCAAGCCGTTTGCGCCGGTCGCGAGGCCTACCTGGCCGGACGTATGCCGCGCCGCTTGGAGGGGGACGCCTCTTCCCCCCTGGGCGGGTTGTTTCTCTAGCCCGCCTGCCCGCTAACACCCATGTCTAGAGGTTGGGGTTGAACATGGCTGCCAACTGCGCAGCCGCATCCCGCATCGACTCAATCCCATCGATCAGGTCATTCAGGCTTTTACGAGCCGTAGGCGCATGACAGGCCAGGGCCGCCACGCAATGACCATGCACATCTCGAATAGGCACCGCCACCGCCACCATTCCAGCGACAAACTCCTCGCTGTCGATACCCACGCCACGACTGCCAATGCGTTCAAGCTCAGCCTGCAACAGCCCCATGTCGGTGATGGTGCGCGGGGTTTGCGCAGTCAACTGCAGGCATTGCAATAACTGCTGACGCGCATCGGCAGGCATCTCGGCCAGGAATAACTTGCCACTGGCCGTGCAATGCAAGGGCACATGCGTGCCGGGCTCCACATGCAGCCGCAAAGGCTCGGAGGTTTCTACCCGGTCGATATAGATCACCCGGTTTCCATCCAGCGCAGTCAGGTTGCAGGTCTCGCCCAGCGTACGCACCAAGGACTCGAGGATCAGCCGATGACGCTGCATGACCACATCGTTGCGCAATAAGCGCAAGCCCAGTTGAGTGGCGCGAGGGCCAAGCAAATAGGTCTTTTCATCCACTTCGCGCAACAGAAAACCCAAGCGTTCCAGCGCCTGGACCATACGCAGCAGCGTGGCCTTGGGCGTGGCCAGGCGGTGGCTCAGCTGGGCCAATGACATGGGGGCATCAGCCAGGGCAATGGCTTCGAGCACTAACAACGCCCGCAGGCTCCGGTCAGGATTTGTAAACAAATCCAGACCAGCCGACAAAATCTCTAATTTCGATACGTTTTGTTCCACTTTATTAATCACTTGAAAACTTCATCCCTAAATTAACTGCATGATTATAAAACAAATATCGCCACAGACCAGTTATAGCAAGCCCTTGGACTCAAGCGAAACACATTTCTGGCCCAACATTAATGAACCATTTTGTTCTAATTTGATTTCGAACTTCGGTTTCACACTAATAAAAACAAAGAGGATTTCGAATGTCGCTCACCTATGACTTCGTCGTAGTGGGTGCTGGTTCAGCAGGCTGCGTGCTAGCAAACCGGCTCAGCGAGAACGGGCGCTACAGCGTCTGCTTGCTGGAAGCGGGCCCACCCGATCGCTATCCGTGGATCCACATCCCCATTGGCTACGCCAAGACCATGTTCCACCCGGTCTATAACTGGGGCTTCTACACTGACCCTGACCCCGGCATGAACAACCGCCGCATCTACTGGCCCCGCGGGAGAGTCTGGGGCGGTTGCAGCTCAATCAACGGACTTATCTACATTCGCGGCCAGCAAGCCGATTACGATGCCTGGGCCGAGTCAGGCAACCAGGGCTGGGGCTGGAAGGATGTTCTGCCTTACTTCCGCCGTGCTGAAAACAACGATCTTGGATCCGGTCCGACCCATGGCACCGAAGGCCCGCTATGCGCCTCCAGCATCAAGGCACGCCACCCGCTCACCGAGGGCTTTATCGACGCCGCCAAGGCACTGGGTGTACCGCGCACCAATGACTTTAATACAGGTAACCAGGAAGGGGTCGGTTATTACCAGCTGACCACTCGCAAGGGCCTGCGTTGCAGCACGGCAGTGGCTTATCTGCACCCGGCGCGCAAGCGCAGCAACCTGAGCATCATTTCCCTGGCCAAGGTGCAAAAGATACTGTTCGAAGCCAAGCGCGCAACAGCCGTGGTGTTCGAAAAAGACGGTCACCTGCAGACCATCCATGCCAGACGCGAAGTGATACTCAGCGCCGGTGCCTTGCAGTCACCACAGGTGTTGCAGCTTTCAGGCGTTGGCCCAGCCGAGTTGCTCAAGCAATTCTCGATACCAGTGGTTCACGAGCTGCCTGGGGTCGGTGAAAACCTGCAGGATCATTTGCAGATCCGCATGATCTACGAGTGCACCCGGCCCATTACCACCAACGATGAGCTGCGTTCGCCCTGGCGCAAACTGCGCATGGGTTTGCAATGGCTCTTCACCCGCAGTGGGCCGCTGGCCATTGGTATCAATCAGGGCGGCTTGTTTACCCGGGTCATGGCGCAAAGCAAAACGCCCGACATCCAGTATCACTTCGGCACGCTCAGCGCTGATTCCGCGGGCGGCAAGGTGCATCCGTTTTCCGGGTTCACCATGTCGGTCTGTCAGTTACGGCCAGAGAGCCGTGGCTATGTGCGAATCGTCTCGAGTGACCCAAACCAGCCACCTTCGATGCAGCCCAACTACCTGTCCACCGAGTTGGACCGGCAAACCGTGATTGCCGGAGTGCGTTACACGCGCAAGCTGGCCGAAACAGGGCCGCTCAAGGAGCTGATCAAGCGTGAGCACCTGCCGGGAATCGAGCAACAGAGTGACGAGCAGATTCTTGAATTCTGTCGCCAGTACGGCGCGACCATTTTCCACCCCTCGGGCACTTGCAAAATGGGGCACGACCCCATGGCAGTGGTTGATTCACGTTTGCGTGTCCATGGCATCCAGGGCTTGCGGGTGGTTGATTGCTCGATCATGCCGACCCTGGTTTCCGGTAACACCAATGTGCCGGTGGTCATGATCGCCGAGAAAGCTGCAACCATGATTCTCGAAGACGCCGTCAAACCCAGGCCTGTTGTACCCAATGCTATTGCAGCACAGTCCTCGGAAGCGCTTTCCCACGCGCTCTGAGCAACCGACAGCAGTGAAGCCAGCGCTGCGCGTCGGCTAGCTGCAAGCAGGCTTTATTGCCCAGCCAAACACATAGGAATACTGACATGTCCACGTCCAACCCCGTGCGCAAAGTCGTAGTCGCAAGTGTCATAGGCGCCACCATTGAGTGGTACGACTTCTTTCTCTACGGTGTCGTTGCCGGCATCGTGTTCAACCACCTGTATTTCCCAAGCGACGACCCGCTTATTTCAACCATGCTGGCCTACGGTACCTTTGCCGTTGGCTTTCTGAGCAGGCCAATCGGCGGCGTGATTTTCGGCCATTTCGGCGACAAGATCGGCCGCAAGAGCATGCTGGTCATGACCATGATGATCATGGGCGTTGCCACCTTCCTGATTGGCCTGGTGCCCACCTATGACAGCATTGGCATCTGGGCGCCGCTTATCTTGCTGCTGTTACGCATCTTCCAGGGCATCGGCCTGGGCGGCGAATGGGGCGGCGCAGTGCTGATGGCCTTTGAATATGCGCCAAAACACAAACGCGGTTTCTACGCCAGCCTGCCACAAATCGGCCTGGCCATCGGCTTGTGCCTGGCCTCAGGTGTTGTCGGGCTGTTGTCATATTTCCTCACGGATACGCAATTCCTTGAGTGGGGCTGGAGAATTGCCTTCCTGCTCAGCGCGGGACTGGTATTTGTCGGTACCTGGATTCGTCTCAATGTCATGGAGAGCCCGGAGTTTGCCAAGGTCAAGGCTGCAAACGCCGAAGCGGCCATCCCCTTTGTCGACATGATGAAACGCTACCCGAAAAATGTCCTGGCCGGCATGGGTGCACGCTATATCGACGGAGTGTTCTTCAATGTTTTCGGGGTGTTCTCGCTCAGCTACCTGACGCAAACACTCAACCTGCCACGCTCGGAGGCTCTGATTGGCGTCATGGTTGCCGCTGTTGTCATGTGTTTTAGCATTCCCATGTTTGGCGCGTTGTCCGACCGCATTGGCCGTACCCGGGTCTATTTCTGGGGATCACTGATTACCGCCATTTCAGCCTTCCCGGCGTTCTGGCTGATGATGACCAGCGGCGGCAATATGTTCATCATTTGGCTGGCCATTGTGGTACCGCTCGGTATTTTCTATGCAGCGGTTTATGGGCCTGAGGCAGCGCTGTTCTGCGAGCTGTTTGACGCCAAGGTGCGCTACACGGGGATCTCGTTTGTCTATCAATTCTCCGGAATCTTCGCCAGCGGCCTGACCCCGATGATTGCCACCGCGCTGATGCGCAGCAACGACGGTCAGCCCTGGACGACCTGCCTGTATGTGTTGTTCGCCGGTGCGGTGAGCGCTTACTCCGCCTGGTGGATTGGCAACCGCAACAAGCGCTCAGCCAGTGAGTCACTGCTGAATACGGCCCCCGCCGCCAGTCGCTAGGCAATTGGAAAACAGCCGCCCCGCTTAGACGTTGATCCAAGCGGGGCTGCTGGTCATAACTGGCCCCATAAGGCTGCCAGTCCTGGCTCTTGGCCAAAGTCAGTAACGCACTAGACTTTAGCCACCTCTCCAAAGGAGAGTCGCCTCCCTTCCCGCTTGTAACATCGCGCCTTGCACCCAGGCTGCAGATCGGGAAACACCAAAACAATAACAATGCGCCAAGCTTGCGACTGCTGAATAAGCCAGTTGGATTCTTTGCTGTGCGTATGAAATGGAGCCGAATATTACTGACACTTGAGAACCACTGCCATGAACGACTATCCGACCCTGAAAGAGCTGGGCATCCACGCTACCGCAACCATCAAGCGCTTCAGCCTGCGCCGCGAGAGTGACCGCGATGTGTTGAAGATTCACTTTTATCGCCCGGCCAAGGCACTGCGCTCGCCCAGCCAGAAGTTCACCTTTGCCCATCCGCGCAAGGCCATTCCCGGGCAAAGTCGGCTTAGCCAGGCCTTCGCTGAGTTAGCTCCAAGCAGCCCGGTATTGCGCAGCGCGCTGGTCGAGCTCAAGCAGCTCACAGCGCAACAACGGCCGGCACCACAGGCAGAGCCGCTTGCCATTGTGAACCCGGCCGCACCAAACCGGCTAGCTGAAGCTCGTCCAGCAGCCGAGTGCCTCGGCTGAAGCGGTTTTAGCTCTGAACTGGCTCAGCAGCAGTGCTCATCTGCGCCATCTTGCTGGCAAAAAGCTGAGCCAGTGCATTCGCGTCGCCTCCCGACTCATCCAGGGCATCGACCACCGCCTGCAACGTTGGCTGGGTTTTCTCCAGAAGCGCCTCTATATATTGCTCGGGCGTCACCTGGGTATGCGCCTCATAGCGCTTGAACAGGTCGAGCAACTGCTTGTTGACCGGGAGTATCAGGGTATCTGTGGACATGGGTAAACCTCTCGCTAGCCTGGCCCCATCCTTAGTGGGTTCAGCTCCAGACAATAGAGCCAGTTCGCTACCAGGGGTGGCGCCAGCAATACCGATCAGCTGTTTACCACTCACCGTTGGCCGTATAAGCCACAGCCAACTGGCCCCTTCGCCACGGTATGGGCGTCTTTAGAATCAGGTCATTGTCCTGTTATCGAGGCACCATCCATGACCGACCTGAAGCTTGAACCTGCCAGCCGCCTGGTGCCTGCTCGCGAACTCTTTGGCATAGACAGCAAGATGCGCGTGCCAGTTTTGCTCAAGCAGGATGATCAAGTACCCGAGATCGACAGCGCCTACCGCTTTAACCCGGAGGTCACCCAGGCGGTGCTCGCCGGCTTCACCCGCAACCGCCGCGTCATGCTGCAAGGTTTGCACGGCACGGGTAAATCCACCCATATCGAACAGATCGCCGCACGGCTCAACTGGCCCTGTGTGCGGGTCAACCTGGACGGTCATATCAGCCGCCTGGACCTGATCGGCAAGGACGCAATAGTGTTGCGCGAAGGCAAGCAGGTCACCGAGTTTCAGGAAGGCATCCTACCCTGGGCGCTGCGCCGTCCGGTGGCGCTGATCTTCGACGAGTACGATGCCGGGCGCCCAGATGTGATGTTCGTTATCCAGCGTATTCTCGAACGCGACGGCAAGCTTAACCTGCTCGATCAGAACCAGCTCATTACCCCCCATCCACTGTTTCGCCTGTTCGCCACCTCCAATACCGTGGGCCTGGGCAACCTCAACGGCTTGTACAACGGCACGCAAGTGCTCAACCAGGCGCAGCTTGATCGCTGGAATATCGTCGCCACCCTCAATTACTTGCCACCCGAGGAGGAGCAAGCCATTGTCGCCGCCCGCGTGCCACAGTTGCTTGGGCTTTATGACTCAAGCCTGCTGGCCGCGATGGTTGCCGTTGCCGGGCTGACCCGCGAAGGCTTTGCCTGCGGCGACCTTTCGACCCTGATGTCGCCACGCTGCGTTATTTCATGGGCGGAAAACACGGAGATCTTCGCGGACCCCGCGCTGGCGTTTCGCTTGTCCTTCCTCAACAAGTGCGACGAGGCAGAACGCAGCATAGTTGCCGAGTATTACCAGCGCTGCTTCGATCATGAACTTGAAGAATCCGCCCTGCCCAAGCTGGCACTGGCTTGAGCATTCAAATGCAGCCGCCTCGGCGTGAAAAGCACCAGCAACAACTCGAGGAACTATGCGCGGCGACCTTGCGCGCACTCTCGGGAGAACGCCGCCTGCGTTATCGTGGCGCCCGCCTGGAGGTCAATGGGCAACGAATAGCAGTACGCGCCCCCCATCTGCACCCCAACCCGGAACATGATGATTTTTCGGCCTATCGTGGCGTTGCCGACAGCCTGGCACTGCGCCTCAAGCACAGCGACAGAGCATTGCTGCAAACGCAATTGCCAGACCAGCCGATCGCCCGCCTGGTCTTCGAGCTGCTCGAACAGCTGCGGGTTGAGTCGCTGGTCAGCGACAGTCATCCGGGCGTACGCCGTAACCTGATGCAGCGCTTTGCGCAGTGGAGCCAGCAGTTTCTCGATTCAGGTCAAGCCGAGGGCCATGTAGGGCTGATGCTCTACACCCTGGCGCAAATGAGTTGGTTCTTGCTGTGCGGCGGGCGGGCCAGCGAGCAGACTGAGATGTTGATCGAGGCCCCCAGGCTGAGCCTGCTTGGACATTTCGGCCCACACTTTGGTCTGTTGCGCCGTTGCCGCCATCAACAATCGATGTACGGCCTGCATGCGCGGTTTATCGCCGAAAAAATCGTCGAACTGCTGGATCAACTTGATGTACAAAAGGATGAGCGCAAAGCATCCCAAGCCACCGAAAAGGTACAGCTCACCTTTGCCCTGCTGCTTGACGACGCTGAAGGCGACGGCGAAGGGCAAGACAGCAGTCATGCCAACACCCAGAGCAACTCACGCAATAGCCAGCAGGCGTTCAGCTATCAGGTGTTTAGCCGCGACTATGACCGCGAAGTACTGGCTCACAACCTGGTTCGCGCAGACCTGCTTAGACAACTACGCCAGCGCCTGGACCAACGCATGGCGGCTCAGGGCCTCAACCTGCCACGCCTGGCCAAACGCCTGAGCGCATTGCTTGCCCGCCCCCAACGCGATGGCTGGGCCTTTGCCCAACAGGACGGCCAGATCGATGCTAGCAGGCTCAGTCGCCTGATCATCAGCCCGCAACAGCAGGAAATATTCCGTCAAGAACGCCTGCGCCCGAAATGCGATTGCGCAGTCAGCCTGCTGATTGATAACTCTGGCTCCATGCGTAACCACATCGACGCCATCGCCCTGCTGGTCGACAGCCTGGCCCGCGCCTTGGAGCTGGCGGGAGCCCAGACAGAAATACTCGGTTTCACAACCGGACAGTGGAATGGTGGGCGCCCGTTAAAGCACTGGCGTGCCAGCGGCCAGCCCGCCGAACCTGGCCGTTTGAATGAACTGGAGCATCGCATCTACAAAGACGCCAGCACCTCTTGGCGTAAGGCCCGACCTAGCATCGCCGCACTACTCAAATCCGATCTTTTCCGCGAAAGCATTGATGGCGAAGCCCTGCTTTGGGCCCAGCGCAGGCTGCTGAAGCTGCAGGCCACACGGCGCATATTGATCATCATCAGCGATGGTTGCCCAATGGACGGCGCGACGCACCAGGCCAACACCAGCGATATCCTCGATCTGCACCTGAAACAAGTCGCCCGGCAGATCGAGCAGCAATCTGCAGTACAACTCTATGCACTTGGGGTTGGCCTGGACCTAAGCAACTACTACCGCAACAGCCTTGAGCTAGACCTTGCAAGCAGCTTCGACAACCGCGTATTCGATGAAATTCTGCAGCTACTGCAACGGCGTCTCTGAGCATGCAGATCCGCTATTATCTGGCACCTTCCAGCACAGCCAAACACCCCTGAAACCTGCGCTGTCTTTTGGTGCAAGCACCTGATTTATCGCGTTTTTCCGCCCCTCATTCGAGCATGGAAAACTGGCCCTAGACAGGCCATAAATGTGGCCCTAAACAGCCCGGCAACACAGGCGGATTATTGATCAGGTCAAATGTAATTGACGGGTTATAACCGGCTGCACTTGCAGCAATACTGCACCTGGAGCGCCCGTTAAGCCTTACTCGAGCCTTGCTTACACAGCAGTCGCTCGATCTGCACTTTCGTAATCCAAAACAACTAGAACGGAGTACGCAGTTATGACAACCAGCAAAGGATTCACCCGACCGATTGTCCTCGCCCTATGCTTACTGGCGGCAGCCATGGGCAGCAGCATTACCCAAGCGAAAACCTTCCGCGTTGCCGTAGGCGATGGTGCCGGTGGCACCCAACATGAGCTGGGCCTAAAGTTTGCTGAAGAACTGAAAGCCCGGACCGGTGGCAAGGATGACGCCAAGCTCTTCTTAAATGGCCAACTCGGCAGCGAAGAAGACACCGTCAGCAACGCGGCCATGGGTACGCTGGACTTCTCGATCCTGGCCATCAACAACGTCACGCCATTCTCGCCCTCGGTTGGCATCCTGACGATGCCCTACATGATCCAAAGCCTCGATGACGCCGTAACCCTGACCCAGAGCGATATCGGCAAGACCCTGATCGACAACACTGTGCGCGATGCCGGTGTGCGCATTATCGGCTGGGCCTACTCAGGCTTCAGGGTCCTGACCAACTCAAAGAAGCCGGTCAAGACAGTGGAAGACCTGGCAGGCCTGCAGATTCGCGTACCCAAGAACGAAATCATGATCGACACCTACCGCGCCTGGGGCATCAACCCAACGCCAATGGCCTGGTCCGAAACCTTTACCGGCTTGCAGCTGAAGGTGGTTGACGGTCAGGACAACCCTTACCTGACAGTCAATGCCATGAAGTTTGACGAGGTGCAAAAATATGTCACCAACCTGCGCTACCTGTTCTCTATCGAACCACTGATTGTCAGTGAATCGATGTTCCAGGAACAAAGCCCGCAAATGCAGCAAATCATCCTCGATGCGGGCAAGGCGGCAACGCTGCACAGCGCCAAGTGGCTGGTTGAGCAGGAAGACAGAATCAAGCAAGAGCTGGTCACAAAGGGCATGGAAATCAGCGATCCGGCCAACGGTGAGAAAGAATGGATTGATCTGGCCGTGTCGAAAGTCTGGCCCAAGTACTACGAGCAGCTCGGCGGCAAGGAGCAAGTCAATGTGGTGCTCAAGGCCTTGGGTCGCGAGACCATCTAAGCCAGCACCTGAACGTTGAAACCGCCATCGGTGCAACCCCCGCCGATGGCTGACCGCTCACGCTGTAGAGCGCAAAGCCCGATTGCCGGGTACGCGTTCGGGAAAGCGCTATGAAATCTTCCAGCCGTTTATTCAACATTATCGACAACCTTGAAAATTACATTTGCCGGGTACTCCTGGCGCTGTTTGTAATTATCCTGTTTGCCCAGATTCTCAGCCGCAACCTGTTCAATCACTCGCTCTCCTGGACAGAAGAGCTGGTGACCTACATGTTTGTCTGGTTCGCCTTCTTTGGTGCCAGCTACGCCGCCAAACTGGCCGCCCATAACCGCGTGACGTTCCAGTTCAAGCTGATGCCGCGCAAGGTTGCAGTTGCACTTGAAGCACTCTCGGACCTGATCTGGATCTGCTTCAACTGCTACTTCGTCTACCTCAGCGTGATGTTCTTCATGAAGGCCAATGTCTTCTGGAAATCACAAACTCTGGGCGTACCCATGAAATACCTCTACCTGATCTTGCCTATCGCCTTCAGCTTGATGACCCTGCGCGTGCTCCAGGTCAACTACTACAAACTGGTCAAGGGCATCGATATCCGTGATCCGGAAGCTCAGGAACTGGACAAGATCATCCACGACGCTCAAGCCCAGACAGCCGGGCAACCCCCAAGTACGCGCCAGGTAACTCATCTACAGGAGCGGGTTCATGGTTGATACCACTGTTGTTTATATCCTGTTTGGCTCCTTTATCCTGTTGTTGCTGATTGGCACGCCGATCAGTATTTCATTGGCGGTTTCGGCCCTGGCCTCTTTTCTCTACCTTGGCGAAAACCCGATCAAGTTCGTTCAGATCGCCTTTACCTCGGTGGGATCGTTTCCCTTGATGGCGCTGCCGGCATTTATTCTGGCAGGCGCATTAATGGAGGCAGCAGGTATTTCCAGGCGCCTGGTAGCCTTGGCCGAAAGTTTTGCAGGCCCCATAACCGGTGGCATCTCGGCCGCTGCGGTACTGGCCTGCCTGTTCTTCGGCGCCATCTCAGGGTCGGGCCCCGCGACCACGGCTGCCGTGGGCATGCTGATGATCCCGGCGATGGTCAAGCGCGGTTACGCCAAGGGCTATGCCTCGGCGGTTACGGCGTCTTCTGGCGGCTTGGGGATCATCATTCCGCCGTCGATTCCGATGGTCATCTTCGGTATTTCAGCCATGGGCATGCTGCCGCCGCCTGCCGCTATCGAGAAATACGGTGCATTCGATACGGTGTCGATTCCGAAACTCTTCATCGCGGGCGTGGTGCCTGGCCTGATGCTGGCCGGAGGCCTGTTGGCCATGAACTACATTCGCTGCAAAAAGCTGGGCTACACCGGCAGTAGCGAAGGTTGGTCATCCAGCAGGATACGCAAGGCCATGCGTGAAGGATTCTGGTCGATGCTCGCCCCATTCGTGATTCTCGGCGGCATCTATACCGGCCTGTTCACTCCGACCGAATCGGCCATAGTCGCGATCTTCTATACCTTGTTTGTCGGCTTGTTTATCCACAGGGAACTGAGTTTCAAGGAGATCTTCAAGTCACTTGAGACAACCACATGGATCACTGGCCGGGTGCTGGTCATCCTGTTCACCGCCACGGTATTTGGCCGGTTGCTGGTAGAAAATCAGATTCCTGCGGTAGTGGCCGACTCGATGCTCAGCCTGACCGACAACATCTACCTGATCTGGATACTGATTATCGGTTTCCTGCTGTTTGTCGGCATGTTCATGGAAACCCTGGCCGCGATCATGATCCTGACCCCGGTGATTCTGCCGATCACCTACACCCTGGGAATTGATCCCGTGCATTTCGGGATAGTACTGATCTGCTGCCTGAGCATTGGTTTCATGACACCGCCCATGGGCGAAAACCTGTTTGTTGCCTCGGGCATATCCGGCACCGCTATCGAAGATATATCCAAGCGTGCCCTGCCATTCGTGGCGATACTGACCATTGCGACCTTTATCATTGCCTGCGTGCCGGCAATCAGCCTGACGCTCCCCAGGTTGCTCGGTTACTGACCGGGCCCGGCGGACACCATAATGGCCCGGTACAGCGGGCCATTTATATTTGACTTGGCATCTGGCTGGCCGATCCCAGGCCTTTCAGGGGTATAGCAAGCGCTCTGCCAGCGCATCGGCCACTCGCGCCGGAGGTCGCTTGTCCGCCTGGGCATGGGCAAATATCTCGGTCAGCCGAGAAGATATCCTGGCCAAATGCGCAGTGATCGACGGCAGGCTTTCGCCACGGTGATTGAGGGCGACGTAAATCAACCCGCCAGCGTTGATCACATAATCCGGGGCGTAGAGAATCCCCCGGGCTTGCAGCGCATCAGAGATATCAGGACTGGCCAATTGATTATTGGCAGCGCCAGCAACCGCTGAGCACCGCAGGCGAGACACCGCCAACTCATCAAACACGCTGCCCACCCCACAAGGCGCCAGGATGTCACAGGGAACGCTGAGAATCTCGTGATTGGGCACCGGATGCGCGCCAAACTGCTCGATCGCCAATTCCACCTTGCCCAGATCCAGATCGCTGACCAACAGTTCCGCGCCCGCTGCGTGCAACTGTTCCGCCAGCGCGTAACCAACGTTACCCAAGCCCTGGATCGCCACCCGCAAGTCTTCCAGGTCATCGGAGCCCAAGCGCGCGTAGGCCGTGGCCCTGATACCGGCAAACACGCCCATGGCGGTATGGGGTGATGGATCACCTGCCTGGGTGGTGCTGGTGACATGCTGGGTGGCCTGGGCGATGCAGTCCATATCAATGCTGGAAGTCCCGCTGTCCATCGCAGTGATATAGCGGCCATCGAGGCTCTCGATAAACCGGCCAAATGCTTCAAACAACGCGGCGCGGTCATTGATATGTGGAGGACGCATGATCACCGCCTTGCCACCGCCCTGGTCCAAACCGGCCAGCGCCGCTTTATAGCTCATGCCCTGGGCAAGACGAATCGCATCCTGCACCGCAACCTGTGTATTGGCGTAGGGTAAAAATCGGCAGCCACCCAACGCAGGCCCCAGTTGGGTGTTGTGTATTGCAATGATTGCCTTGAGACCTGTCTGCGGATCCTGCGCGAGATGGAGCGTCTCAAACCGGGCGGCGTCCATGATGTCGAACATGATAAAGCTCCCTAGGGTCTGCCGCCCTTTCATCACCAGCCGCGCTGCGGTGAAACGGTGGCAGCCCCCAATGCGGATTGATGCAATTATAGCTTGCCCCTTAAAAAGCAACTGACTGGCTCAGCATAAGCCAGTACAGCGGCCTACGCTGTGTGCATAAGCAGACGCCTGCAAGCCGCTGGATAAACCGACAAATTGCCATATTGGATTTAACTTTCGGCTATGGACGCCAGGTCGCAAGAGGGTTACAAATGGCAGACCAGAGGTATCGCCATGAGCCCACGCCAACGCTGCTTTGCCTGTCTAGACCAGAACCCACCCGCCTTGCTTGAAGCGGCGCTGTGGCTTGCGGCTGAACATGATCCGACCCTGCAGCCGACCGAAACGCTTGCGGCGTTTGATGAATTGCTGCATCAGGTACGGACGCGACTGCCGGTGCTGCCAGCCGCTCAACTGGCAATGCCACTGCTACGCTGCTTGGGCGACCTGGATTTTCACGAGGATGACAGCGCTCCCCTGCGCCCTCAGGCAAGCTTGCTGCACCTGGTAATGCGACGCCGTCGCGGGCAACCCCTGGCGCTGGCGATAATTGCCCTGGAACTGGCGCAACGCCTGGACATACCGCTGCAGGGGGTGAATTTTCCCGGTCACTTTCTAGTCCGGGTGCCTGGCGCCGACCATATGCTTGACCCTTGCAGTGGCCGTCGCCTGTACACCCAGGATTGCCGTGCCTTTTTGATCCGCCACTTTGGCAGCAACAGGGAGTTGCATGCAGACAACTTAACAGCCTGCGATCCTCCGAGCATGCTCCAGCGCATGTCGCGCAACCTGCGACACCTGCATGTGCAGGATGATGATTACCTTGCAGCCCTCAAGGATGCCGAACGCGTGCTCCTGCTTGGCCCTCCCAGCGCAGCGGACCACCTGGCGCGTGCCGATATCTATCAACAATTGGCCTGCCCGCAAGCCGAGCGTTTCGATGTTGAGCGGGCCTTGATGCTCAGCGAAGACGGCGTGACCCAGTTAGCCCTTGGCGAACGCCTGCGTAGACTGGGTCACGCCCACCCCTTGCACTGACAACCCCGGCGACTACAGCAAACCCTGTGCCTTGGCACGGGCAACGGCTTGAGTACGGCGCGCCACCCCAAGCTTGCCATTAATGCGCCGCGCGTGGGTCTTGACCGTATGCAGCGAGATAAACAGCTGGTCGGCGACTTCCTGGTTGGAGCAACCCTGGGCAATCAACCTCAACACTGCAAGTTCGCGGCAACTGAGCAGGGTATCGACGTTATCCGCGGCAACAGGTGCCTCCATGCCGCGCTGGGCCCACAAACGCTTATAGTTCAAGCGCGCAGCCAGCTCATGCAACTGGCTACGGGCATTGGCCTCACCCGCCCTGTCGCCCATCGTCTCGCACGCGCGGGCCAACAATGCCCAAAGCTCGCAAGCCACCACCAGCCGCCCCTGCTCGATGACCTCTTCAAGCATCTGTAACACGGGCCCACGCACATCCTTGCCCTGGTCAAGATCAATACTCAAGAGTGAATAGCGCAGGCGTACGATGAGCTCGGGATAATATTGTGGCGGCAACATGGCATGCTCGCGCCGGTGATAGGCAAGCACTTGAGTCAGCGCCTCGCGCGCGCGCTCATGGTGACCCTGGCCGATCCACAACTGGCTGCTGGCCAACAGCAACACGCCGCGATACAAGGTATCGGCCACGCGGTGACGCTGCATAAGGCGCTCGGCCTCCGCAAGCAAGGCAAAGGCACCAGCGATATCACCCTCATAAGCGGCCAACTCGGCCATGGCCAGATAACTGTAGAAAGCGCCCGGATCACCATAATCGAGCGCGTCGCTCAAGGCCGTGCGCAGTAAACAGCGGGCATCCTCGAACTGGCCCTGACGAATTGCCAGGCGCCCCAGACGCAGATAAATACGCCCCAGAATTGGCGTTTTGCGCAATGCCTGATGCTGATATTGGTCGCGTACCCGTTCCAGCAACGCCTGCGCACGAATAAACTCGCCCCGCACTTCAAGCAATAGCGCGTGGTCAAGTTCCAATAGCGCCTCGAACACCGCACTGCCATGACTTCGCGCGACCCTGAGCGCTTCGTGGGCCAGGCGCTGGGCCTCATCCAGACGGCCCTCACCAATCGCCATCTGGGTCAGCACGGAGCGGCAGATCAGCGCCTGTGCCCAGGCACTTTCAGGCAGGTATTGAAGCGCCTGCTGCAGATGCTCAATGGCCTCATCGCTGCGCACTCGCGAACAGGCCTCGACGCCTTTCAAAGCCTGCCACTGGGCGAACATTTCACGGGTACGGGCCGGATCAGGCCGAGGCTGAAATCGCCCCAGCGCCGCCGCGCAATGGCTTGCCTCGTCCAGGCGCCCGGCCAACAGCATGATCCAGCCATTCAAGGCCACCAGCCGCGGCGTGCTCATCAACAGGTCTTCAGGCAAATCCGCGCGCCAGCGTAATATCAGGCCTATGTCTTTGCCCTGCAACAAGTTCTCTTCGGTAAAGCGCTCGAGAAAACTTGCCGCCACCTCTGGCTGGCCAGCCTTGAGCGCATGCTCGACCGCTGCGGGAATATCGCCATTGCTGGCAAACCACTGGCTGGCATGCAAATGGATAGCGGTTACGGACGTATTGGGCGCGCAATGCCGAAGCTGTGTCGCCAGGGGCTCAAACAGCTGGAACCAATCACTCTGGTCATCGATCGGCTGGATAAAAAGACCGCGTGCACGTAGCGCCTGCAACCAATTGGCGCCCTCACCCACACCCAGAACATGCTCACAAAGCTCGGCGTTGAAGCGCGGCAACTGTGCCAATTGCAAAAGGGCCTGGCGCAATTCCGGCGCCAGCCCGCAGAACACTTCATGCTCAATGTAATCGAGCAACACACTGCTGCTGCCACTGAGCTCATGATGGCTTTCATAGCGCGAATGGCTGGCAGCCAGGTGCAGCAGGCGCATGGCTGCCGGCCAGCCAGCGCAGTAATCGAATAACTGTTGCGCATGCGGCAAGTGGGCGACATCTGTATTACCCAACCACTGGCAGAGCTCGTCGTAGCTGAAAGCCAGTTCGTTGCTGCCCAGTTCGAACAACTCGCCCTCAAGCAACAACCGTGGGAAATTACACTGTGGACGTCGGCGACTGCCCAGCCACCAATTGATACTGTCGGCCGCGCTACTGATCAGGCGATCAAGGCAACTGTCGAGCTGCTCATTGGGCTCACGCGAATAATCGTTAAGCACGATCCACAGCTTGCGCGTCTCGGCGCCAATTGCCAGTAACAACCGGTTCTCTGAAAGCGCCTGCGAATAACCCAAGGCGCTGGACAGTTGCTGGCACAGCTCGGCACTGCTCCAGTTCGCCCCGGCACAATTGAGCCAGACCACTGTGCGGTCGGCTGGACACTGGCGCATGCAATCAGCCAGCAACACCGATTTGCCGAAGCCGGCCGGTGCAACCAAAAGGCGCAGGCGACAGTTTTCAGCCAGCAAACGTTGTTGTAGCTGTGAACGGACAACGTGCCCAGGCGGCACTCTGGGCAATGTGGTTTTGGCGCAGACGGGAAGTGCCACGCCAGCGGAAAGTGCGTAAGCGCTCATAGCCACTCATAATTATTGTTGTGGAGCAGATAGCATAGGACGCTAACCCCTATCCCGCCCAGGATGAAGCTCCATAAGCCCGACTGATGCCGACCAATAAAAAAAGCGGCCCGAAGGCCGCTCTAAACATGGAGTGTCAGTCTGCCCTAGGCTCGAATCAACGCACCCCGGATGCGCGCAGAGCCGCTGGCGTGTAGTCGGCAACACTGGCCTTGAAACCGAACTCATAGGCAGTGCTTTCTTCGTTTTTCAGGCCCAGCGCAATGTAGCGACCCGCGATTATGTCGTAGAGGGTTTCCACGGTATAACCGGTCATCTGCCGCGGGTAGTAGTACTGGGCATGGCCTTCGGCAACGCGCCAGAGCTGGCCACGACCGTCGTAGTGATCAGCCAGAACGATCTCCCAGCTGTCTTCATCCACGAAGTAGTGACGCTTGGCGTAGATGTGACGCTCGCCCGGCTTCAGCGTTGCCTCGACCTCCCACACCCGGTGCAGCTCATAGCGAGCAAGATCCTGATTGATATGACCGGCCTTGATGATCTCGTCGTACTTGAGCTTCGGCGAATCCAGCTTGTAGGCGTTGTAGGGAATATACATTTCCTTCTTGCCGATCAGCTTCCAGTCATAACGGTCTGGAGCACCCGAGAACACATCAAAGTTATCGGCGGTACGCATGCCGTCAGACGCGGTACCTGGACCGTCATAGGCCACTTGCGGTGCGCGACGAACACGACGCTGGCCGGCGTTGTAGATCCACGCCAGGCGTGGTTCCTTGACCTGGTCAATGGTCTCGTGCACCAGCAACACGTTACCGGCCAAACGCGACGGCGCCGTTACCCGCTGCTTGAAGTACAGCAGGATATTGCTGGTCTTGGCTGGATCAGCACCTTCAAGCTCGGTCGGGAATGCCACTTCGTCGTCAAACTTGACCAGGCTGTATGAGCCATTTACCTGCGGCGTGGCCTGGACGATATGCCGGCGCACGTTGCCACCGCGATACCGGGTGATATGGTTCCAGATCACCTCGACCCCGGTCTTGGGGATCGGGAAGGCATAGTAACGACTGTCGCTGAAGTTCTGCAGGCCGTTACCACCATCGACACCTACGGTATTGAGCGCACTTCTCTTCGCGGCCTCATAGATTTCAGGCGGAGCTCCGGCTGTACGGTGAGTCGGGTAAACCGGCATCTTGTAGGTCTGTGGATAACGCTTGAACATCGCCAACTGGCCAGCGGAAAGCTTGTCCTTGTACTGGTCGGCATTGCTCGCGGTAATCACGAACAGGGGTTTCTCGTCGGCAAAGGGGTCGGTGACAAAACCGGCCGCGTCGACCGCCCCGGCCGTTTTCGGCAGGCCGCCATCCCACGCGGGAATAGTGCCATCGGCGTTTCCGGCTTTTTCAGCGCCAAGCGGCGTCAAGCTTGTTCCTAACTTGGCAGCTTCCTGCTCAGACACGGCAGCCATCACACTGCTTGCCAGCAATGTCAGGAGCAACGCGCCTGCCGATAGGATTCTGTTGTTTTTCATCGATTACGGATCCTTTGGTTATCGTTGATCAGAAGTTGACGCCGAGGCTCAGTGCAACGAAATCACGGTCTGTAATCACGTTGTAGTCACCACCAAAGAAATCGGTGTAGCTGAGGCTGGCGTTGTAGGTGTTCTGGTATTCGGCACTCAAGCCAATGCTGATAGCCTTGCTGCCTTCGGTGAAGTTAGGCCCATAACCGCTGACGTCATGCGACCACGCCAGGCTTGGAGTCAGGTTCACACCGGCAAAAACGTTGTTGTAGTCGGCGCTGGCACGCAACCTGTAGCCCCAGGAGCTTGAAGTGTAGAAACCATCGTCATTACATTCGTCAGGATTAGCGGCGTTGAACGCCTCGCAAACACCGGGAGCGGTAAACTCACCAGCACCAAAGATTGGATCGCGGCCAAAGCGCACCTCTCCAACGTCATCGCTGATTCCACTGATGTAGTTATAGCCCACCTCGCCGAGTAAGGTCAGGCGACTGGCCCCCAATACCCGATCGATGAATTGCACAGCTGTGATCTGCGCCTGGGTCACTTCACGGCGCTCGTAGCCATGCAGGTCAGCCGCTGACGTGTTTTGCGAGTCACCGGAAACAAAGATCGGTGAGAACGGCAGGCCCAACGCGGCAAATGACATGTCGGTCGAGTTGATCTGCAGCGGCATATTCGGCCGGTAGCTCAATTCACCGGAAAGCGCGGTGCCATTGACGTTGGTGGCGAAGCTCAAACCGTACAGACGGATGTCTTCGGGGTACTCGATAAAGTAGCGTGCATCTGGCGCACCCGGAATGAACGCAGCGCTTGGCGAGGTGGTGCGGATGGTACTGAACACCGGCCCACGGCTGTGGTAGTTCATGGTGTACAGGCCAAACTCGGTGTCGTTGAGCGACTCTGCATACCAGCGCAGGGCCAGGCCATACTGGCCGCTGTCCCGTGCATCTCGGTCACCGGCACGCGGAATGTAGGCGTTATCGACAAAGGAGTTGGTCGACTCGCCAGGCGGCAGGTCCGGGCCAGCCACCACCAGGCGGTCTTCGCAGCCATCGGCGACCACGTCCGAGGTGGAGAAAAAGGTGCCGCAGTTATCCGCGACAGTCTGGTCCCACTCCAATTGGTAGAAGGCCTCCATGCTCACACTGTCGGTGAGGCTTTGCGAGACATAGAGCATGTTGACCGGGATCAGGCCTTCCTTGATTTCCGCACCTGGGCGACGGAAAGCAGCGGCGTCGATCGGGTTGATCGAGTTGATCGAGTTCTGGATGAAAGTACTTTCCCCCCAACTGACGACCTGCTTACCAACCCGCACACTGCCGGGCAGATCGCCAATGGCGTAGTTGTGGTAGATGAAGGCATCGAGAATCTCGCCGCCGGATGATTGCGCCGCTTCTTTGCGGTTGTGGTCGTCGATGTCGTAGAACAGGCGGCTTTCATCCTTGGTTTCGAAGTCGTACCAATACTTGCCGCGGACAAACACGCCAGTATCCCCATACTTCAACTCAAGGTCGTGGATACCCTTGAAGATCTTCGAGAAGGTTTCCCCCTTCTTGAAGTTGAGCCGGCCGTCGTCCGAGGTGCGCGACGAGGCAGTCCCGCCACTGGCAGTCGAGATAAAGTCCTTGTCGCCGTCACGGGTAGCCCAACTCGCCCCCACGGAAAGCGAGGAGTCGAACTGAGCCTCGATTGGGCCAATGTTGAAGTTCACAGCCTGGGCTTGTGTTGTACAGCCGAGCGCGACTGCAGCAGCCAGCGCACAAGGCTGAAAGAATGCATGTCTTGTTTTTGTTGTCATGCGACGCTCCTGAAAGCGATGTGTTGAGTGTTGCCGCCAACCTACCCAGAGCGACCTCGGGCGATAAGCGCCCGAAAGAGGTATTTTGGATGTCAGCCGAAAGAGTGAATCCCCCCGCCAACACGGGGTTTCAGGACGTCAATCGGCATGCACAATGGTGCATTATTGAGTGACTGAATAATGAGCCAACAGCCTGCCAACCCGCGCCCAGCCTGGCTATGACAGCCACTTGCCCCTTGAGCTAGACTGCTTGCGCGATAAAAGCCCGGGCCTGCACAGGCTCTCGCCCCACCATGTATTCAAATCAATACACCGTATATAAATCAATACAATCTCGATAACTTGCGGTTCCAGTGGCTTCGCTCTGGTTACGCGAAGATGGCTGCCTAAAGCCGTATTGATTTCGATACACAGCAGAACAAATCCACACCCCAAAATCGCCTCAATCCTTTGATTTTTATAGATATTTTAACGATGGCACCCAGTTTGCAGACAAACTGGGCAAGACGCCCGTCCATGGCGGGCACCTGAATCATCGTCTGCAACAGAAACAGGCGAGACTGTCACTTGAGGAGTTCACATGAGCGAATTGCGTTTTACCGTCGAGCACGAATGGCTGCGCCTGGAAGAAGATGGCCTGGTAACCGTTGGCATCACTGCCTTTGCCCAAGAAGCACTGGGTGACGTGGTATTCGTGCAATTGCCGGAAGCGCAAAGCTACAGCGCTGAAGCCGAAGTCGCCGTGCTGGAATCGGTCAAGGCCGCCAGCAACATCACCATGCCGCTCGATGGCGAAGTGGTTGAAATCAACACCGACCTCGAAGCCAGCCCTGAACTGGTCAATGAAGATCCGCTGGGCCAGGGTTGGTTCTTCCGCTTCCGCCCTGCCAATCCAAGTGCCATCAATGATCTGCTCGACCAGGCTGCTTACGATCGCCTGCTAAACGCTAACGCTGACGCCTGAGGCTAGCTGATGACTGACCTGACGACCGAAAACGAATTTATTGCGCGCCACATCGGCCCGCGTGACGCTGACATCAACGCCATGCTCCAGCAGCTGGGCTTTGACTCGCTCGACGCACTCAGCGCCAGCGTTATCCCCGAGAGCATCAAGGGCACCAGCGTACTGGGCCAGACTCCGGGCCTGAGCGAAGCCGCTGCATTGGCCAAGATCAAGGCGATCGCCGCCAAGAACCAGGAGTTCAAGACCTTTATTGGCCAGGGCTATTACGGCACCCACACGCCGTCGCCGATTCTGCGCAACCTGCTGGAAAATCCAGCCTGGTACACCGCCTACACCCCGTATCAGCCTGAAATTTCCCAGGGTCGCCTGGAAGCGCTGCTCAACTTCCAGACCCTGGTCAGCGATCTTTCTGGCCTGCCTATCGCCAACGCGTCCTTGCTCGACGAGGCCACCGCTGCCGCCGAAGCAATGACCTTCTGCAAGCGTTTGTCGAAGAACAAGGCCAGCAACAGCTTCTTTGCCTCCAAGCATTGCCACCCGCAAACCCTCGACGTGCTGCGCACCCGTGCCGAGCCACTGGGCATTGACGTTGTAATCGGCGATGAAGCCGAAATCACTGACGCCAGTGCCTACTTTGGCGCCCTGCTGCAATACCCGACCAGCAACGGTGACATCTTCGACTACCGCGCACTGGTCGAGCAGTTCCACGCGGCCAATGCGCTGGTTGCGGTTGCAGCCGACTTGCTGGCCCTGACCTTGCTGACGCCTCCGGGTGAGTTCGGTGCCGACGTGGCTCTGGGCAGTGCCCAACGCTTCGGTGTGCCGCTGGGTTTTGGTGGCCCGCACGCCGCCTACTTCGCCACTCGTGATGCTTTCAAGCGCGACATGCCTGGCCGACTGGTCGGTGTCTCGGTTGACCGTTTCGGCAAGCCTGCCCTGCGCCTGGCCATGCAAACCCGCGAGCAGCATATCCGCCGCGAAAAGGCCACCAGCAACATCTGTACCGCACAGGTCTTGCTGGCCAATATCGCCAGCATGTATGCGGTCTACCACGGCCCACAAGGCCTGACCCGCATTGCCAAGCGCGTACATCAGATGACCGCAATCTTTGCCCAAGGCCTGGCCAAGCTGGGCTTTGCGGTTGAGCAGGACAACTTCTTCGACACCCTGACCATTGCCACCGGTGAGCGCACCGCGACCTTGCACAAGCAGGCCCGTGAACTGTCGATCAACCTGCGCGTGGTGGACGCACAGCGGGTTGGTGTCTCGTTCGACGAAACCACCGATCAGGCTGCAATCGAAAGCCTGTGGGAAGTCTTTGCCGAGCCAGGCAACAGCCTGCCAAGCTTCACTGAACTGGCCAAGGCCGTTGCCACTCGGCTGCCGCAGGCATTGCTGCGTCAATCAGCCATTCTCAGCCACCCGGTATTCAACCGCTATCACTCCGAAACCGAGTTGATGCGCTACCTGCGCAAGCTGGCTGACAAGGACCTGGCGCTGGATCGCAGCATGATCCCGCTGGGTTCTTGCACCATGAAGCTCAATGCCGCCAGTGAAATGATCCCGGTGACCTGGGCTGAGTTCGGCAACCTGCATCCATTTGCCCCAGCCGAACAAAGCCAGGGTTACCAGCAACTCACCGACGAACTGGAAGCGATGCTCTGCGCCGCGACGGGTTATGACGGTGTATCGCTGCAGCCTAATGCCGGTTCGCAGGGCGAGTACGCAGGCCTGCTGGCCATTCGTGCCTACCACATCAGCCGTGGCGACGATCAGCGCGACATCTGCCTGATCCCGCAGTCGGCCCATGGCACCAACCCGGCGACAGCCAGCATGGTTGGCATGCGCGTGGTGGTTACCGCCTGCGATGCCCGTGGCAACGTGGATATCGAAGATCTGCGCGCCAAGGCTGTGGAGCACAAGGATCGTCTCGCCGCACTGATGATCACCTATCCCTCGACCCATGGTGTGTTTGAGGAGGGCATCCGCGAGATCGCCCAGATCATTCACGACAACGGCGGCCAGGTGTACATCGACGGCGCCAACATGAACGCCATGGTCGGGCTCTGCGCCCCAGGCCAGTTCGGTGGCGACGTTTCGCACCTCAACCTGCACAAGACCTTCTGCATCCCGCACGGCGGTGGCGGCCCGGGCGTTGGCCCAATCGGCGTCAAGGAACACCTGATCCCGTTCCTGCCGGGCCACGCCAATATGACGCGCAAGGAAGGTGCTGTCAGCGCAGCGCCATTTGGTAGCGCGAGCATTCTGCCGATCACCTGGATGTACATCACCATGATGGGTGGCGAAGGCCTCAAGCGTGCCTCGCAGCTGGCTATTCTCAACGCCAACTACATTGCCCGCCGCCTTGAGGAACACTACCCGGTGCTCTACAGCGGCACCAATGGCCTGGTTGCCCACGAGTGCATTCTCGATATTCGCCCGATCAAAGACGCCAGCGGCATCAGCGTTGATGACGTGGCCAAGCGCCTGATCGACTTCGGCTTCCACGCGCCGACCATGTCGTTCCCGGTTGCCGGCACCCTGATGATCGAGCCGACCGAAAGTGAGTCCAAAGAAGAACTGGATCGCTTCTGCGACGCGATGATTGCCATCCGTGACGAAATTCGCGCGGTTGAACGCGGTGATCTCGACAAAGAGAACAACCCACTGAAAAACGCACCGCACACTGCCCTTGAGCTGGTTGGTGAGTGGACGCACAGCTACAGCCGTGAGCAGGCGGTCTATCCGGTCGCCTCGCTGATCGACGGCAAGTACTGGCCACCAGTGGGTCGTGTCGACAACGTGTTTGGCGATCGCAACCTGATCTGCGCCTGCCCGTCTATCGAAGCGTACCAAGACGCCTGATGCAACACCCGACAAACGCCCGTACTGGTTGCGGGCGTTTGTCGCGGGCCTAGGTGGCCCGATTATTCAACAACTGGCTGCATGACTGCAGTCAGCCACTGCGCAAAACCAGCAAGCTACAGTAAGACCACTGCTAACAGCCCCTATCGAGCGCAGGCTCCTCCTGACGCTAACAACAACAAAAAGGTGCGTTCCATGGAATTTATCAACACTTTGGTTAACTCAATAAACGGACTTGTCTGGGGCCCACCGATGCTGGTGGCGATTCTCGGTACAGGCCTGTTCCTGATGCTGCGCCTGAAGTTCATGCCGCTGAGCAAGATTGGCGCAGGCTTCAGCCTGATGTGGAAAGGTCGCAAGAAAGACGATGATGCCAGCGGCGAAATCAGCCCATTCCAGGCGTTGATGACCTGCCTGGCGGCAACCGTGGGCACCGGCAACATTGCCGGTGTGGCGACCGCTATCTTCCTTGGCGGGCCTGGCGCGCTATTCTGGATGTGGTGTACCGCGCTGGTCGGGATGGCGACCAAGTACTGCGAAGTGGTTCTGGCAGTTCATTACCGTGAGAAAGATGACCGCGGCGAGCATGTCGGCGGGCCCATGTATGCAATCAAGAATGGCCTGGGCCAGAAGTGGCTCTGGCTTGGCACTGCCTTCGCCATCTTCGGCGGCCTAGCTGGCTTTGGCATCGGCAACATGGTCCAGGTCAACAGCATGGCCCATGCCCTTGAAAGCACCTTCAATGTTCCGCTGTGGGTAACTGGCGTTGTCAGCATGGTTGCCGTTGGCCTGGTTATCCTTGGTGGCATCAAGCGTATTGGCGTGGTCGCCGCAGCCTTGGTGCCCTTCATGTGCGTTGCCTACATCGTCGCCTCTATCGTGGTGCTGGTGGTGTTTGCCGACCAGATCCCCAATGCGTTCGGCATGATCTTCACCTATGCCTTCAGCCCTGCAGCCGCCACCGGTGGTTTTGCTGGCGCAGCAGTCATGGCAGCGATCCGCTTTGGTGTGGCGCGCGGTATTTTCTCCAACGAAGCAGGTCTCGGTACGGCCGGTATCGCCCAGGCGGCCGGCACCACCAATAGTCCGGTACGCTCGGGCATGATCGGCATGCTCGGAACCTTTATCGACACCCTGGTGATCTGCACCATGACCGGCCTGGCCATCATCTGCTCAGGCGTCTGGACCAGCGGCGTCAGTGGCGCAGCCCTTTCAGCCTCGGCCTTCGAGTCGGCAATGCCCGGTTTCGGCGGCGCATTCCTGAGTATTGCCCTGGTGATATTTGCCTTCACCACTATTCTTGGCTGGAGCTATTTTGGCGAAAAATGCTGGGAGTTCATGGTCGGCACCAAGGCGATCCTGCCGTTTCGCATTATCTGGGTACTGGCCGTGCCGTTTGGCGCTATTGCCCAGCTCGACTTTGCCTGGCTGCTGGCCGACACCCTCAACGGCTTGATGGCCCTGCCCAACCTGCTCTCGCTGCTGCTGTTGAGCCCGGTCGTGGTCAAGCTGACCCGCGATCATTTCAACCCTGACATCGTCAAGCGCAGTGTTGAATCACTGCAACGCTAACTCAACATGGCGCGAGCGATAACCGCTCGCGCCCGACTTTAAGGACAGCCGCAATGTTCTACAAAAGCCTGACTTTGAACGAATACGATCCAGCCCTGGCCCGCGCCCTGCAAGCAGAAGACCGCCGCCAGGAAGACCACATCGAGCTGATCGCCTCGGAAAACTACACCAGCCCAGCGGTGATGGAAGCCCAGGGCAGCGGCTTGACCAACAAGTACGCCGAAGGCTATCCGGGCAAGCGCTATTACGGCGGCTGCGAGCACGTTGATGTGGTCGAAAGCCTGGCCATCGAGCGCGCCAAGCAGCTGTTCGGTGCCGACTACGCCAACGTCCAGCCACACTCGGGTTCGTCCGCCAACTCCGCGGTCTACCTGGCGCTGCTGCAGGCCGGCGACACCATCCTGGGCATGAGCCTGGCCCATGGCGGCCACCTGACCCACGGCGCCCACGTCAGCTCATCCGGCAAGCTCTACAACGCTATCCAGTACGGCATCGACGAGCAAGGCCTGATTGACTACGCCGAAGTCGAGCGCCTGGCCCTTGAGCACAAGCCCAAGATGATAGTGGCGGGCTTCTCTGCCTATTCGCGTACCCTGGACTTCGCCCGTTTCCGCGAAATCGCCGACAAAGTTGGCGCTTACCTGTTCGTCGACATGGCCCACGTTGCCGGTCTGGTCGCCGCAGGCCTGTACCCCAACCCACTGCCCTATGCTGACGTGGTCACCACCACCACGCACAAGACCCTGCGCGGCCCACGCGGCGGCCTGATTCTGGCCAAGGCCAACGAAGCGATCGAGAAGAAACTCAACTCGGCGGTTTTCCCCGGCAGCCAGGGCGGCCCGCTGATGCACGTTATTGCCGGTAAAGCGGTGTGCTTCAAGGAAGCCATGGAGCCAAGCTTCAAGGCCTATCAACTGCAGGTCATCAACAACGCCCAGGCCATGGCCGAGGTCTTTGTCGGACGCGGCTATGAAGTGGTTTCCGGCGGCACTGATAACCATCTGTTCCTGCTGAGCCTGATCAAGCAAGGCCTGACCGGAAAGGCTGCCGATGCAGCGTTGGGCGCGGCGCATATCACCGTGAACAAAAACGCAGTGCCAAACGACCCGCAGTCACCTTTCGTCACCTCGGGCATCCGCATTGGCACCCCGGCCGTGACCACCCGTGGCTTCAAGGAAGGTGAATGCCGTGGGCTGGCGGGCTGGATCTGCGACATTCTCGATGAACTGGACAATCCTGCAGTTATCGAACGTGTACGTGGTCAGGTCAGCGAGTTCTGCAAGACCTTCCCGGTCTACGCTGAATAAGTAAGGCTCGCCAGCCGCTCACAAGGCGACTGGCGCACCTGGCCTCACAAGCAATTATTGATGCGGCTCGCGCTACAGGCGCAGCCCCACGAGGTTATATGTCACTCAGTGTTTTTGACTTGTTCAAAATTGGTATCGGCCCCTCCAGCTCGCACACGGTCGGGCCGATGCGAGCGGCTGCACGTTTTGTCGAAGGTTTGCGCCGCGATGACCTGCTGGCAGCTACCGAGCAGGTCAAGGTCGAGCTCTATGGCTCGCTGGGCGCCACCGGCAAGGGCCACTGCAGCGACAAAGCGGTCTTGCTCGGTTTGCTCGGCGAACAACCCGACAGCGTCGACACCAGCACCATTGATGAGCGCCTCAAGGCGATTCGAGCCGCTGGCGAACTGGATCTACTCGGCGAAAAAACCATTCGTTTTGTCGAAAAAGAACACCTGGCGATGATCCGCAAACCCTTGGCGTTCCATCCCAATGGCATGATCTTCCGCGCCTTTGATCAAGCCGGCCTGCAAGTGCGCAGCCGCGAGTACTACTCGGTTGGCGGTGGTTTTGTGGTGGACGATGAAGCCGCAGGCGCCGACCGCATCGTGGAGGATCAAACCCAGCTGGCCTACCCCTTCACCACCGGCAAACAGCTGCTGGCCCATTGTGCCGAGCATAATCTGTCGATCAGCCAGGTGATGCTGGCCAATGAAGCGGCCTGGCGTCCCGAAGCGGAAACCCGTGAACGTCTGCTGAATATCTGGCAGGTGATGCAAGATTGCGTCACGGCGGGCTGCAACAACGAAGGCATCATGCCCGGCGGCCTGAAAGTGAAACGGCGCGCAGCGGCGTTGTATCGCCAACTGTGCAAGAACCCCGAAGCCAATATGCGCGATGCATTGAGCGTGCTCGACTGGGTCAACCTCTATGCCCTGGCGGTCAATGAAGAAAATGCCAGCGGCGGCCGCGTCGTGACTGCACCAACCAATGGCGCAGCCGGGATCATTCCGGCGGTCTTGCATTACTACACACGCTTTATCAGCGGTGCCAACGACGATGGCGTGGTGCGCTTTTTGTTGACGGGGGCGGCCATCGGCATCCTCTACAAGGAGAATGCCTCGATCTCCGGTGCCGAAGTCGGCTGCCAGGGCGAAGTGGGCGTTGCTTGTTCAATGGCGGCGGGCGCCTTGTGCGAAGTGCTTGGCGGCAGCGTGCAACAGGTCGAAAACGCGGCGGAAATCGGCATGGAGCACAACCTTGGCCTGACTTGCGACCCCGTTGGAGGCCTGGTCCAGGTGCCCTGCATCGAACGCAATGCAATGGGTTCGGTCAAGGCCATCAATGCAGTGCGCATGGCACTGCGCGGCGACGGCCAGCACTTTATCTCGCTGGACAAGGTGATTCGCACCATGCGCCAGACCGGCGCCGACATGAAAAGCAAGTACAAGGAAACCGCTCGCGGCGGCCTGGCTGTCAATATTATCGAATGCTGATTGAGCGCTGCGTTCCGCACAGGAGCGCAGCGAACAGAATACCAAGGAGACCTGCATGACTACCGAAACACTCGCAAAAACCCCACTGCACGCACTGCACCTTGAACTGGGCGCACGCATGGTGCCATTCGCAGGCTATGACATGCCGGTGCAGTATCCGCTCGGCGTCATGAAGGAACACTTGCAGACTCGCGACCAAGCTGGCTTGTTCGATGTCTCGCACATGGGCCAGTTGGTGCTGCGCGGCGCCAATGCAGCCAAGGCGCTGGAAACCCTGGTACCGGTCGACATCATCGACCTGCCAGTTGGCATGCAGCGCTATGCAATGTTCACCGATGAAAACGGCGGCATTCTCGACGACCTGATGGTCGCCAACCTCGGCGACGACACCCTGTTCCTGGTGGTCAACGCGGCCTGCAAGGACCAGGACCTGGCGCACCTGCGCAAGCACATTGGCGAGCAATGCGAGATCGAGAGCCTGTTTGAAACGCGGGCCCTGCTGGCCCTGCAAGGCCCTAAAGCCGTTGACGTGCTCAGCCGCCTCGCACCAGAAGTGGCGAAGATGACCTTTATGCAATTCGCCCAGGTTCGCCTGCTCGGTGTTGATTGCTACGTGAGCCGTTCGGGCTATACCGGCGAAGACGGCTACGAAATTTCAGTGTCTAACGAAAGCGCTGAAACCCTGGCCCGCAGCCTGCTGGCCGAGCCAGAAGTCGAAGCCATTGGCCTTGGTGCCCGTGACTCACTTCGCCTGGAAGCTGGCCTATGCCTGTATGGCCATGACATGAGCACCAGCACCACGCCAATCGAGGCCAGCCTGCTCTGGGCCATGTCCAAGCCACGTCGCGCCGATGGTGCCCGTGCTGGCGGCTTCCCCGGCGCAGAGCAGATCTTCGCCCAACAACAAGCCGGCGTTGCCAGCAAGCGCGTGGGCCTGTTGCCGCAAGAGCGCGTACCAGTACGCGAGGGGGCTGAAATCGTCGATGCCGATGGCAACATCATAGGCGCAGTCACCAGCGGCGGTTTCGGCCCTACCCTGGGCGCGCCGGTTGCCATGGGCTACGTTCAGGCCAGTCATGTGCCGGTTGGCAGTGATGTCTGGGCAATAGTACGGGGCAAGCGTGTGCCGATGAAAGTGGCCAAGACACCTTTCGTTGAGCAACGCTACTACCGCGGCTGATCAGCTGGCAGCAATGGCGGACAAACAAGCCTTGTCTGCCATTGTGTGTTTCCTAGGATGCGGCAACGCGAAGCTTGCCCACCAGAGTCCAGTTATTTGCGATAGACCTTAACTTGCGATAAATGGCGGACAGAAAAGCGCTGTCCGCCCTACATCCCTACTCGCCCATGATCGCTTTCAAGGCATCTGGACGCGGCGCACCTTGTTGCTGCTGCAGGCGCCCGTCTTTATCCAGATAGAAAATCGCCGGGGTCGCCTGGCCACCCAGCTCGTTCATCAGCTCAAGATTGCTATCAAGCTGCTTCTGGATGTGTGGCGGAATGGTTTTTAGCGGCGCCAGCGTACTGGATTGCCCAGCAGACTCATGCTCGTTAAGCGCTTGCTCTGGCGATTTGGCCGCAAGAATGGTGGCCGCCTTGGCCTCGCTGTCCTCGCGAATGATACCCACCATGATATGGCGCAACTGCACCTTGCCTGCCTCGACCCAGGGCCGCGACTGCTTCCAGAACAGGGTGCAGTACGGGCAGTTGGGGTCGCTGAATACGTACACGACACGCGGTGCATCGTCCTTACCATCGCCAACCCAGTGGCTTTTCTCCATTCGCGCCCACATTTGCTTGGCCATCGGCTGGTAGACCAGTTGCTCCAGCGGCGCTTCGCTGAGATCGGCACCCTGCTCGTCGAGCAATGTACCGAGCAGCACGTGCTTGCCGTCCGGCATCAGGTACAGCGCCATGCCTTGGCCATTGTATTTGGCGGCAAACCCCTGCATGCCACCCGGGGCATCGAAACGGCCGACAATTTCAGCGCCGCGCGCCTCGACGGCCTTGATTGGCGCAGGCCATTGCTCGGCATGCAGGCTCGTCGCAGCAGCGCTCAACAGCGCCAGCGTCAACCAGCGAGAAGGCTCAAGTATCAACTTGGTCATTGTTTATCATCCTTTTTAAACAGGTCTAATACCTGCAGCAGACTGGCTTCAGACAACTCACCCAAGTGGCTGCCAAGCTGTCGCCCCTGGGCGTCGTAGAACACGGTGGTGGGTAATGCACGCGAGCCAAGCATTGGCCCCAGGCGCGCATGGCTATCAAGCAGTACATTATCCATATTGAGTTGGCCGGCATTGAGAAACCGCTTGATTTCATCCTCGGTCTCGCCCTGGTTGACGAACAGGAAAGTTACCTCGGCATGACGTTCCTGCGCTGCGGCCAATACGGGCATCTCACGTCGGCACGGCGGACACCAGGTTGCCCAGAGATTGACCACCAACGGCTTGCCAACATAGTCGCTCAGCTCAACCGCCTTGCCATCCTGCGTGGTCAATGCAACATCCGGCAAACGGGTGCCCTGCTCCAGCGCGCGCATAACTGCCGAGCCCGATCCCCAGGCCAATAACCCGGCCACCAATGCCATCGCCAACGGACGGCGCATCGGCGGTTGCCTGACCAACCAGTACAGCCCCAGTAACAGCGCCAGCAGGATGCCAGGCCAGGCAATAAAGCCACCATCGCGCAGATCGATCACTTGCCACGGGTCACTCTTGAACTGTTCGAAGTAACGCACGACGAATGCGCAACGGGCACCGAGCACCCCAACCAAGAACATCAGGAACAGGCGGTTTTCGGGATTGCTCCCGGCATTGCGCCCAACCCACCAGCCAACCAGCGTGGCCACCAACAAACTGCCTAATAACAACAAATGAGCGACCGACATGGTCAAGGGGCCAAGGTTAACGCTGAGCATTCACTGTCCTTGAGAACGGTTACACCTGAACATCATTATCCAGGCAGACAACTGCGACCTATAGATTCAATCAAGGGTTCAGTAAAACCAACGCCTCAAGCGTTACAAACCATGTTCAGAGCCCTGCCCCCGCCTGGCCGACTGCTCAGCGCAATTGCTCGACCATATCGGCGATGACGCCAAGTACATCCTTGCCCAATTGCGCCGAGCGCTGCCCGTTCCAGCCCGTGCGTGGGCACGGCGTGTCATTGTGATCCTTGAATGGCATCTCGATGGTGAACGCCAGGCAGTCGAACTCCATACCAACCGAGTTGCACGCCAAGGTGGTATTGGCTTTGCCAGGCGCACTGCGCGGATAACCAAAGCGTGTCTGGAACTCAGCACCACTGGCAACCAGTCGGCTGCGGAACTCGTTGTCGAGCGCCTCCAGGCGCGCGTCAAAACCCGGGTTGCCCTCGCAACCGGCCGCAAACACATGGGGAATTTCTTCATCGCCATGAATGTCCAGAAACATGTCGACGCCGACCTTGCGCATCTGCTGCTGGACGAAGTACACCTCGGGACTCTGTTCCGGACTTGCCGATTGCCAAGCCCGGTTAAGGTCCTGACCGGCGGCGTTGGTGCGCAGGTGCCCACGAAAGGCGCCGTCTGGGTTCATGTTCGGCACCAGGTACAGATCAGCTTGCTCAAGCAAGTGGTTGAGCTGTGCGTCATCACGATTTTTAAGTCGCTCGATCACACCTTCCATGTACCACTCGGCCATGTGTTCGCCTGGATGCTGCTGGGCGATGATCCAGACCTTGCGTTGCGCCTTGGGGTTGCGGCTGACTTTCAGCAACTGGATATCACGCCCTTCAATACTCTTGCCGGTGGCGAAAAGCTGCGCGCCGGCATCGGCAATCGCGCTGGCAATCAACTGGTCATGACGAGCGCGACTATAGGGTTCGAAATAGGCAAACCAGATCTGCGTCTGGTGCGGTGCCAACTCAAAATCCAGCGCCCCATCCTGAAAGCGACTTGGCACCCTGAACCACTTTTTCTGGTCATATGAGGCAGCGGTGTCGTACCCGCTCCAGGCGTGACTGTACGCAGAATTGTGGGCATTGGTCAGGCTGAAGCCAATCGGGCGACCCGGCGTCAGGCCATCCACCTTGAAGTGAAACCACTGGAAATGATGGCTGCGCAGATCAGGTCGTATCGCCAGCAGGACCCGTTGAGGATTACTGTCATCAATGACCTCAATATTGCCACTGTCGAAATCACAACTGATCTGCATACCCACCTCGAAAACATTGAATTCAGAAAACCATCTAAAGCATCGCAGCTCCAGCCCCAGTTGCAAACGCCAAACACGACAAAATAATTGCGATTAATGGGGCCGCGCAGGCCAGCCTACCTGAAGACCCAAAGCACGCGCGTCATCTGCTGGCTGAGGTTCGCATAGCGAAACTGGCTGTGTGGCGGCAACTGAAAACCATCGTTGGCGCGCAAGGTCACCGGGCTGGCCTGCTCATCGCCAGCATCCCCAATCCAGATGGTCAGTTCGCCCTCAAGCACAAACCCGCCTTGCTCGGAGCTGTCATCCAAATGCCCTTCACCACTGGTGGCGCCAGGCGCCAGATGACTTTCCAGCATAGAGAAACCGGCCGACATGCTTGGTGAAACCAGAACGTCAGTAATCCCGCCAGCGTAATACAGGGTCCGGCGTTCATCGGGACGGGTCACCCAAGCCACCTCACGGGGTTTGCTGAGGTTATAGAAATAACTGGTAGAGACGCCCAACGCCTCCGAGATAGCGGTCAGGTCAGCTACCGTAGGCTTTGAAATCGCCCGTTCAACCTGCGACAGAAAGCCCACTGAACGCCCCACCTGTCCAGCCAAGGCCTCGAGGCTGACCTTTTTGTGCTTGCGCAGGTCACGAATCAGTATCGCCAGTCCTTCGACTTCGTCTTGCATATCCATATCGAATCCTCAAACAAGCATGGACTAAAGCGCATCGCGCAGGCGGTACCAGGCCTTGCCCAGGGCCTCGATGGGCGCTGCAAGACGGGAACCACCGGGAAAGGCCGGGTTGTGCATCCCTTGGTAGAGAGCCAGCAACTCGCTATCGCCAAGAATCGCATCGCTCACCGCCCGAGCTCCGGCCAGGGTGGGTAAAACGCCATGGCCGGAAAACCCTTGCAACCAGTAACGCTGGCCTTCGCAACCAATATCCGGAGTGCGCTTCATGGTGCAGTCGATATGACCGCCCCACCCATAGTCCAGCGCAACTCCGCGCAGTTGAGGAAATACCCGTTCGAGATAAGGCCGGGTTGCAGCCGCAACGTCCTTAGGAATTCCACCTAGGTATGTGCAGCCACCGCCGAACAACAGGCGGTTATCGGGGGTCAAGCGGAAGTAGTCCGGGACGAACTGGTTATCGATGACACAACTGTTTTTCGGCAGCAACGATTGGGCCAGTTCCGCCTCCAACGGCTCGGTTGCAACTTGATAGGAGCCCACGGGCAATATGCGCCGGCTCAATGTCGGTTCCAGACGATCAATATAGGCATTGCAGGCCAGGACCAGCACATCAGCATGCACCTCACCGTTGGCTGTTCGTGCGCGGTAACCTTCAGCCGTCTGCCGGTAATCCAATACCTGACTCTGTTCGAAAATCTGCCCGCCCAGTTGCTCAATTGCAGTAGCCAGGCCCTGGGCGAGTTTCAGCGGATTGATGTGCGCTCCCTGCGGGTCATAGAGCGCCGCCTGATAACGATCACTGCCTATCCAGTCGCGCAATTCATCCCCGGCAATAAAGCGCACGCCCGGGCTGTTCCATTTTTCATGCGCTTCGCGTTCGGCGTCCTGCAACTGGGTCACTCGCCGCGCCAATACCGCAGTGTAGAGGCTGCCCGGACGGTAATCGATATCAAAACCATAACGCCTGGGCAACTCACGTATTTCATCTGCGGCCCATTGCATGCTGCGCCACAATTGTTGCGCACCACTCAAACCCAGCGCCGCTTCGAACGGCGGCATATCGCATGACCAACCGAGCAGCGCCTGGCCGCCATTACGCCCCGATGCCGCCCATGCCAACCGACTGGCTTCGAGAACCACCACGCGCTTGCCTGCCTGTAACAATCGCAACGCACAATGCAGCCCGCTAAAGCCACCACCAATGATCAGCACCTCGGTACTCAGCGACGCCTCAAGGGTATCGCGCAAACGCAAAGGTTCTGGATAGGTTGCGGCATAATAACTCTGAACGTGCTGGGCGGACTGTTTGAACATGGCTGCCTCATGAAATATTCAACTCATAATCTCATGAAAATTTACTATATAAATTTCAATCCACCAAGAAATCCATGGCTTTGCCAACTTATTCCCGTCACTGTTGTCTTTGTTGAGGCTTCTTTAGTCATGCCGCCTTATGCACCATGCTCTCGTCAAATCAGGAATCAACCATGATCAAAACCAATCTACTGGCGCGCCCAACCCTACCAGCCGTGCTGTTTACCCTGCTTGTCCTCGGCGGTTGCGCCAGCAAAGATGCGGGCACTGATACAAGCGCTCCTGCCACCTCACCCGAAACCACCCAGGAACAAACTGCCAACCCCGAGTTTGATCAATTGCGAAAAGCGGCCGAAAGCGGCGACGTGGAAAGTCAATTCAAGCTTGGCAGCGCCTACTTCGTCGGCCGTCCGGTCAAGGATCTCAAGCAAGCCGAATTCTGGTGGAAAAAAGCCGCTGACAAGGGCCACTCCATGGCAGCCGTTAGCCTGGCCTACCTCTACACTGGCCGTGATGACGCATCCTTTGCCAATCGCGATGCCATGCTCAAGTATTTGAACCAGTCAGCAGCTGGGGGCAACCCAATGGCCCAGCATATTCTCGGCAACCTCTATTTCACCGGCGAACACGGCGTAACCCGCGACCCCAATCAGGCCAAAGCGCTCTACAGCGCAGCCTGCAAAGCAAACTATGCGGTTAGCTGCGAAGCATTGAAGAAACTGCAAACGCCTTAGTCAGCGGTTTACCAAGCGTAACTATAGGCCTCGTCGTCCAAGAGGCCTTTAGTGATACAAACAATGGATGCCGTTATTAAATTAAGTTAAATATCCAACTCCCTGACCGGGCGAACTTCCACACACCCCACTCGTGCGGCTGGAATATCACCGGCCAATTGAATTGCTTCATTCAAGTCACGTGCATCAATCAAATAGAACCCAGCCAGCTGTTCCTTGGTTTCGGCAAAAGGGCCGTCGGTGATTGAGAGCTGGCCACCACGCTTACGCACGGTCGTTGCACTGTGCACCGGCTGCAACGCTTCGGCGGCAATCATTCGGCCACTTCGTTGCACCGCTTCTGCATAGGCCCAGCACTCCTCGTCTTTCGGGCTGTCCGGTGAGGTGTGTAATTGTTGTTCATTGCTGTAAACCAGGCATAAATACTTCATCACGGCCTCCTTCGCGGCGCTGTGTAGGTGATGCTTATGATCTAGTCGTTTGAGCATATTAGCATTCGACACAGCCCGTTCCATTTAGCTCAAGCCAAAGTTCCCTGACAGCTGGAAACCCTCGTCCTAGAGGGCAAAAACCGGTAATTAAAAAATTCAAAAAAAATACACAGCGCTTAATTTTTCTTAAAGCCAGGCTGCCAATCTGTAATCTTTTAACCCTGGGCAAGTCATACACAACGCATGACGGCCTCCCGCCTGTAGCCAACAGTCAGGGCCATGCTCCCATTACCAACTAAAGAGGCAACAAATGACGATCTGAATACTGAACCAAGTGGTGCAAGGGCTGGACATTTTTCAACTGATCGCGATAATTGCTTCAGATCGACAGTGAAAGTCGGCGTCTATACCCAGCAAGCGTTATTTTCATTGACTGTATTTAAAGCCGCCCAGTCGGCGTGTTTTATTGCCAATTGAAAACTGACAGTACGCTTCCACATTAATAGTGACCGTAACAACGAGCCCAACCCGCTCGCGTTGTCACTTCAATAGATAACTCAGACCTTGGGATTTAACGTGACCAAAGACGAACTGCGCGCCGAACTTGAGCGCCAGGCGCAGCGTTACAAGGATGTCTACGGCGGGGAAGTACTGACCTACGCCGCCCAGCCGGAACCGGAACGCAAGCCTTGGCGTAAAAGAGCCTCTCTTCTCGATCAAGCCTTTGATAAAGAGATACAGAAAATCGAAAAAGAGCTGGAAGAAAAAACCGGACCTTGAGCCATCGACTGCCAGACAGAGCTATTGAACCTCCATCTGGCTGACTCGACCTGATGTTTTCAGCGTTTTTTACTGCCTAGCAAAGACCCCAGCAAACCACGCACCAACTGTCGACCAAACTGGTTAGCGGCTTGGCGTACGGCGGTTTTCATGGCCTGGCTGGCAAAGCCTCCCAGCATATCAGTGGCCATATCCGCCAAGCTTTCGTCTTGCTTGACGGCTTTGTTCTTGCCTGTGGTCTTAGCGGGTGCCTGGGCCTCTTGCTCAACCTCGGCGGCGGCCGCTCGCGCAGTCAGTAACTCATAGGCGGATTCACGGTCGATTGGCTTGTCATAGCGTCCAGCCAGCGGCGACTGCTTGATCAAGGTGCTGCGCTCGGCCTCGGTCAATGGCCCGACACGCGACTGCGGCGGGGCGATTGACACACGCCGGACCATGCCTGGAGTGCCCTTCTCTTCCATGGTACTGACCAGCGCCTCGCCAATACCAAGCTCGGTGAGCACGCTGAGCGTGTCGAACGCGGGATTGGGACGAAAACCCTCGGCGACCGCGCGTAGGGACTTCTGTTCTTTCGCGGTAAATGCGCGCAAGCCATGTTGAATGCGCAAGCCCAGCTGCGCCAGCACATCGTCGGGCAAGTCGCTTGGCGACTGTGTGACGAAATACACCCCGACGCCTTTGGAGCGAATCAAGCGCACCACCTGTTCCAGGCGCTCCTGCAAAGCCCTGGGCGTATCGGCAAATAACAGATGCGCTTCATCGAAAAACAACGCCAGCACTGGCTTATCTGCATCGCCGCGCTCCGGCAGTTGCTCGAAAAGTTCGGCCAGCAACCACAACAGGAAGGTGGCGTAGACTTTCGGTGCCTCATGCACCAGGCGACTGGCGTCTAGCAAATGCACGCGACCCTGGCCGTTTGGATCGGGCTGAAGAATATCTTCGAGCTGCAAGGCCGGCTCACCAAACAAGGCCTCGGCACCTTGCTGCTCAAGACTGGAAAGCCGGCGCAGCAAGGCCTGGCCTGATGTTTTGGTAAATAGGGCGCCGTCCTCACCGAGCACTTCGGGATGATCTTTCAGATGCCCGAGCAAGGCTTTCAGATCTTTGAGGTCGAGCAACAACAAGCCTTCCCGATCCGCCACTTTAAATGCGGCATAGAGTGCAGCTTGCTGGCTGTCGCTTAGCTCCAGCAGTGAACCGAGGAGCAAAGGCCCCATTTCACTCAAGGTGGTGCGCAGCGGATGGCCACTTTCGCCGTTGATGTCCCAGAGTGAAACCGGGTAGGCCCTGGGCACATGGTTAAGCCAGGGCATGCTGGTAATACGCTCGGCAATCTTGCCTTGAGGATTGCCCTGGGCGCCGACACCGCATAGATCGCCTTTCACATCCGCAGCGAACACCGCGACTCCGGCATCGCTAAAGCTTTCAATCAAACGCTGCAGCGTCACTGTTTTCCCGGTGCCGGTTGCGCCTGCAATCAAGCCGTGGCGATTGGCCAGACGCAAGGATTGACCGACCGGCTGTCCTTCAAGATCAGCCCCTAGGATTATTTGCTTTGCTACAGCCATATTTACCGTCCTCTGGATTAAAGCTTCTGGGCCCGACTGCCGACATATCCGACTGTGGAGCCACTGAAAAATGTGATGCAGGCGTTTTTTTGCAGGCTCCTTAAGGCCGCTAGTTTGCGTTGCCGCGTATATATCCTTCTCAAAGACTGGCTTCAGTACCCTAGGGGCGCAAGCGTGTATGAACACAAATTTGAAATTCAGTCACAAGATACTGCTGGCTGCTGCCTTGGTGGTAGTTGCAGCATTCTCGATTTTCACACTCTATAACGATTATCTGCAACGCAATGCCATTGCCGAGGACCTCGAAAGTTACCTGCATGAAATGGGCGACATAACCGCCAGTAACATCCAAAACTGGCTATCCGGCCGAATCCTGCTGGTTGAGAGCGCTGCCCAGTCAATATCGAAGAACCCCGATAACGCAGCGGTTGTCGGCCTGCTTGAACAGAAAGCCCTGACTTCAACCTTCGACTTTACTTACCTGGGCGGCACCGACGGCAGCTTTGCCATGCGCCCGGACGACAAGATGCCAGATGGCTACGACCCACGCACCCGGCCCTGGTACAAAGAAGCGCTGGCCACAGCAGGCACCACGCTGACCGAACCCTATGTTGACGCGGCAACAGGCGGTTTGATTATCACTATCGCCACACCCGCTCCGAATGCGGGCGTGGTTGGCGGCGACTTGAGCATGAAAACCCTGGTCGAGACCATCAACTCCCTGGACTTTGGTGGCATCGGCTTTGCCTTCCTGGTCAATTCGTCCGGTCAAATATTGGTTCATCCGGACAAGTCGCTGGTCATGAAATCACTCAAGGATGTCTACGCTGCCAATGCGCCAACCATCAGCGACACTATCAGTGAGGTTGAGATCAACGGCAGCAAGCGCATCATAAGTTTCACCCCGGTAAAGGGCTTGCCGTCGGTTAACTGGTACCTGGGCCTTTCAATCGACAAGGACAAAGCCTATGCGATGCTCAGTGAATTCCGTACATCAGCCATTGTTGCGACCATCATTGCCGTGGTCCTGATCATGCTGTTGCTAAGTGCCCTGATGCGTGTACTTATGCAGCCGCTGCATACGATGGGCCAGGCCATGCGGGATATCGCCATGGGTGAAGGCGACCTGACACAACGCCTGGCCACGACCAGCAACGATGAATTCGGAGAAATGGCCAAGTCGTTCAATCAGTTCGTTGAACGGATTCACAGCTCGATTCGAGAAGTGTCCTCGGCCACCATCCAGGTGAATGAAGTTGCCAAACTGGTGGTAAACGCCTCGAACTCCTCGATGCTCAACTCTGATGAGCAAGCCAGCCGGACCAACAGTGTCGCCGCCGCAATCAATGAACTTGGCGCCGCAGCCCAGGAAATCGCGCGCAATGCTGCAGACGCATCAACCCAGGCCTCGGATGCGCGTGAGCAAGCAGAGGACGGCCGATCGGTGGTTTAGCGCACAATCGCGGCGATGAATGACCTGTCCGGAAAAATCAGCACCTCTTGCAGCAACATCGAAGCGCTGAACAGCAAGACCGTAAACATCGGCCAGATCCTTGAAGTGATCAAAAGCATCTCGCAACAGACCAACCTGCTGGCACTCAACGCAGCGATTGAAGCCGCACGGGCCGGCGAAGCAGGACGCGGCTTTGCCGTCGTCGCCGATGAAGTGCGCAACCTTGCACACCGCACACAAGAGTCGGCGCAGGAAATCGAAAGCATGATCGAAGAGTTGCAGGTTGGCTCACGCGAATCGGTGACGACCATGACCGAAAGTCAACGTTACAGCGAGGAAAGCGTCGCCATTGCCAACCAGGCCGGCGAACGCCTTGGCAGTGTCACCCAACGTATTGGCGAGATCGACGGCATGAACCAGTCGGTGGCCACTGCAACCGAGGAGCAAACTTCGGTAATCGAATCGCTGAACATGGACATCATCGAGATCAACACCCTGAACCAGGAAGGGGTCGAAAACCTGCAGGCCACACTTCGCGCCTGTAGCGATCTGGAGCGCCAGGCAACCCGTCTCAATCAATTGGTGGGCAGCTTCCGTATCTAGCGCGACAAGGGCTTCAAACAGGGCGCCATCATGGCGCCCTGTCTAATTGTGGGATTGGTCATGCGGCTCCTGGCGAGGATCGTCCCGCTCATCCTCTTGATCAATATTCTGCGTTTGCTTGAGCAGCGCCTGCGCAGCAGAGAAGTCTGCACCGTCCTCGGGGCTTAATTGATCAATGTCGTAACGACTCAGGCAACCCTCTCCAACCGTCTCCGGCGCCTTGGACACCGCACGATCAAATGGGTCAGACATGGGTTATCTCCTTGTGCGAAATGAGCAGTGGCTTGGCAAAAAGCTTAATCAATCCGCCTGCGACCTGCCCTGTTCATGCTGGGCAAACTCCTTGGCGGCACGCAGCACATCACTGCGGCTTATCTGCCCGACCAGGCGACCATCGGCAATCACCGGCATACGTCCCAGCTTGCCTTGCAAAAAGCGCTCGGAGACTTCGATTACGCTGGTTTCCGGGGTAATGGTTTCGATATTGCGACTCATGTAGTCACCAACCGTACCGCCAATCGACTCGTAATAGGCTCCAGACAGGGTTGCCCGCAAACAATCCCCCTCCGATATCAGGCCCACCAGACGCCCCTGTGAATCAACCACCGGAGCCCCGGCAATCCGATGCTCAAGCAATCGATTGATTGCTGTGAATAAATCGGTCTCGGCGCGAAATGTCACCAAGTGGGTGGTCATGTAGTCACGAACCTTGATTGACTTGAGCATAATCGAATTCCTCTAAGCGTCGCCCGGCTGGCGTCTACAAGGCGGTCAATCGAATACAACCGTCTTGTTGTCGTGCACTAGAACACGATCTCCTAAGTGATAGCGTAGCCCACGTGAGAGCACCATTTTTTCAACGTCCTTACCAAGACGCACCATCTCCTCGATGCTTTCACGGTGGCTCACACGTACCACGTCTTGCTCGATGATCGGACCTGCATCCAGTTCCTCGGTGACATAGTGCGAGGTCGCGCCGATCAGCTTGACGCCTCGTAACGACGCCTGGTGATAGGGCTTGGCACCGACGAAGGATGGCAAGAAGCTGTGATGGATATTGATCACGCGTTGCGCGTAATCACGACACAACTGCGGCGGTAATATCTGCATGTAGCGTGCAAGTACAATCACGTCCGCCTGATGCATCTCGATCAAACGTGCCACTTCATCGAAGGCCGGCTGCTTGTCTTGTGGATCAACAGGAACATGGAAGAAAGCAATGCCATGCCACTCCACCATGCTGCGCAAGTCATCGTGGTTGGATATCACGCAAGGTATTTCGCAATCCAGTTCGCCACTGTGCCAGCGATGCAGCAAGTCAGCCAGGCAATGGGACTCACGACTCGCCATCAGCACGACACGCTTCTTGTGATCCGAATCGGTAACTCGCCACTCCATCGAAAACTCACGGGCAATCGGACCGAAGGCCTGCTTGAAGCCGTCTATATCAAAGGGTAGCGAGTCAGCACGAATTTCATGACGCATAAAAAACCAGCCAGTCTGATTATCCGAGTGATGGCTGGCCTCGGTAATCCAACCGTTATAAGTAGCCAGAAAATTACTGACCTTGGCCACAATACCAACACGGTCTGGACAGGCAATTACCAGCCGAAAAGTGCGCATGAAAAGCTCCTGCTGAATTCACAAAGGCGCCATTCTAGACAGTGCGAGAAAAAACCGCATTAATCCTGACAGTATGGGGCATACAAAAATGCTTAACCCCCACCCAATCAGCAGCCCCAGACAATAGACACAGCAAATAAGGGGCATTGTTTTTTCACACACTCCGTTGTTAGCCCAGGGTAAAACAACCTATTACTTGCAAGAGTGTGACTTTTCTTTATAAACCTGTTTACTTGTGAAAAGTGCATGTCTATTATTTGTTATACGTAGACACCTCAGAATGAATCAAGGTACACAATATGTCGCTGATCAACGAATACCGCGCTACAGAAGAAGCCATCAAAGAACTGCAAGAACGCCTGAAGAATATGTCACAAGATGACAAGCTGCAGAAAGAACTGGAGTTTGAAGGCAAACTGCGCAAACTGATGGGCGAATACCAAAAATCCCTGCGCGACATTATCGCGCTGCTCGATCCAGATGCAAAAGTCAGCAAGAACGCCCGCGCCGGCAAGGCCACCGGCACCAAACGTGCTCGCAAGGTCAAGCAGTACAAGAACCCGCACAATGGTGAAGTCATCGAAACCAAAGGTGGCAACCACAAGACGCTGAAAGAGTGGAAAGCCAAGTGGGGTGGTGACGTGGTTGAAAGCTGGGCTACTTTGCTGGGCTAATCGTCCGCAAGTTGTTCACTGTTTCAACAAAACGCCGGTTAAACCGGCGTTTTTTATGCCAAAAAATCATTGCCAACTATAGTTTGGCCCCTGCCGCCCCAGAAAAATATTAACCCTGTTATTAATGCCTACCGAGCACGGCCCGCAGTCCTACACTAACAGGCGAAAATAATCGACTAAGAAAGCCCGTAGCGCACAGCCAACTGCTCAACATAGGCTTGCCATTCACGCAAAATTAGTTGTTGAGAAGCTGTTGCAGTTAAAAGCGCCTGGTTCATGGCCTCGGCAAACTGGCTTATTGTATTGGGCGCACCATATTCGGGCAGCGTTAAGCGGTGCTGGCAAAAAACTTGCCAACGCACTTGCTCTTCTGCACTCAAACTTGATGGCAGGTTGCGGGCCCGATAACGAAACAGCAGCTCGGGTAGCCGCCCATCATCGAACGGCCAACTTTCTGTGGCCAGCTGTTCAGGTTCACAGCTGCGCACTCGCTCGCACAAGTTACGGTCGCGATTACCAATAAAGCCGTCGTAGAGTTGTTGTTCCGGATCATCGCTACCGGCAAATGCTTCATCGCGGTAGATCTCGGGCATTTTCGCCTGCCACTGGGACTGGGCAGCGATTAGCTGATCGGCGCGCCCCTGGAGTTTTGACAAATCGAGCTGCAAACGCTGGATATCAGCGTCTCGCAGCACACTCAATGGCGCGACCACCGGACAACGGTTGATATGCAGCAACTTCAAGGGCACCGGCAACTGGCCTTCGCCCAGTGCATCATGGCGGGTGTATAAACGCTCGCGCAGTGAATCGGCGGTTTCGTCGAGAAGCACGCTTGGGTCACGTTGCAAGTCACACACAATCAGCGCATTGCGGTTACGCGGATGCCAGGCCAGTGGCAGCACTACCGAAAGATAGTGGTTGTCCCCGGCAAAGCGGCCGGAAACATGCACCATCGGCTGCAGTAACTTGACCTGATCCAATACCCGTGACTTGCTACGCAGCTCATACAAATAAGAATAAAGTTTGGGTTGCTTGTCGCGCAGCAGCCGTGCCAGGGCGATAGTTGCGCGCACATCGGACAAGGCATCATGCGCCTGACCATGCTCAATACCGTTGGCCGCGGTCAGCAACTCCAGCTTGAGACTGACCCGCCCCTCCAGCTCGGGCCAGACAATACCTTCGGGGCGCAACGCATAAGCCGTGCGCACCAGATCAATCAAGTCCCAACGGCTATTGCCGCCTTGCCATTCACGCGCATAGGGGTCAAAGAAGTTGCGATACAAGCTGTAGCGCGTGACCTCATCATCAAACCGGATACTGTTGTAGCCCGCACCGCAAGTACCAGGCTGCGATAGCTGCGCATGGACCTGAGCCATGAACTGGGCTTCATCGAGCCCCCGCTCCGCCAATACCTGGGGCGTTATGCCGGTAATCATGCAAGCAGCGGGATGCGGCAGAATATCGTCGCTGGGTTTGCAGTAGATATTGAGCGGCTCGCCAATCTCGTTCAGTTGTTCATCGGTACGAATACCGGCCACCTGCAAAGGGCGATCGCGGCGCGGGTCGATACCGGTCGTCTCGTAGTCGTACCAGAAGATACTTGAAGTCACTGTCATGTCCTGAGCAAATGGCTTTTTCAGTCTAACATCGCTTATGGGTCCAATCTTTTTACCAATCAAAAGATTGAGTTGCGGCTTTTATCCACAGATTGTGCCGAGACAGGTTGCCTCGGCGCCTCGCGCTGGCTAGCATCGGGCTTTATTCATCGCAGTCAGCCGATGCCGCATATCGAAAACAGCCTAGAACACGCCACCAGCCAGACCTCGGCCCAGCCCAGTGCCGGGCTGCTGGATACGCGCTACCAAGTCGAAACACCAGAAGGTATCGATCTCACCCTGCGTCCAGCGGGACTTGTCCCTCGCGCGCTGGCGTATAGCATCGACTTGATTATTCGTGGCGTCGTCATGGGCCTGATGTACCTGTTGCTGGGCATGCTCGGCAAACTGGGCATGGGCCTGGGCACTATTTTGCTGTTCCTGGTGACCTGGTGGTACATGGTTCTGTTTGAGGTGCTCAACCAGGGCCGCTCACCTGGCAAGCAATGGATGGGGCTGCGCGTTGTACACGACGACGGCACGCCGGTTGGCTGGCCGGCCTCGCTGACCCGCAACCTGTTGCGCTTTGTCGATATCCTGCCGATGGGCTACACCTTTGGCATTCTCAGTTGCCTCAACAGCCCGACATTCAAGCGTTTGGGCGATATCGCCGCCGGTACCCTGGTCGTTTACCGCGAGGAAAAGCCGCAGCCCCCGATCCTGCCTGAAGCAGAGGCCATACGCGCTCCCTTCGCGCTCAGCCTGAAAGAACAACGCGCAATTCTTGGCTTCGCTGAACGCGCCAATGGCCTGTCGAAAGAACGCCGTATCGAACTGGCAGGCATCATCGCGCAACAGCTGCAGGTACCTGCCGAACAAGCCGAGCACAGGCTCAATGGGATTGCCCATAGCCTGGTGGGGCCAAGATGAAGCAGAGCCAATTCGAAAGCCATTACCAAGCCAGCTGGAAAGACTTTGCCAGCAAGCTGGATGGCCTGGAAAAAACCGGCAAGACCGATGCAGCTCACAGCAAAGGCTTCGCAGCCGATTACCGGCGCATTTGCCAGCACCTCTCGCTGGCCCAGGCCCGCGGCTACAGCAACTACTTGATTGAGCATCTGCAACAACTGGCTTTGCGTGGCCATCAGCAGCTCTACCGGCATCGCAGCACCATTGGCGCGCAACTTGTGGGGTTCTTGCTCAGTGGATTCCCCCGTCTGGTTCGAGCCCAGTGGCGCTTTGTAGCCGCTGCCAGCCTGCTGTTCTTTGGCAGCCTGATCACCATGGGCTTGCTGGTCTATTTGTTCCCTCACCTGGTCTACAGCGTGGTCGACCCGCAACAGGTGGCCAGCATGGAAAGCATGTACGACCCGGAAGCAAGCCGCCTCGGCCGCTTCAGTGAGCGTGGCGCCGGCGACGACTGGATGATGTTCGGCTTCTACATCATGAACAACATCGGCATTGCCTTCCAGACATTCGCCAGCGGCTTGCTACTGGGCCTGGGCAGCTTGTTCTTCCTTCTGTTCAACGGCGTGATGATAGGTGCGGTGGCCGGCCACCTGACACAAATAGGCTACAGCGAAACATTCTGGTCGTTCGTCATCGGTCATGGTGCTTTCGAGCTAACCGCCATCGCCCTTGCTGGCGCTGCGGGTTTGAAACTTGGCTGGGCATTACTCGCTCCCGGCCGCTTGCCGCGCATGGAGGCCTTGCGCCTGGCCGCGGCGGTCAGCATTCGCCTGGTTGCCGGGGCTGCAGTATTTCTGTTGCTTGCCGCGTTTATCGAGGCCTATTGGTCATCCATGACCTTTGCCACACCGCATGTTAAATACGCGGTAGGCGCCGCGCTCTGGGCATTGGTCTTGAGTTACCTGACCCTTGCAGGCCGAGGTGTACATGCGCCTGACTGAAGCCAGCGTAGCAATTCGGCCACGCAGCAACTGGGAAGCAATGGACCTGGGAGTGCTGCTTGCGCGGCGACATGCCGGGTTACTGATGGCCAGCTGGGCACTGGTCACCCTGCCGATATTCGCCCTGCTTTGCCTGGTATTCTGGGATTCGCCGGGCATTGCCATGTTCGTATTCTGGTGGCTCAAGCCAGCCTATGAACGATTACCGCTATACATTTTATCCAACTGCTTGTTTGGCAATACGCCGACACTAAAACAAGCCCTCAAAGCCTATCCCCGCCTGCTCAAGCCGCAACTACTGGCCAGCTTGACCTGGCGCCGTCTGAGCACAACGCGCAGCTTTGACATGCCGGTCATGCAGCTCGAAGGCCTATCCGGAACAGCCCGCAGCCAGCGCCTGGCAGTGCTCGGCCACAAGAATACCGGGACCGCAACCTGGCTGACAGTCGTCGGCGTCCACCTTGAAATGGCCCTGAGCCTTGGCCTGGCCACCCTGTTCTACCTGATGCTGCCCCAGCAACTCGAGCTGGACTGGAGCTGGCAAAGCCTGATTGCCCCTGGCCAGAACGACTGGATGTGGCTCGAACACCTGTCCAACGGACTCTATGCCTTGCTCCTGATTGTCTGGGAGCCGGTCTATGTAGCCTGCGGCTTTTGCCTGTACCTGAATCGCCGCACCGCGCTGGAAGCCTGGGATATCGAACTGGTATTTCGCCAACTGCAGCAACGCCTCAAAGGCATAGCCTATGCCCTGCTACTGGGCGCTGGCCTGCTCTTCAGCCAGTTACCCGGCACCGCCATGGCCAACCCGGAACTAAAGGCCTCCAGTACCAGCGCTGAATTGACAAGCGGGCCACATGTCACCCCCGACCCTCTTGGGCCGCACGCCGAGCGTTTGCAGAAGCAGGCCCTTAGCAGCCAGGCGGCGCAGCAGAGCATTACCCAGCTTCTCGATAAACCACCGTTTAAAAACCCGGAAACAGTCACGCGCTGGCGCTTGCGGGACGAGGCCGACGCCAACAAGGAAGAGTTCACGCCGGACCCAGATTTTCTAGAGTCACTGTTTTCAGGTTTGAAGACCTTGGGCAAACTGTGGGAGTCAATGGAAACCCTGGCCAGAGTATTCTCAGTTCTGCTCTGGGCTGGGCTGCTAGCCCTTATCGCATGGGTACTGTGGCGTTATCGAGACTGGTTAAGCACTTTCACCGGCCGTTTTGGCTTGCCCCAGCGCCCCCACGAACTACCGCCGAGCCAGATGTTTGGCCTGGAAGTCACGCCTGAAAGCCTGCCCGATGATATTTGCCGTGAAGTCAGCCAACTCTGGGAGCATGAGCCACGCGCAGCGTTGAGCCTGCTCTACCGCGCCTTGCTCAGCCGTTTGCTGCATGACTATAAACTCGCCCTGAAAAGCGCCCACACCGAGTCAGAAGTGCTGCAACTGGTTGCAAGCCTGCAACAGCCTTCGCTTGAGCAATTCAGCTCAAGCCTGACCCTGCATTGGCAAAACCTGGCCTACGGACACCGCCTGCCGCCAGCCACGGCCAAGCAATCACTGTGCAACAGTTGGCGCCAACTGTTTGAGCCTGGAGTCGAGGCATGAACCGTCGTACCGGTTTTTTCCTCGGCGCCCTGCTGATTCTTGCCCTTGGCTGGCTTGCCAGCTATTTGCTGGGTCGGGCTGAATCCTATGAAACGGTAATCGACCATGGCGCGGCGCCTGAAGTTAAAGCCAACCCCTACTTTGCCGCACAGTCCTTTTTACGCGCCCAAGGTGTCAAGGTTGAGACCGCCGACAGCCTGGCCAAGCTGAGCCAACTGCCCAGTGCCGGACACAGCCTGTTACTGCTGGGGGATCGCGAGAAAGTCACGCCACAGCAAACCCAGCGGTTGCTCGACTGGGCAGCCAAAGGCGGACATCTGATATTTGTCGCGGAACGCTTGTGGGATGACAAGAAAGGCAAGAGTGGTGATTTACTTCTCGACAGCCTGGGCATCCAGCAACTTGAAAGCGATAACCTCGACAGGCCCGAAGACGCCAAGGGCGCAGCCGAGCAGCCTGCCGCTGCAACCCAGGGCGAAGCTGATGAGGCAGAGCAACATGGCCTTTCACAATTGGAGCAGTTGTCGCAAAGCGATCCCGATGAAGCGCAGGCCGCAGCCCCGGCACCTGACAAAGAGCAAGATGCCTATCCCAAGCTGACCAAGCTCTATCTTGAAAACGAGCAAGCGCCGGCCTACATCAGCTTCGACACCGACTTTCATCTTTATGACGCCAAGAACCTTGCCACAGCCTGGGCCAATAGCGCGCAATCAACCCACATGCTCCAGCTCTATCATGGCGACGGCTTGATCACGGTATTAACCGATAGCTGGATCTGGCAAAACAATAAAATCGCCAAGTACGACAATGCCTGGCTACTCTGGTACCTGACCCAGGAAAGCGACGTCACCCTGCTCTTTCGCGCCGACCATGATGGCCTGCTGAGCTTGCTCTGGGAGTACTTCCCACAAGCGCTATTGGCCCTTGGCTTGCTCCTGGCACTTACGCTTTGGAGCGTCGGCATGCGCCAGGGCCCGCTGCAACTACCGGCAAGCTTCAGCCGCAGACAGCTGCAAGAACATATCCGCGCCAGCGCCGACTTCAGCCTCAGGCGCAGCGGCCAACAGACTCTGCTCCAAGGCTTGCAACTGGATATCCAACGTCGCGCACGCAAACGCCACCCTGGGTTTGAACGTTTGCCAGTGGCAGACCAATGGTTGGTTCTCAGCCGGCTGACACGCCTTTCCACCAGCACAATTGGTAAAGCCATGCGGCCACTGCCTCAGCAACGGCTAACCGCCACCGACTTCACCCGCCAGGTTGCCAACCTGCAAACCCTCAGGAATGCCCTATGAGCGAACATACTCCGGACCAGCCCAGCGCCAGCCCTGCAACCAGCCCAGCACCGGCCAGTTCGGCTGCCAATACGGCACAACAGCGCCAGCGCGCCAGCCAACTCGCCCAAGCGCTGCGCCTGGAACTGCAAAAGGCCCTGATCGGCCAGGCCCAGGTCATTGACGATGTACTGACCGCATTGATTGCTGGCGGCCATGTATTGATTGAAGGCGTCCCCGGCCTGGGCAAGACCTTGCTGGTACGCGCCCTGGCCAAATGCTTTGGCGGTGAGTTCTCGCGAATCCAGTTCACCCCGGACCTGATGCCCAGCGATGTCACAGGGCATGCGGTCTACGACCTGCAAAGCGAGCAATTCAAACTGCGTAAAGGCCCGGTATTCACCAACCTGCTGCTGGCGGATGAAATCAACCGCGCCCCAGCCAAGACCCAGGCGGCACTGCTTGAGGTGATGCAGGAGCGCCAAGTCACCCTTGAAGGCCGAGCGCTGGTCGTGCCGCTGCCCTTTATGGTTTTGGCCACGCAAAACCCCATCGAACAGGAAGGCACCTACCCGTTGCCAGAAGCCGAGCTCGACCGTTTCATGCTCAAGCTGCGCATGGATTACCCGCAGCAAGACGAAGAAATGCTCATGGTTCGCCAGGTGACCCGCTCCAGCAAGGCCGACATGCTTGAAGTCGCCCCGCTACGGACTCTGCTGCAAGGCAAAGACGTGCAAGCCTTGCAGAAGATCGCCAGCGACTTGCCAGTTGACGAGCAGGTTCTTGACTATGCCGTACGCCTGGCCCGCGCCACACGCAGCTGGCCTGGATTTGCAATCGGCGCCGGTCCCCGCGCCTCGATTGCACTGGTACGCGGCAGCCGGGCCCGTGCGCTATTACGCGGCGGGGATTTCGTTATCCCGGACGACATCAAAGGCTGTGCATTGGCGATTCTGCGCCATCGCGTAAGGCTGTCACCCGAGCTGGATATTGAAGGCTTGTCGGTTGACCAGGTCCTGCAACAGCTACTCGACCAGGTACCGGCGCCACGTCTATGACAACTGTCATCACTTGCTATTGGCTGGCTGCGCGATGAAACCGGCACCTCGCCTGCTTATCGCCATGGCGATCCTGCTGCTCTGCGCCTTGCTGCTCGGGGCCTTGGATGCATTGGCAATAGAGCTGCCCGCGATCATCAACTCGCTCTGGTGGGCACTGCTGCTTTTACTCGGCGTGGCAGCACTGATTGATGCCTGGCTATTGCACAAAGCGCCCTCGCCGAGCCTCGAACGTAACTTGCCCGGGCAACTGCCGCTGGGAGGCTGGAGCGATGTGCAACTGACCCTGCACCATGGCTACAACCAACAGACGCAAGTGCAGTTATTCGACCACTCGCCCCAGGACATGGCCACCGAGCATCTACCCCAAGACGTGGTGTTGAGACCCGGTGAACAAACCCGCACCAGCTACCGGGTGCGACCATTGGTACGTGGCCACTTCCGCTTCCCACGGGCTGAGATCAGCTTGCCTAGCCGCCTGGGCTTGTGGAACGGCCGGCGACGGCTTGAACTGGCTGGGGAAACCCGGGTTTACCCTGACTTTGCGCGCCTGCACGGCGCACAGCTGCTGGCGGTCGACGACTGGTTGAGCCAGATCGGTGTCCGCCAGCATCAACGGCGTGGCTTGGGCATGGAGTTCCACCAACTACGTGAATTTCGCGATGGCGACTCCCTACGCCAGATCGACTGGAAAGCCACTGCTCGCAAGCGCACGCCAATCGCCCGCGAATATCAGGACGAACGCGACCAGCAGCTTGTGTTTATGCTCGACTGCGGCCGACGCATGCGCAGCCAGGACGGCGAGCTTTCACATTTCGACCATGCCCTCAACGCCAGCCTGCTCTTGAGCTACATAGCGCTGCGCCAGGGAGACGCAGTGGGCCTGAGCACCTTTGCCAGCGACCAGCACCGCTACCTCGCACCTGTCAAAGGCGTTGCCCAGCTCAATGTATTGCTCAACGCAGTCTATGACCTCAAGAGCACTCAACTGCCGGCCGACTATAGCGCGGCGACTGATGCGCTACTGAGCCGCCAGCGTCGCCGGGCACTGGTGGTGATAGTCACCAACCTGCGCGATGAGGAGGACCAGGAGCTCCTTAATGCGGTTAAACGCCTGGGCCGCCAGCATCGCGTATTGGTCGCCAGCTTGCGCGAAGAGGTGCTGGATGCGTTGCGTCAGACACCCGTGCAGAACCTCGATTCAGCACTGGCTTACTGCGGCACGGTCGACTATCTCAACGCCCGCGACAAACTGCACGAGCGGCTACTGGCCAACAATGTCCCGGTGCTTTATGCCCGTCCAAGCGAGTTGGGGCCGGCATTGGTCAGCCGTTATCTAGCCTGGAAGAAAGCAGGCGTTATCTAGCCACAAACAAAAAAACCGCTGTTATAAGCTGCTGCCAAAGTCAGAGCAGCTTATAAAGCGGTTTCGGCCTGCGCGATGATGATCAGGCGATGGACTTGATCAACTCGATGTAAGGCTGGGCATTGCGTTGATCTTCAATCAAGGCAACAAAGTCCTTGCCGTCGGCATCCTTGGCATTGACGTCATAGCCGGCTGCCACGAAAAAGCCGAGGAAACGCTCGAAATCATCGATGCGCAGCCCGCGATAGGCTTTTACCAGCTTGTGCAGCGAGGGTGGCGTGTCATCAGCGGGTTCGACATCGAGGAACAACTTGATCGGCTCGTCACCAATCTCTTCACCAATCACTTGTTTCTTGTCTTTACGCATTACAGACTCCAGCTAAACCGGGCTTCACGGGGCGGCAAGTGTACCCCGCAGACCCATTGCGCTCAACGCTCAGTCGAGCGACTCGAATTGGGCGCGCATCCAACCCAGGTACTGCGCCACCTCTGGGCTGCCTTCGCGCGGCGCCCAACTGGCATGCTCGCCCTCACCTATCGGCAGGTAGGGACCGGCCTTGCATTCAAACAGAATGCTGTCGGCCTCAAGCACGACCAAGGCATGGAAGATCCCCGGTGGCAGATCAACCCCCACGCAATCAGAACCCGCTGCCAGAATTCGCTTATCCTGCACGGCCCCGTCCTGGTCGAATATCAACAGGCCCAGGCGTCCCTTTACCACCAGCAGCGCTTCAGCCTTGTCCGCACGAAGGTGGCGGTGAGGCGGGATGTAGGTGTCTGGCTGCAAACCAATAGCCATGCGATGACAGGGTTCCTGCATTTCATGGAAATTGTGATGCTGGCGCTGGCGCGGATTCTGCTCAGCCTTGCGCGCCAAGTCGGCGAACAAGGCCTGGTCGAGAAATGCAGGGCTGCGCACGGGCTTACATGCCTTTGACGGCAAAGATACCCGCGGCGTTGCGCCAGTAACCCTTGTAGTCCATGCCATAGCCAAAGATGTAGCGATAAATGCAGGGCAAGCCAACGTAGTCGGCTTTCAGGTCCGGACGCGCCTTGCGGTCATGATCTTTATCAACCAGCACCGCAGTATGCACAGCGCGAGCGCCTGCATGGTGGCAAAAGTCGATAATAGCGCCGAGGGTGTGGCCTTCATCGAGGATGTCATCAATGATCAGGACATCGCGATCAATAAACGAGACCTCGGGCTTGGCCTTCCAGAACAGGTCGCCGCCGCTGGTCTCGTTGCGATAACGGGTCGCGTGCAGGTAGGACAGCTCCAGCGGGAAGTTGAGCTTGGGCAGCAACTTGCCGGAGAAGATCAGCCCACCGTTCATGACACAGAAAACCACTGGATTGGTCTCAGCCATCTCGGCATTGATAACTTCAGCCATTTTTGCGATGGCCGCTTCGACCTGATCGTCGGTATACAGACAATCAGCCTCAGCCATTACCTGGCGGATGTGCGCGAGATCAGCAGACATGGTCGTTCCTCTTGGGGTTAGCGCAACACGAAAACCTGATCGGTGCGTCAAAATAAAAGTCGGCAAAGGTACGCATCTGTCTGCCTTCGAGCAAGCCTTCGCAGACAAACGTAGCGTTATTTGTGCAAGGTATTCTGGCTTTTTTGAGGATAATTGCCACAAATCAATCAAACCCACCTTAATTCAGATGACATCGAAGTAGAACAGTGCCGCCCTTTATTGCACTTAATGCTTTAATCTAAGCCAGTTTTTTTGCCAGCCCAGTCGGAGAGCCCCAACACATGCCAATCCAAGAGATTCGTCACCCGCTGATTCGCCACAAAATCGGCCTGATGCGTCGCGCTGATATCAGCACCAAGAACTTCCGTGAACTGGCCCAGGAAGTCGGCGCCCTGCTGACCTATGAAGCAACCAAGGACCTGCCGCTGGAAACCTACGAGATTGCCGGGTGGTGCGGTCCGGTTCAAGTGGAAAAGATCTCTGGCAAGAAAATCACGGTCGTACCTATTTTGCGCGCCGGGATTGGCATGCTCGAAGGCGTACTGAGCTTGATCCCGGGCGCCAAGGTCAGTGCCGTTGGTGTCGCGCGCAATGAGGAAACCCTGCAAGCACACACTTACCTGGAAAAACTGGTCCCGGAAATCGATGAGCGCCTGGCAATGATTATCGACCCGATGCTGGCGACCGGCGGCTCGATGGTTGCAACTATCGACCTGCTGAAGAAAGCTGGCTGCAAGGAAATCCGCGCCATGGTGCTGGTTGCGGCGCCTGAAGGGATCAAGGCAGTCATGGACGCTCACCCGGACGTTTCGATCTACACCGCGTCTATCGACGAACGCCTCAACGAAAACGGCTACATCATTCCTGGGCTGGGTGATGCGGGCGATAAAATTTTCGGCACCAAGCAAAAGGACGCCTAAGCATGCAAGACCAGATGCAAGACGCCACGTGGCGTCAGGCGTTGGCCGGTTCACAAATGCTATTCGTGGCATTCGGCGCGCTGGTGCTGATGCCACTGATCACCGGCATGGACCCCAATGTCGCGCTGTTTACAGCAGGTCTTGGCACACTGATTTTCCAGCTGGTCACCAAGAACCAGGTCCCGGTATTTCTCGCCTCGTCTTTCGCCTTCATTGCCCCCATCCTGGCGGCTAAAGCTGACTTTGGCCTACCCGCCACGCTCGGCGGCCTGGTTGCTGCGGGCCTGGTCTACATGCTTCTGGCCGGGGCGGTCAGAATCAAGGGCACCGGTTTTATCGACCGTTTACTGCCACCGGTGGTCATTGGCCCGGTCATCATGTCCATTGGCCTGGGCCTGGCGCCCGTCGCCGCCAATATGGCCATGGGTAAAGCCGGTGATGGCAGTGCCCAATTGGTGCCTTATGACACGGCCCTGATGATCTCGCTTCCGGCGCTGATTACGACCCTGATAGTCGCGGTGGTCGGCAAGGGCATCTTCAAGCTTATTCCCATCCTGCTTGGCGTGGCGGTCGGTTATAGCCTGGCCTGGGTGCTTGGCGTAATCGAGTTCGCCCCGATTGCCGCAGCGCCCTGGCTGGCAGTGCCCAACTTTGTGGCCCCCGAGCTGAACTGGAGCGCAATACTCTTCATGCTACCGGTGGCCATAGCCCCAGCCATCGAGCACATAGGCGATGTGCTGGCAATTGGCACTGTCACGGGCAAGAACTACCTGAAGAAGCCAGGCCTGCATCGCACCTTGCTCGGTGATGGCCTGGCAACATCGGCCGCCGGCCTGCTCGGCGGCCCGCCTAATACAACCTATTCGGAAGTCACTGGCGCGGTAATGCTGACCAAGAACTTCAACCCCAAGGTAATGGTCTGGGCAGCACTCATTGCCATGATCCTGGCATTCATTGGTAAGTTCGGTGCCGTCCTGCAAAGCATCCCTGTGCCCGTGATGGGCGGGATTCTATGCCTGCTGTTCGGCTCCATCGCGGTGGTCGGGCTAAATACCCTGATCCGCCATCAGGTGGATCTCTCCGAGGCGCGTAACCTGGTTGTGGTTGCTGTCACCCTGGTGTTCGGTATTGGCGGCATGGTCATTGGTGCTGGCGATGTCAGCCTCAAGGGCATCTCGCTCTGCGGTATAGTCGCGATCTTGCTTAACCTGGTGCTGCCGGGTGGCGATGGCTGGCACAACAAGCGCCTCAGCGACGATCGCTGATAGCTCGCGACTCAAGGCCCGAGTCACCGGCTAAAAAGCGCGCCCAACAGACAGTTCATTGATCTGTTGGGCGCGCGGCCGCAGCGGTTTTTGATGTCTAGCGCTGGCTGTTCAAGCGGCGCACTTCACGCTGGACCATGCTCGCGTATTCAGGCGGCGTGAGTTGCGCAACCTGCTCACGCACCCACTCGTCCCACTTGCCCTTGCGCTTGCTCTTCTCACCAAACAGGCGCGCGGCATCGACCTTCGAGCGCTGCAGGTTTTGTTGCCACAACTCGAACAAACGCGCTTTCTCAGCCTCTCCAGCATTACGCTCTTCAGCGGATTTGTTCGCCAGATTAAAACTCATTGAGCACTCCTGTCGCAGAAAAAGGGGCGGATTCTACGCACTTTTCGCTTCACATTCAGGTTTATTCAGCCAACAAAACCCAGGATCAATTCCGGGCTGGCTTAGTCTTGCAACTCACTTAGGCGTCGCTCGATCATCAGGCGATCGGGGCTTGAACCAGCCATCTCCAGGGCGTTGCGATAGGCGTTTCGTGCTGCCGCTCGATCGCCCAGACGCCTTAAGCAATCGGCCCTGGCCATCTGCGCCAGGTGATAGCGTCCAAGCTCACCACGTACAAGCAACGCCTCGATCAGGGCAAGCCCTGCGCCTGGCCCGTCACACATGGATACCGCCACCGCCCGGTTAAGCTCAACCACCGGCGAGGGCTGCACGCGCAACAACACATCATAAAGGCCCACAATCTGCTGCCAGTCGGTATCTGCCGCCGTCGCAGCCTCTGCATGCACCGCAGCAATCGCAGCTTGCAGGTTGTAGCCGTCGTACCCGCCTTGTTGCAGCGCTTGCAGGACCAGCGCCTGGCCTTCGGCAATAAAGGCTGGCGACCATAGACTGCGGTCCTGTTCTTCGAGCAACACCGCCTGCCCGTCCAGTGAAACCCGTGCCGGGCGGCGCGACTCGTGCAATAACATCAATGCCAGCAAGCCTTTTACTGGAGGCTCTGGCAAAAGCTCGTGCAGTAATCGCCCCAGCCGAATGGCTTCTGTCGACAGCTGGCTACGGATGACCGACTCGCCCGAGCTGGCAAAATAGCCTTCGTTGAATACCAGATAGATCACCCGCAATACCGCAGCCAGGCGCTGCGGCAATTCACTGTGCCCAGGGACTTCGTAGGGAATACGGGCATCACGGATTTTCGCTTTGGCACGCACGATTCGCTGGGCGATATTACTGGCGGTGGTGAGATAGGCCCTGGCGATATCCTCGGTTGTCAGGTCGCAGACTTCACGCAAGGTCAGGGCAACCTGGGCGTCATCTGCCAGCGCCGGGTGGCAGCAGGTAAAGATCAGGCGCAGGCGATCGTCTTCAACACTGTCAAAATCCTGCACGACTGGCCCATCACCAGCCACTTGATCATGGCTAACCAACCACTCAAAACGGGCATTGCGGCGCAAACCGTCAATGGCCTTGAAGCGCCCGGCAGACACCAGCCAGGCACGAGGGTTGGCTGGCACGCCCTGGCTTTGCCATTGTTCCAGCGCCGCACGGAACGCCTCGTGCAAGGCTTCCTCGGCAAGGTCGAAGTCACCCAGCAAGCGAATCAGGGTCGCCAGGACGCGCCGCGACTCGGTGCGATAAAGCGCTTCCAGTTGCTGGTTCAACGCCTGAGGCGTACTCAACTGCACCTCCCTTGAGCAGCGCTCTAATTTTTCAGCCGATATCCACTCTTGAATATCCAGGCCACAGCACCAATGCACAGCGCCAGAAAGCCCAGGATCATGGCCAGGCTAATGCCGACGCTGACATCGGAAACGCCGTAAAAACTCCAACGAAATGCACTGATCAAGTAAACCACCGGGTTAAACAGAGTGACCGTCTGCCAGACCGGCGGCAGCATGCTGATCGAGTAAAAGCTGCCACCAAGGAAGGTCAGGGGCGTAACGATCAGCGCGGGGACGATTTGCAGCTTTTCCCAGCCATCGGCCCAGACCCCGATAATGAAGCCGAACAGGCTGAAGGTCACGGCGGTAAGAATCAGAAATGCCACCATCCAGAACGGGTGAAGAATCTCGAAATCCACGAACAGGCGCGCAGTCAACAGGATAATCAAACCCAGGATAATGGATTTGGTCGCCGCGGCGCCCACATAGCCAATAAGGATCTCAAGGTAGGAAACCGGTGCGGAAAGTATCTCGTAGATGGTGCCTGAATACTTAGGCATATAGATGCCGAACGAGGCGTTGGAGATGCTTTCGGTCAACAGCGCCAGCATGATCAGGCCTGGAATGATAAAAGCCCCGTAACTGACGCCATGCACCTGGGTCATGCTCGAGCCAATCGCCGACCCAAACACCACGAAATATAGGGAAGTGGTGATTACCGGCGTGGCGATACTTTGCAACAAGGTGCGCCAGGTGCGCGCAAGCTCAAACAGGTAAATGGCGCGAATCGCGTAGAAATTCATGCGCGGCTCCTCACCAGGTTCACGAAAATATCCTCCAGCGAGCTCTGGCTCGATTGCAGGTCCTTGAAGTCGATCCCCTGCTGCGCCAGGTCCTTGAGCAGTTCGGCGATGCCGGTGTGCTCACGCTGCACATCAAAGGTAAATACCAACGCGTGGCCGGAGTCGGCCAACTCCAGTGGATAGTTATTGGCCAGCGCCTCTGGAATATGGGTCAAGGGCTGTTGCAGGTGCAGGGTCAGCTGTTTCTTGCCAAGCTTGTGCATCAGCGCAGCCTTGTCCTCGACCAGAATGATTTCGCCCTTGCTGATCACGCCAATGCGATCGGCCATTTCCTCGGCTTCTTCAATGTAGTGAGTGGTCAGGATGATAGTTACGCCGCGCTCGCGCAGGCCCCGCACCATATTCCACATGTCACGGCGCAGTTCGACGTCGACACCCGCAGTTGGTTCGTCGAGAAACAGGATCTGCGGTTCGTGGGACAAGGCTTTGGCGATCATCACGCGGCGCTTCATGCCGCCGGACAACTCAAAGATGCGCGCGTCTTTTTTGTCCCAGAGCGATAAATCGCGAAGCAGTTGCTCGATATAAGCCGGGTTGGCCGGCTTACCAAACAAGCCGCGGGTGAACTTGACGGTGGCCAGCACGCTTTCAAAGCCTTCGTTGAACAACTCCTGGGGCACCAGGCCAATCCTGGCTCGCGCCGCGCGGTAGTCCGAAATAATGTCGTGACCGTCAACCAGGACCTTGCCGGTGCCCGGATTGACAATGCCGCAGATGATGCTGATCAGGGTTGTCTTGCCGGCACCATTAGGTCCGAGCAGCGCAAAAATCTCGCCTTTATGAATGTCCAGATTGATGGTTTGCAGCGCCGTATGGCCCGAGGCATAAACCTTGCTCAACTGCTGTATCGAGATAACCGGTTGCACACAACCACCTTGTCTGAGGGGCAATTAGGGAACCTCTGAAAAACGGCTGCGCTCGATATCAGGCTGTTAAACGTTGCTCAGCCTTCAGGTTGAACGAACTTTAGTTGGGCAGCCCTTGGCTGTTACTCCCGTGAGTCGTTGCGCCCTGTACTATCGTCGCCCACTACCTTTTTCAGCGTTTTCTAGCCGCATGTTAGATTGCCACAGTCTACCTAACTGGATGTTCGACCTCAAAACAGCCAGCGGGTTTATTGTAGGCCGTCGATATGGGCGAAGAGCTGCAACATCAGGCACGACACACAACTTGCTGGCCGGCCCTTCGGACTTTGCAAGCGACTGCCGGCACATACCGGTCTATCCCGGGCTTGGTCGTAATCACCGAGATGGTTATGCTGGGCGACGACCGACAGCCTTGGATCGTCGCTTTGCGCTTGCCAAGCACGTCAATTTTGCACAGGCTGTGCCGCTACCACACGATCAGAGGATATCTTCATGCAACTTAAACATCTCGCTGGCCTGGCCCTAATCGTATCGCTGAGCGCCTGCAGCTCGGTGGATAACAGCAGCTCCAGCGCCGAGACGGCGACCACTGATCGTTTCAAGGACAAGTGCAATGCCGATGTCGTTCAGGACATGCTCGGTAAACGTGTCACCCCGGAACTGCGCAAGCAGATCAAAGAAAAATCCGGCGCCAAAAGCGTTCGTGTACTTGGCCCAGCCGACCCAATGACCATGGATTACAAGTCATCTCGCCTGAACATCGACACCGATGAAGCAGATGTGATTGACCGCATCACCTGCGGCTGATATTGCAGGCCATCGACCCCTCCAGGCACTGACGCATGCAGATTGACGACGAGTTCACACTGAAGAAACTTGAGACATTTCTGGCATTCATGCGCAGTGGCAACCTCAGTCGTGCAGCTGCCGAGCTTGAGACCAGCAACGTAAGCGTACATCGCGCGATTCATTCACTTGAGAGTGCGCTGCGTTGCCCGCTGTTCAAGCACGAAGGACGCAACCTCATCCCGCTGGAGAGCGCCTACCTGCTCGAGGATCGCGCCCAGAAGCTGATCCAGGATGTGCTCGATACCATACGGCTGACCCGGGAAGCGGCAGGCTTCTCGGCTGAACGCTTCAAGCTCGGCTCGCTGTATTCGCTGACGGTGAAGACGGTTCCGCAATTGATCATGGGCCTGAAGCTGCGGCGCAGCGAGCTGAATATCGACCTGATTCTAGGTTCCAATGTCGACTTGATGTTCAAGCTCAAGAACCTCGAAGTCGATGCAATCCTGGTGGCGCTGAACGAACATATTAATGATCAGGACTGCGAGCAATTACCGTTGTTCTCTGATGATATTTTTCTTGCGGTGCCAACGGACTCGCCCTTCGCCGAGCAAACCGAAGTGGATCTGGCAGCGCTCAGGGAATCCACCTTTATTACCCTGACCCATGGCTTTGCCACCCACCAGGACGGTGCGCAGGTGTTTCGTCATGCGGGGTTTGAACCTAAGGTCGCGATGCAGGTGAACGATATATTCACCCTGCTGAGCATGGTCAGCTCAGGCGTTGGCTATGCCCTGCTTCCGGGCCGGATTGCTACTGTGTATGAAAACCGCGTCAAGCTGATTTCCCTGCAGGCCAAATACCGCATGCAACAACACATTGGCGTGGTGTTCCTCAAGGCCAAGGAGCGCGATCCCAATCTGTTGGCGCTGCTGGCAGAGTGCCGGATGTACAGCATCAACAATCCAGCCTGAGTATACTAATGCCCAGGCTGGATAAGACGCACTTCAAGGTTCGATCAGTTTCAGCCCATCAGGCCACGCATGATCAGGAACAGCAGTGACGGGCCAAGCAGGCAGCCCAGGGCCGTGTAGAACGCCGCCGCCAGACAACCGTATGGCACCAGCTTCGGATAAGTCGCCGCCAAGCCTCCAGCCACGCCGCTCGAAGTCCCGATCAAACCACCAAAGATCACGGCACTGCGTGGATTGTTCAGGCCGATGTAGGGCGCCACAAACGGGGTTGCGATCATGACCAGGATCGCCTTGACCAGACCGGCGCCAATGGACAACGCCATGACCTCGGAGCTTGCCCCAATTGCCGCGCCGGTTACTGGTCCGACGATATAGGTCACGGCGCCTGTACCAATGGTGGTCAGACTCACCGAATCGGTATAGCCAAACGCCATGGCCACACCGACACCGGCGACAAATGAAGAGGCAATGCCGACGAACAGCGCCAATACGCCCACCATTCCGGCACGTTTCAATTCATCAACATTGACCCCGTAGCCAGTCGCGACAATGGCAAAGTCCCGCAGCATCGCGCCGCCCAAAATACCGATCCCGGATAACAGCGGTATATCGACCAGGCCTTTGCTGCCTCCCGTGTAGGCACCGCCGATATAAGCAAAGAGCAACCCAAAGAGAATGGCAATGGCCGAGCCATGCAAGCGCCCATGGGTCAGTTTGTCGGAGAGCCAGTAAGACAGCCACATGGTGATGCCGATAATGGCGAAGCCTGCGACCAGGCTGTAGGCGCTGAATACTTTTAGAATACTGTCGTACATGGCTATCACCGTGGCAGTTTAGGCAAGGGGGATACTTCTGAATCATCCTGTTGTTCTGGTTTTTTTTGACCCATCCGATCCAGAACCGGAACAAGGACAAACGCCAGAACCACAGCCGCCACACCCGCAAGAATCGCCATTGGCCCGCCACTAAGCGCACCATAAACGTTTTGCTGGGCAGCCATTGCCACCACGATAGGAATATAGACGGCGCTCCAGAACTCGATGCCCTGCTCTGACTTGAGGTTCAGGTAACCGCGCTTTTGTAGATAGCCGCCAAGAAAAATCAACATCATCATGGCGATACCGACACCGCCGACGTTGGCCGGAACACCAATCAACTTCCCCAGCAGCTCACCGACGGTGATGCCGACCAGGGTGCAGAACGCAAGAAACGCGACACCATAAATAATCATTATTTTTATCCTCATGAACCCGTGCGAAGTTGTTGTTTTTGTCTTCGTAACGATCAAGCGGTACAGCTCAGTTCAAAAGTCGCGGCTCGCCTCCTGACGCAACATGGCGTCCAATGTATCCAGACGAGCCCCTTCGAACGCGATGGCCTGACCCGGTTCGAATAGCCGCCGGGCCAAGCCTGTAAGTACGTTTCCCGGAGGCAATTCGAGGTGCAACCTGACACCACGCTCATAAGCCGTGCGCAGCGTGCTATGCCAGTCGACAACGCGGCACATGTTGTTTGCCAGGTCATCACGTAGTTGGTCGGGTTTGCTCAGCAGGCGCGCATTACTACTGCTCAGGTAGCGAGTCGTAGGCGGCTCGACCTTAACCCCGGCAAATGCATTGCCCAGCTCTGTTGCTGGCGCCTCAAGCAATGGGCAGTGCGAAGGTACACTGACTGCCAGTTGTTTTGCACACCCGGCGCCGGCCTTTCTCGCCAGCGCGGCGACTTGTTGCATGGCGCTGTGACTGCCCGCGATGACCTGCTGCGCCTGGGCGTTGATATTGGCCAGGTACACCGGCTGCTCAGGGCTGTTTACCTGCGCCAGTAACTCTTCAACAGTGCCAAGTTCCAGGCCCAGGATTGCGGTCATGCCAAAGCCTTGCGGATAAGCCTGCTGCATCAGCTCGCCGCGCAAGCTGACCAAGCGCAGGGCATCGGCGAAACTGACGGAGCCTGCGATCACCGCAGCAGCGTAGGCGCCAATCGACAAGCCCGAGACAAAATCAGGACGATGGCCCCGGCGCATCAAGATACGAGCGCCTGCAACCCCGCTAATCAGCAAGCACAGCTGCACCGCACGGGTACTGGCGAGCGCAGCGGCGCTGTCCAGTGCCAAGGCATCCTGCCCCAGGACCGCACTGGCTTGCTCCAGGCACTCGCGCCCCTCAGACGAGTCCACCAGCGCATGCAACATCCCCGGCTGCTGCGCGCCTTGACCGGGGAAAGCCCACAGGCTGCTCATGGGGCTACATGCTCCACAGCCCAGGGATCATCCACCAGTAGCGGCTCCACCTGGGTTTTAAGCAACACCTGGGATCTACTCGTTGCCCACTCAGCTAGCGCAACGGCACCCGCCGGACACTGCAACTGCACATCGACCCTTGCCGGCGCTTGGGCAATCAACTTCAGCCAGGCCTTTGCTTGTTCGCGGGATATCGGCTGGGGGGTTCGCAGCAGTAAATCAAGATCGCTGGCAGGATGAATCACCTCGATACCGCTGGCCAGCTGGAATCCAAGACTGCCGGTCACACCCCAGCGCAAGCCGCTCTGGTCAAGTGGTTCCGCCAACAGTGCGAGTGCCTTGAACAAAGGCCAATCGCGATGCGCTTGAGCAAGCCCAGGTTCAATCAACTGTTCCGGCTGCACACTGTGGCTGACCGCCGAGCGCGGCATCCAGCAGGCAAACCTTTGATCACGGGCTTTGCCGCGCACGCCCACGGCGATAGGGCCAGCGGTGCCTTGTGCCCGCCTGACAACAACCGGCGGCTCGACCTGCAATGCCTCAACCACCCAGGCAGGTGCATTCAGCGGCAGATGCTCAGGGGCGAACCCCCAGAGCAGATCATGCGCCTGATAGTGCTGTTGCCTGGTTTGATCGAGGCGATCGTTCACCGGTTAGACTCCTGTTGCCCTAGGGAAAACTCACCACTGCGCCCGGAGCAGTTCACGCACCCGGGACGATGCCTCGCGATTACTGGCACCGAGTCGGCTGCTCAGGTCGAGGGGGCCATTGGCGATATCCTTTAACGCATTACCCAGGCAGCCCTGCACCTTGGCCACGTCATCGGCCTGCGGCTGAGCGGCATTACTCACACTCAGGGTTTCCCAAAGCAGGCCAAGGCTGGCGTAGTTTTCGATGTCATAAGCCATTGGCGCAACGGTCGCAGCCAATGCCTCCAACTCATCAACACTGCGCAAGGTCACTCGTGCGGCAGATTCCTTGCCCATGGCATGCACCATCACATTGGGGTCGCGCAGGGCAATCAACCGATTGGCTTGATAACCGTGGGCCAGAAACGCCCCGGACATGGCCTTGCCAACCAGCAAGGCAACCACCGCATGACCTGCCAGCCGCGCACGGGCATAACTGTCGACCGCACCGGCCAACGCCTGGTGAATACCCAGCGCCTCTTCACGGCGGCCGTATGCCTGGCTCGGCACATCGACGATGGCAATCAGCGCGCGTTTATCTTTACGCTCGCGATCCAGCTCTATTACCTGGTCAATCGCCTGGGCCAGCCCCCAGCCCTCAAGCAACCCGACCTCGCCATTGCGCGCACGCACAAATGGGTTGTGGCTGTCGGCAACCACGGCCAGATAGCGCACGGGCTGGCCATCGAGACTGCCGTCAGCAACCAGCAGGGAGTCCGGCAAGCCTGCAACGGCAACTGCGTCGCCAGCCAACAGCTGGAACCAATGACGGCCGCGCTGTTCGGTAGCTGTATTCATGGCTGCTCTCCTTGATAAAGACTGCGGACCTGGGCTGCATCGAGTTGCGACGTGGCATCAAGCGCTGTCAGGCGCTCGAGAAACCAGGCATGTCGGCGGCTGCGCTCAAGTACCGGCACGCCCTGCTTGAACAAGGCTCTGACCTGCTCGCGGATAACCTCGAGATCATCGACCACATAGGCATCGACCAAGCCGCTGGCATTGCGCTGCTCACCGCCGGTCAGGCTCCAGATAAAAGGTCGATCCCTTGAATCGTATTCATCAATACCGGCTTCCTGCTCAATGACCTGTGGCCCGTTGAGACCGAGTCGGGCTTCCTGTGTCACCAGCAGATAACTGCAAAGACCCGCTGCGATAGACATGCCACCGAAGCAGCCAACCGGGCCGGCAATCAGGCCAATGACCGGTTGATATTGGCGCAGGTCGACAATCGCCGACTGGATTTCCGCGATGGCCGCCAGCCCAAGATTGGCCTCTTGCAAGCGAACCCCACCGGTCTCCAGCAACAGTAAGGCGCGAGTAGGAATACCCTTGCGGTTATCTTCAGCGGCAAGTTCCAGCGCACCGGCAATTTTGGCCCCGCCCACTTCGCCCAGGCTGCCGCCCTGAAAAGCGCCCTCGATTGCCGCAACCACTGCAGGCTCACCATCGATGGTGCCTTTGGCGACAATCACACCATCATCAGCCTGCACCACGATGCCTTGCCTGGGCAGCCAGGGCGAGGTCACCCTGGCGAATGGATCTATCAGTTCGCGAAAGCTGCCGGCGTCGAGCAATGCGCGTGCACGCTGGCGTGCGCCGAGCTCGATAAAACTGCGCTGCTGCAGCAAGCGCGCAATGTTGTCTGTATTTGCATCAGTCATCAGCCAGGGCCTCCATTGCTTGTTCCAAACGCAAACGCACCACACCCGGCGTCGCGCCAAAGTCATGGATCGAAATGTTCAGCGCAGGCATCTGCTGCTCACTGAACATGCGCTGAAACAGCTGCTGCCAACGGGCATCGCTGCCATTGACCGAAGTCACGACCTCAATCGCCAAGGTGCCGCTGGTACCGGGTTCAAGCATCACCTCAAGATCACCCGAGCCGACGCATCCGACCAGCGCGCGGCCTTGGGCGGGCTGCCCGGCACTGAATTGAAAAGACAGGGTTTGCATAATCAGACGCTCCCTATTGGCGCGTGCAAGGCAGGCGCAAGGCGGTCGAGGAATAAAGTCGCGGCGAGTAAATCAGCTGCCCCGCCGGGTGAGGCACGCAGCCTCAACATGTCGTTATCGAGATCGCGCAGCAATCGGCGCCCTTCGAGGCTGGCACAACCACCCGCCTCGATAACCGCTCGTGCCCCGCCCTGCATGCAATCGAGCCCGCTCAGGCCAGCGCGATACAGCACACAGGTATCAGTCAGTTGGCTCATGATCGCCAGCAGCGCATCGAGCCTTGCATTCTGCTCACCCGCCCGCTCCGAACGGCTGCGCAGCAGTTGCGGCAACCCATGCTGGATGATTGCCGGGAAACCCAGCTGGGCCTGCTCGCGCGCGCCGGGCAAGCCAAAGGTCCGGCAAACTTGCTGGCCATGGCTTTCAGTCGTGACGGGTATGGCCCGGTCGTCAAGAATGGCAATTCGCGCGGCGCGCAAGGTGACTTGGCCGGCATCCAGCGCTTGATCATCCAGCGCTGCGGCTGCACACAGCAAACCCAGCGCCCAGATGGCGCCCCGGTGCGTGTTGACGCCGCCAGTAACGCGCAGCATTTCAACCTCGCCTTCACGACCGATGCGTCCCAGCGTCTCTCGCAATGCCTGATTGACTTCGCCGTGCTCGCACGCCGCCTCGGCCATTTCCTTGAAGGCCGACCACAGCGACAACGCCGAAGAATGCATCAGGCCCAGGTGCAGGTCGTCGTGGGCGCCATTGCCCCGGCGATCAACCAGTCCTGGCTTGGGCGACAGATCGGCTTCATCAATCAGCACTTCAACCGCCAGGTCGGCCAGGCACTCCGCCAGGCTCAGTTGCGTATGTTTAACCTGTAAGGCTGTCATCACCAGCTCCTGAACTTGGCGGGCGGGTTGTACAGGCCGCCCGACCACTCAACCAGCTCGGCGATGCTCTTGGCCGCGAGCAACTCACGGCTGGCGTCCGCGCGACGAATGCCCAGGTCTTCGGGCAAGGCAATCAAGCCTTCCTTGCGCATGCGCAGGGTATCTTTGGGGTCGTGGCGCAACCCGATACTGGTCACGCCGGCCACTGCGGCGATCATTGCCTGGCGCTCCTCAAGCGAGCGCGCCTTGTACAGGTAGGCAATGCCTTCCTCGGTCAGCAGGTGGGTCACGTCGTCGCCATAGATCATGATCGGCGCCAGCGGCATGCCACTTTTACGCGCCACCTCAACTGCATCGAGGGTGTCGACAAAGGTGGGCTTACCGCCTTCCTGGAAGGTTTCGACCATCTGCACTACCAGCTTTTTACCGCGCTCAAGCAGGGTCACCGGAGCGCCGGTATCGGAACACATATCCAGCCATGCAGGTGTCGCGTGGCGGCGTCCACGCGGGTCGTGCCCCATATTTGGCGCGCCGCCAAAACCTGCCAGGCGCCCACGCGTTACAGTGGATGAGTGGCCATCGCCATCGACTTGCAAGGTGGCGCCAATAAACAGATCGACTGCGTATTGGCCGGCCAACTGGCACATCATCCGATTTGAACGCATCGAACCGTCACTGCCGGTGAAGAACACATCGGGCCGCATGGCGATGTAGTTTTCCATGCCCAACTCGGTGCCGAAGCAGTGCACGCTTTCAACCCAACCCGTCTCAATCGCCGGGATCAGGGTCGGGTGGGGGTTAAGTGTCCAGTTGCGGCAGGTCTTGCCCTTGAGCCCAAGCTTTTCCCCGTAGGTTGGCAAGATAAGTTCGATGGCTGCAGTGTTGAAGCCAATGCCATGGTTAAGCGACTGCACATTGTGTTTTTCATAGATGCCGCGAATGGCCATCATCGCCATCAACACATGCACCGGCTTGATGTGGCGTGGGTCACGGGGAAACAACGGCTCGATTTAGAAGGGTTTGTCAGCCACCACGACAAAGTCGACCCATGAGCCCGGGATATCAACACGCGGCAACTCGCTCGCATCATCGACCAGCTCATTGACCTGAACGATAACAATGCCATCGCTGAATGCGGTCGGCTCAACCAGTGCGGGGGTGTCTTCGGTACTTGGCCCGGTGTAGATATTACCTTCCCGATCCGCCTTGAATCCGGCCACCAGGGCAACGTTGGGGATCAGGTCAACCAACAATCGCGAGTAGAGTTCGATGTAGGTGTGAATCGCCCCTACTTCGAGCAGACCGTCCTCGAGCAACTGGCTGATGCGCAGGCTTTGTGGCCCTGCAAAGGAGAAATCCAGCTTGCGCGCAATACCGCGCTCGAACAGGTCAAGGTGCTCAGCGCGGCTCACACTCGGCATGATCATATGCAAGTCATGCAGGCGCTCAGGGCTTGCTTTTGCCAGTGAACGGGAAAGGAAATCGGCCTGTTTCTGGTTATTGCCTTCAAGCACCACGCGATCACCCGGGGCAATCAATGCTTCAAGCGCCGCTACGATTTTATCGCTGGGCAAAACCACACCGTCGGCAAGGGCGCGGACTGTCTCGAGGCGCCGTTGTTTCTCGGCTCGACGACGTGACCACTGCGGCGGTGGGGATATTATTGTTGTCATGCTAACTCCAGGTGTGCGCTGTCGTGATGCCACATTAGGAGCCAGTGCCAATGGCCATCAATCAACCACTGGATGCAAACGTTACGATAATCGTAACGTTTGTTTTGTCGTCACACAGTCAGCAGCAACAGTTAACCTCTGCGCGCAGACCGGGCATACTTGGCCATTCACCCTTGGCCAGTAGACAGCATGCGTATCCACGTCACCTTCATCGACCGTGTAGGCATCACCCAGGAAGTGCTTGCGCTGCTGGGCGGGCGCAACCTGAACCTGGATGCGGTCGAGATGGTGCCGCCAAACGTCTATATCGACGCGCCCACGCTCAGCTCCGAAGTGCTGGATGAATTGCGCGAGGCCTTGTTCAAGGTTCAGGGGGTGCAGGCCGTTACCATCGTCGATATTCTCCCTGGCCAACGCCGACGCCTGCAGCTCGATGCCTTGCTCGCGGCAATGACAGACCCGGTGCTTGCCGTTGATGCTCAAGGCCGGGTACTGCTGGCCAATCCCGCCTTGATTGCCCTGTGCGAACAGGAGCCGGAAGGCTTGGCCCTGGGCGATTTATTCGCCAACCCATCCTTGCAGCATGAACTGCTGGAACAGCATTTCCGCCTGCCACTTCGCGAAGTAACCCTTCACGGTCAGGCCTTGCTGCTTGATGCCATGCCGATTAGCGAAACCGCGGACGCGGGCCAGCTACAACTCGCGGGCGCCCTGCTGACCCTGTATGAACCCAGCCGAATTGGCGCTCGCCTTTCGGCGTTGCACCATGATCACGCTGAAGGCTTTGACTCACTGCTCGGCGATTCAGTACCGATTCGCACGCTCAAGGCGCGAGCGCAGCGGGTTGCGACCCTGGATGCCCCGCTGTTGATCCAGGGGGAAACAGGAACCGGCAAGGAGCTGGTGGCACGGGCCTGCCATACCAGCAGCACGCGTTGCGACGCTCCTTTCCTGGCACTTAATTGCGCGGCATTACCAGAGAACCTCGCCGAAAGTGAGCTATTTGGCTACGCCCCCGGCGCCTTTACCGGTGCCCAGCGCGGCGGCAAGCCCGGCTTGTTGGAGCTGGCCAACCATGGCACGGTATTTCTCGATGAAATCGCTGAAATGTCGCCCTACCTGCAAGCCAAGCTTTTGCGATTCCTCAATGACGGGACATTTCGCCGGGTAGGCGGTGAACGCGAGGTGAAGGTGGATGTTCGCATCCTGAGCGCCACCCACCGTGACCTGGAAAAAATGGTCAGCGAAGGCAGCTTCCGAGAAGACCTGTACTACCGCCTCAACGTACTCAATCTTGAGGTCCCGCCATTGCGCGCCCGTGGCCAGGATATCCTGCTACTGGCTCGCCATTTTATGCGCCAGGCTTGCGCACAGATCCAACGACCGCCCTGCCGCCTTGCGCCGGATACCTATCCGGCCCTGCTGAGCAATCGCTGGCCGGGCAACGTACGCCAATTGCAAAACGTCATTTTCCGGGCAGCAGCCATCAGTGAAAGCAACCTGGTACAGATCGACGACCTGGATATTGCAAGTACCGCGATCGCAGCCCACTCATCGAGTGATGAGGTCGAAAGCCTGGAGTCGGCGGTTGCTGGCTTTGAAAAAGCACTGCTCGAAAAGCTTTACGCCAGCCACCCCTCCAGCCGTCAGTTGGCAAGCAGGTTGCGCACCTCGCACAGCGCTATTGCAGTGCGGCTGCGCAAATATGGCATCCCCGGCAAGAACTAGGTCTTGCTGCCATGACGCCCAAGACCGCTTTTGAAGCGCTTGGCTCCAGCCTGGGTTTCACCGCTGTTAATCACAGCCATGCCGCGTTCAAACTCGTTAGCAAGGGCCTGAGTGAAACCCAGGTCCCATTGTTCATAGCTGCTTGCCCTATCACTGAGCATACAGCCTTGCGGTAAACCGGCGATTTCAAGCGCCAAGGCCTGCGCCGCCGCCAAAGCAGTGCCTGTTGGCACAACCCGATTGACCAAGCCCATTTGCAAGGCTTCGTCGGCCAGTACCGGACGACCAGTGAGAATTAAGTCCAGCGCTCGTCCCTGACCAATAATCCGTGGCAAACGCACAGTCCCGCCATCAATCAAAGGCACGCCAAAGCGTCGACAAAACACTCCAAGCACGGCACTTTGGGCGGCCACGCGCAAATCGGCCAGGAGCGCCAACTCCAGGCCGCCTGCAACCGCATGACCTTCAATGGCTGCAATCAAGGGTTTACTTAGCTGCATGCGGCTCGGCCCCATTGGCCCATCCCCGTCCCGCTCAAGTCGGTTGGCGCGCAATGCATCATCGGCAACGGCTGACAGGTCTGCGCCAGCACAAAAGCCATCACCGGCCCCGGTGAGTATCGCAACCCTGGCATTCTCATCGGCTTCAAATGCACGTAAGGCGTCCGCCAGCGCCTGTGCGGTAGGCCGATCAACAGCATTGCGTTCCTGCGCCCGATTGATGGTAAAGGTGGTAACAGGTCCGGCCTTGTCGATAAGGATGTTCATGGCTGCCTCGTTTCCAGCAATATGTCCGTTAGCATGCCGCACAATAAAGGCCAGCACATGGCTGGCCCCTACTTTAAATGGTCACAGGCAACAACTTGAATCAGATGGCAAATTTTTGCAGGTTGGCCATCATCTCTTTCAATGCCTCGACGTTATCGGCTGGGTGCGCTGCGTTTTCAAAGTCGCAGATCTGGGCCCAGTGCGCGGCAACATCTTCAGGGCTGAAACCGGCACGCGGATCAAAGCCCGCACCGAGGCTTCGCTCCCAGCGCACTTTGCCCATCCAGCCGCCACCCACTTCGAACAGGCCGGACGTTTCTTCGCAGCTGTTGCTGGCCAGGTAAACCACCAGCGGGCTGACCAGCTCTGGCTTGAGCTGCTCGAATACCTGCGGCGGTATCAGGCCTTCGGTCATACGTGTGCCGCCAGTCGGCGCAATCGCGTTAACCAGGATATTGTGCTTGCGCCCCTCGATCGCCAGGGTACGCGTCAGCCCGTACAAGCCCAGCTTGGCCATGCCGTAGTTTGACTGCCCAAAGTTGCCGTAGATGCCGGAAGTCGACGAAGTAAAGATCACCCGGCCATAGCCTTGCTCACGCATGTGCGGCCAGGCTGCGCGTGTGATTTTAAACGCACCTTCAACGTGTACTTGATAGACTTGGTCCCAGTCGACCTGCTCCATCTTGTGGAAGGTTTTATCACGCAGGATGCCAGCATTGTTGACCACTACATCAATACGTCCGAAGGCATCCAAGGCATGCTCGACGATTTTATCGCCATCGGTTACCGAGTCGTGGTTGGCCACAGCAGTGCCACCCGCAGCGCGGATTTCCTCGACAACCCTGTCGGCTGCCGAAGCATTGGCGCCTTCGCCGTGGGTGCTACCACCCAAATCGTTGACTACCACTTTGGCGCCATGCTTGGCGAACAGCAACGCATGGGCACGACCGAGGCCGCCACCGGCGCCGGTAACAATTACAACTTGGTCCTGGAAACGAATGGCTTCACTCATCGAAAGGCTCCTGGCAGTGTTAATGATTGGGCTGAGTGTCGACCAGGGCCACAATAGTCACAACTATGACGGGTGGCCCTGAATGGTGCCCGATAAGACAAGGAGATAAGCCATGGCGACCTTGATCAGGCTGATCAATCGGCCGCCACCCAAGCAAGGCTAATCCGCTGCTTGTGCCACTGCCTGGCGAAATTCCAGGTAATGTGCCAGCACTGCTTCGGGCGCTTCAGTTTGCGGGTAATGGCCAATGCCCTCGAGCACCACTGTGTCGGCCTGGGGAATCAGCACCCTGTAACGCTCAACCATGTGCAACCCGGAAATAGGATCAACAGCACCATCAATAAGTCGCATAGGCACCTGGGTTGCCTGCATCGCCGCCACCCAGCGGTCGCGTTGCTGGCGCCGCTCGGGCATGTAGCGAATCAATCGGTGCATGATTGCCGGGCCATTGTCATGACTGATCAATGTCCAGAAATCATCAAGCTCAGCGCTGCCGGGCAAGGTATCGGGCCCGAACACCTTGGCGAAACTTGCCTCGAGTTTTTTCCGATTGAACAGGCGGCCGATCAAGGGCCCAACAGGACTCAGCAACAGTTTTTGCACTAACACCGGGTGATGGGTTTCAGGAAACAGCCCGCCATTGAGAAACACACAACTCGCCAGCTTGATACGTCCTTCCTGATGGCGCGCCAGCAATTCCTGGGCAACGCTGTCACCATAGTCATGCGCCAGCAGATGCACGCCATCGGTAATCCTAAGCTGTGCCAATAACGCCTGATGCAAATCCGCCTGTTCAAGCAGGCTGTAGGCGTGACCGGCAGGCTTGGCCGAATAGCCAAAGCCGAGCATGTCACAGGCGATCAACCGATAATGCTCGGCCAGCGGCCGCCAGAGATAATGCCAATCCCAACTGGCGGTGGGAAAGCCGTGGATCAACAACAATGGCGGCGCATCCTCAGGCCCGGCGGTCCAGTAGCAAAGCTGATGTCCCTTGAACTCGAAGTGCTGGCATTGGGCGCGCCACTGATCCAGTGCGATGCCTGGCAGCGCCATCAGTTGGCGTAGCCTGGCATTTGCTGATCGAGTTTGCGCAACAGGGCTGGCCATGCCAGGGAGCCACCCATGCCTTGCGGACTCTTCATTACACCAGCGACCATGGCCTTGGCGCCATCGAGAATCTGCTGGGGAATATGTATCAACTCTGCGCCGCCGCTCTGGGCCATGACCTGGGCTTCGCATGCGCGCTGCAAGGTGAACATCATCAAAAAGGTGTCGGCAATGCTTGAGGAGGCGGTCAACAAGCCGTGGTTGGGCAGAATCATAAAGTTCTTGTCGCCCAGGTCAGCCTGCAAACGCGCCTTCTCGTCGTGGTTCAGTGCAACACCTTCATAACCGTGGTAAGCCAAGCTCGAAAGCACAAACAAGGACTGCTGCGACAAGGGCAGCAAGCCCTGTTTCTGTGCTGAAACGGCAATACCCGCCGGTGTGTGGATATGGACGACACAGGCGACGTCGTGACGAACCTCATGCACCGCGCTATGGATGGTGTAGCCCGCCGGATTGATCTCATACGGGCTGTCCATCAGCTTATTGCCGGCAAGGTCGATCTTGACCAGGCTGGAGGCCGTGATTTCGTGGAACATCAACCCGAATGGATTGATCAGGAACTCATCAACACCGGGGATCTTGGCCGAGATATGAGTAAAAATCAGGTCATCCCATCCGTGCAGCGCGATCAGCCGATAGCAAGCGGCCAGATCGACACGGGTTTGCCATTCAGCAGCAGACACCTGGTCTTTGAGACTTACAGGGGGCAGTTCTTGGGCAGCACTCATCCTCGACACCTCTACAGTTATTGTTATGACCTGTATTGAGTCTAGCGAGTGCCTGGCCCTTGCCTAGTTGCCCTGGCAGCCAGCTTAGTGGCCCAGCGAGTCAGGACGGTGGGTTAACAGCTGATATTCAGCCACTGAATAAGAGCGGTCAGGCCTTGAGCGCCGCAATAGAGCGGGCCACCCAGGGCTCGGCATCGGTTTCTGGGGTCACGCTTTCGCTGGAGTCAAGCCGCAGCATGTCCTGGACTTCACGAATACCCAGTTCGGCATATAACTCACGCACCAGTTCGCCCCCACCACAAAAGGTATCGCCATAACTGGAATCACCCAGCGCAATAACGCCACCCGGCAGCCCGCTCCAGGCAGGCAGATGATCTCGAATGGCGTAATACAGCGGCTGCAGGTTATCCGGCAGTTCGCCCATCCCGGTGGTTGAAGTCACCGCAAGAAAAGCCTCGGGGGCAAAAGCCTGGACATCGGACAAGCTAGCTCGCGGATCATAGAAGGTTTCGAACCCCGCAGCCTTCAATAGCCCCTGCACATGACGAGCGACTTCTTCAGCGGTGCCATAAACCGAGCCAGAAAAGATCGCGACTTTCATAAAACTGCTCCAAAAACTATCGAATTTGGGCGCTATTATAAAACTGCTCCAAAAACTATCGAATTTGGGCGTTATTATGCCGTAACTGGCCAGCCTCAACGGATGTTTTAGAATGCCTTAACCTAGACTTGGAATTCTTTGCATGATCAGCGCCAAACTGCTACAGCTGGTAATAGACGCCTCCCATGATGGCATTGTGGTTGCCGAGCAGGAAGGTGATGACAATATCCTGATCTACGCCAACGCGGCTTTTGAGAGGTTAACCGGCTACGCCAGGGAAGACATCCTGTATCAGGACTGTCGATTCCTCCAGGGCGGAGACCGCGACCAAGAGGGACTGCAGCTCATTCGCGACGCCCTCAAACAGGGTAAACCCTGCCGACAAGTCCTAAGAAATTTCCGAAAAGACGGCTCACCTTTCTGGAACGAGCTATCAATTACGCCGATTTATAACGAAAGTGATAACCTCGTCTACTTTATAGGCATCCAGAAAAATGTTACGGAGCAGGTTCAAGCACAGGAGCGTATCAAACAGTTGGAGGATGAAGTTGCACGACTCAAAGCCCAACTCGCAGCTACACCCCTGCCGCCTGAATGCTAGGTTGTTTTTCTCTGGTGATTAAATATCTGACGTAAGAGTTGCTCATGGACGAACCGGCACTACTCACGGATGAAGAAGTAGCATTTATTCAGCAGCTTTATAACCAGCCTGAGAGTGAGCAGCCCGAAACGTTGCCCGACCAAGTTGATCTCGTAGAATCAATAAACGACCTGATCAGTGGCTATAGCAACCTTGAAAACATCACCGTTGACGTACGAGTTGTTAACCAACAAGGCCATGTGCAATCAATTATTCCTGTCTACACTGAATTCGGGCAACTTGGCTGCGAACTTGGTACCCAGCCAAGCACAGCGCTGCACTCAAAAGCTCAGGAACGCGTCAAACAACTGGAAGCTGAAGTTGCACAGCTGAAAATCCGACTAACGGACGCTGTTACCTAATCCAGGCGTAAAACTAAACCTATTCTGAACTGTCATATCACAATAACGCTTGGCGTAGAGTTCGATATGCAAGACCCAGTGCTCCTGACAGACGATGAGCTGGAGTTTATCCAGCACCTATACAACAGACCTGCTGCCAAGCAGCCTGGGGCTTTGTCTGTTCAAATTGACCTAGAAGAATCGCTGAAAGACCTGCTAAGCAATTATGCAAACGTCGAAAAGCTGACGATTGACGCTCGTTTTGCCAACCAACGGATGATCTTTACCCCGTTCGTCTCCGAAGATGCCCAGCACAATCAGCATCTTGAGCTAGGCACCCCGCAGATATTCGACGAGTCCGGCACTGACAGGCGCGCGTGGCGGCTGCCTTTTGCCCCGCCAATCGAACTGCGCAACCTCAACGGCAGTGCAACGGGTTTGCTGGGACATTAACTGTCGCTCAACGGCCTGCTGATTGAGCAACCCGCCAACCGCAAGGCCCCGACCCAGTTCAGCTTGTTATTGCCGCTTGGCGAGCAAAAGCCCATTTCGGTCAAGGGCCAGTTCGTGCGCAGAGCGACCAAAAGGCATCTTGCCTATCAACTGGAGGCAATGGACAGCCTCAGTAGCGAACGCTTGCAGCAGTTTCTCTATCTGCAGCACCGCGCCCTGTATCCACAGGCGCATCCGGAATAGATCGCCAGGCTGCTTTGGCTAAGTATCCAAATGCCCGGCCAGAAACTGCCGCAGGCGACGGGACATCAAGCGCCCTTCATTGCCCAGGCACGCGATAGCTGAATCACTCAGCGCATCCTCGATCAAATCGGCACAGGCACCCGTCAGGCTGACCGGACAATTGACCGACAAGGCCAGGCGCTTGAGCGTCTGCGCCAACTGCTCGCTGGGCGGTTGGTTGGAAAACAGCCCCATCCCCGAGGGTTTGATGCGCTCGCACAGATACGCCAATTCATCCAGTGGCTGGCCAACACCCAGAACCCTCACCGACACACTGGAGTCGCTGAGCAACAAACCTGCCACCAATAGTTCAAGCTCACGACAATGGCCTGGCGGCGCTGCCAATAGCACACGCGACTCAGCTTGGCTGCGGGCCAGATGCAGGCGCTGCATGACCCGACCACGCAGGAAACTATCGTAGAACAGCCACTCACTGGCTTGGCTCACATCATCATGGCGGACAAGCAAGTCCTGCCAGAGCGGCATCAGGATTTCCTGGAAGACAACTGGCAACGGGTAACTGGAAAAAACCTGGCCGTACAGGCGATCAAGCTGGATGTCATCAAAGCCGCTTATGGCATTGCGTACCTGGTCTTGCCACTGCTGCCACTCTGATGAAGTAACCACCTCATAGACAGGTGCTTTAGCCGCCCTGACCGCGTCGCGCTTGGCGAGAATCTTGCCAACCTTGCTAACCGAAACGCCCCGTTCGATCCAGGCCAGGATGCTGCGTACCGACTCGACATCCTCCTGCGAATACAAGCGATGGCCACTCTCAGTGCGCGTCGGCTGTACAAGCCCGTAGCGCCGCTCCCACGCACGCAAGGTAATGGGGTTGACGCCCGTCAAACGTGAAACCTCACGAATTGGGATTAGCTCGTCCTGCTTAGGAGCATCGGAACCAGGGGGCATTGCAGCAACGGGATCTGGCATAGCAGGTGATTTCTGCAAGATGAAGTCACGGCATTGTAACCCAGCTGGCTGAATCGCATATTGGTTGAAAACCGCACAAACAGACGCATGCGACTTTAGTTCCGCTTGTGCTCGCCCCTCCCGCCCGCGACCTGAACATTCAGGCGAATACTGCACTGGAGCGGTGCATGTCCGCCACTTTCCAGCTTGCCGCAACAGCAACCAAGTCTGGACTGGCTTATTTGTGAAAAACCGGAATAATCCTTGCTTGTATTTAGCGCGGCTCAACACCCCGAGCCACCTACTGCCTGCATTCATACCCTGGATACAGGCCTGGTTTAATGGAGATACACAATGTCTGCACATCCCGTCACCCTGATGGTGGCGCGCCGCGTTGCCAGCGGACGCTATCACGACCTCATCGCCTGGCTGCATGAAGGAGAACACCTGGCCACCGACTTTCCAGGCTACCTGGGTTCGGGCGTGCTTGCTCCGCCCCCTGGCGACGATGAGTTCCAGATTATTTTCCGCTTCGCCGACGAGCAAACCCTGGCCTCATGGGAACATTCGGCTTCCCGCACCGCCTGGCTTGCACGCGGCACCGGCTTGTTTGCCCAGCCACAGGAGCAACGGGCAGTCGGTATTGACAGCTGGTTTGGTGCCACCAACCGTCAACCACCACGCTGGAAACAAAGCGTGGCGATCTGGTTGGCGTTCTTCCCGGTGTCCCTGTGTTTCAACCTTATATTCGGCCACTGGCTGAGCGACTTCTCACTGGTCAGCCGCGTGCTGCTCTCGACCTTGGCGCTCACACCACTGATGACCTATTTGTTTATCCCACTGTCTACTCGCCTGCTGGCGCCCTGGCTGCATGGCCGCAGACGCTCCACACTGCGCCCCCTTGAAGCCGCAAGCCCTCGATAAGCACACCGGAGGCCGTTTAGCTCAATACTTTGCGCGTTGAGCTAAACCTCGGCAGCCCTGACCTGCCTTGGTAGTTTTGGGTTACAAAATCCAGGAAAGCACGCCAAAAAGCTCCTATAGACTGTTCACAAGCCGCTGACTTTTAGCCTACGAACTTGTAGACAAGTGGCACTGCCAGCAACGCACAACCTTCTTCGTAGCTCTGCTTTACAGCCTGAGCTGAACCTTGCGCGCAAATGGACTGTTTCTATATGACCCGCTATTTTTCGAGCAATTTAATTGCCACGGCTGCTGCCTTTATCAGCCTGAGCCTGGCCTCTCTCCCCGCCAATGCTGCAACCACCAGCGAACCAGCCAAAACGAGCGCCTCGACAACGTCGCGACCGGCTTACGACATCGACCTGAGCAATTACCAATATCCGTATCCCGTCAGCTTCTTCGAGCTGAACAGCCAACAACACGCGGGAACAACCGAACCGCTGAAAATGGCTTATATGGACGTTGCGCCCACCTCAGGCAAAAGTAACGGCAAGACCGTCGTGCTCATGCACGGCAAAAACTTCAACAGTGCCTATTGGCGCGACACCATCAAGGCACTGACAAGCGCTGGATATCGCGTGATCGCCCCGGACCAGATCAGCTTTGGTAAATCGACCAAACCCATCGCCTACCAATACAGCTTCCAGCAACTGGCCAATAACACCAAGCAGTTGCTCGACTCCCTTGGAATCGAAAAAGCCAGCATTCTGGGGCATTCCATGGGCGGGATGCTCGCCACTCGCTTCAGCCTGATGTTCAGTGACTTCACGCAACAGCTGATCCTGGTCAACCCGATCGGCCTTGAAGACTGGAAAACCAAGGTTCCTTACGCCTCAATCGATGCTATCTACAAATCCACACTTGCCACCAACTATGAGCAGGTCAAGCAGTACCAGCTCACAAGCTACTACGATAACAAGTGGCAACCTGGCTATGACGAATGGGTCAACCTCCTGGCTGGAATCACCAAGGATAAAGACTACCCGCGCTTCGCCTGGAATGCGGCGTTGACCGCAGACATGATCTTCACCCAGCCGGTGGTCTACGAGTTCGGACAAGTGAGCATGCCGACCTTGCTGATCATTGGCACTCGTGATCGCTCAGCACTGGGCAAGGACCGTGTCAGCGGTGAAGTAAAAGCCTCACTGGGTCGCTACGACCTACTGGGCAAGCAAACAGCTGAAGCGATTCCCAACGCCAAGTTGGTTGAACTCGACAACGTCGGTCATATGCCGCATATCGAGACCTTCGATCGATTTATCGAGCCACTTGTAAGCTTTTTGGACGAATCAAAGTAAGTGACCACATGTTGGCCTGCCGCCCGGCAGGCCAACCACCTTTTGTCCCCGGCAAGGCGCCACCTCCATGCGGGCCAGGGGGCATATGCCCGCATGGTTGTACAACACCCACTGCTGGTATAGCTTTAGGCAGGGTTCGGCACACGCTCGCACCTGACTGAACAGCCTCCACCTTCAACCCGAGTAAAGCATGAGCCCCAACCCAGCCCCGATCCTGATCACCGGAGCCAGTCAACGCATTGGCCTGTACTGCGCCGAGCGCCTGCTGGAAGAGGGCCATGCGGTTATCGTCACCTATCGCACCGAACGCGAAAGCATTCAGCATCTACGTGAACGTGGAGCAAGAGCGATACAGGCCGAATTCAATTCAGAGGCCAGTATTCTCGAGTTTATCGAGACACTGAAAAAGCAAACCCAAAGCCTGCGGGCCATTATTCACAATGCCTCCAGCTGGCGGGCCGAACAACCGGGCCACGAAGCCGAAACCTTCCAGCAAATGAGCAACGTGCACATGTTGGCGCCCTACCTGATCAACCTGCACTGTGCCTCGTTGCTGGAGCTGTCGTCCTGCGCCGATATCATCCACATTACCGATGATGTGGCGCGCAAGGGCAGCGCCAAACATATAGCCTATTGCGCGAGCAAGGCAGGCTTGGAAAGCCTGAGCCTGTCCTTTGCCGCCAAATATGCACCGCGCATCAAGGTCAACAGCATTGCCCCCGCTCTGATCATGTTCAACCCGGATGACGACCAAGACTACCGCAACAAAGCCTTGAACAAATCAGCATTGGGCATTGAGCCCGGTCCAGCTGTGATCTACCAGTCCGTACGCTATCTGCTCGACTCGCCATACACCACGGGCACCACGCTTACCGTAAATGGCGGCCGCCACCTCAAGTGAGGCGGACCCCGAGGGTTTCAAAATGAACGACAAACTGTCCGAGCACTACCGTGAAATATTGATCGCAGTGGGCGAAAACCCCGAGCGAGAAGGTTTGCTGGACACGCCAAAGCGTGCGGCCAAAGCCATGCAATACCTGTGTCATGGTTACGATAAAAGCCTTGAGGAAGTGGTAAACGGTGCTCTTTTTGCCAGCGATAACGATGAAATGGTCATCGTCAAGGATATCGAGCTCTACTCCTTGTGCGAGCATCACTTGCTGCCCTTTATTGGCAAGGCGCATGTTGCCTATATCCCGACCGGCAAAGTGTTGGGCCTGTCGAAAATAGCCCGAATAGTCGATATGTACGCCCGCCGCCTGCAAATTCAGGAAAACCTGACGCGGCAAATTGCCGACTCGATCCAGGCAGTGACCCAGGCAGCGGGGGTTGCAGTGGTTATTGAGGCCCAGCACATGTGCATGATGATGCGCGGTGTCGAAAAGCAGAACTCGATCATGAATACATCGGTGATGCTGGGTGCTTTTCGTGAGTCGTACAACACCCGCCACGAATTTTTGCAACTGATCGGACGGAGTAAATAACCATGCCGCGACTGGAACCGGGAATGGCGCGCATCCGCGTCAAGGATCTACGCCTGCGCACCTTTATCGGGATCAAGGAGGAAGAGATTAACAACAAGCAGGATGTGTTGATCAACCTGACTATTCTGTACCCGGCAGTAGAAGCTGTGCGCGACAACGATATCGACCACGCATTGAACTACCGCACCATCACCAAGGCGATCATCCAGCACGTTGAAGACAACCGCTTCGCCCTGCTCGAGCGCCTGACCCAGGAAATTCTCGATTTGGTCATGCGCAACGAGGCCGTACGCTACGCTGAAGTAGAGGTCGACAAGCCACATGCCCTGCGCTTTGCCGAATCGGTATCCATCACCCTGGCCGGACATCGCTAGGCAGGATTGCCGCCCGCCTGCTGGCCTTTTATTATCGGCGCATTATTGCCCTGCCCACCCGGAGCATTGCCATGACTGACCAAGAACGTCTCGAACTCGAAGCTGCGGCTTTCCGTAGCCTGGTGCAACATCTGCGCAGCCGGCCTGATGTGCAGAACATCGACATGATGAACCTGGCCGGTTTCTGCCGGAACTGTTTGTCAAAATGGTTCAAGGCAGCCGCTGATGACAGTGGTGTAGCCATTACGCCAGACCAGGCACGCGAAGAAATCTACGGCATGCCGTACGCCGACTGGAAAGCCAAATACCAGAAAGAAGCCACAGCCGAACAATTGGCTGCGATGAACAATAAAACCAGCAAAGGATAAGTTGCATGAGTGCCCTGCACGCGTTTCGTACACGTCTCAATAGCGACACATTCACCTTTGCCGAAACCCTGGATTTTATTGCCAAGCATTATGTCTACCAGCCCAGCGCCTTTACCAATGGCGGCGTTGAAAACCCAGCCGGGCAAAATGAAGGCTCGTGCAAGACCCTGGGCCTTGCGTTACTCGAACAACTGAGCGACGAAGAAGCCTTGCGCTGCTTCGGCGAACACTATCGCAGCGTGTTGGCGACCCCTGCTGGGTCGGATCACGCCAATATCCGTGCGCTGATGGTGCATGGCTTGGGTGCAGTCAAATTTGCCCAGCAGCCGCTTTCCCGCGCTGCATAAGCACGCTACAGCCCAAACCAGAAGCCCCGCATGATGCGGGGCTTTTGTTAACTGACCTGATCCTTACTGGCCATCAAGGTAGCGCTCGGCATCCAGCGCGGCCATGCAGCCTGCACCCGCCGAGGTGATCGCCTGGCGGTAGACATGATCGGCCACATCACCTGCTGCAAACACACCCGGCACACTGGTCGCAGTGGCATTGCCATCACGACCGCCATTCACCACAAGATAGCCATCCTTTAGCGCAAGCTGGCCCTCGAACAATGTGGTATTCGGGGTATGGCCGATGGCGACGAACAGCCCGTCGACCTTCAACTCCGCGTGGCTGCCGTCATTATTGAGCAGGCGCACACCGGTAACCCCCATGTTATCGCCCAGCACCTGGTCAACCTGGGCGTTGAGCTTGAGCTCGATCTTGCCCTCGGCAACCCGCGCCTGCAGCTTGTCTTGCAGGATCTTCTCGGCACGGAAGGTTTCACGACGGTGGATCAAGGTCACCTTGCTGGCGATATTGGCCAGGTACAAGGCTTCCTCAACAGCGGTATTACCCCCACCAACCACCGCGACCTCGCGATTGCGGTAGAAAAAACCGTCACAAGTGGCGCAGGCTGAAACGCCTTTGCCCATAAAGGCTTCCTCACTCGGCAACCCCAAATAGCGCGCACTGGCGCCGGTCGCGATGATCAGCGCGTCGCAGCTATAGGTGGCGTTGTCGCCCACCAAGGTAAACAGCTTACCGGCCAGATCGACGGCATTGATGTGGTCGAAAACGATCTCGGTTTCAAAGCGCTCGGCATGTTCCTGCATACGCTGCATCAAGGCCGGGCCGGTCAAACCGTGCACATCACCTGGCCAGTTATCGACTTCAGTGGTGATTGTGAGCTGGCCGCCCGCCTGCATGCCGGTAATCAGCAGCGGCTTGAGGTTGGCGCGTGCGGCATAGACCGCAGCACTGTAACCGGCAGGCCCGGAACCGAGAATAATGACGCGTGCATGGCGTGTAGCCGACATAGTTGACTCCTACAGGCGCTGAGCCTGACAAATAAAGCGGGACTACCCGGACACCTAGGGGAAGGTCATGGTCAAAGCAGTAGCCCCAAAATTTAACTGGGGCCAAGAGTATCGGGGCACTTTGAGTGTTGGAAATTTGCTTTAACAATTCAACGCATAGAGCGCGACTATAAGCCTCTAAAGTCGGCCTACCAGCGTTAGCGCAGACTTTCCCCAGGGCGCCAAAGCCGGTAAGGTCGGCACAACTTGTTATTCACGGAAATCTCCATGCCTGCTCCCGTACTGTCTGGACCGCAATACCTCAGCGAAGGCCTGAAACTGGTGCTTAGCCCTGGATTGCGCCTGTTCGTACTCTTGCCTCTGCTGATCAACCTGTTGTTGTTTGGCGCCCTGGTAGGCGTTGCCACCCAGCAATTCAGTAGTTGGGTCGACACTTTCATGCCCAACCTGCCCAGTTGGCTGAGCTTTCTGGAGTACATCATCTGGCCGCTGTTTGTGGTCCTGGTGTTGCTGATGATCTTCTTCACATTCACCATGCTCGCCAATATTGTCGCAGCGCCTTTCAACGGCTTTCTTGCCGAGAAAGTCGAAGTAGTCGTACGCGGGGAAGACAACTTCCCACCCTTCAGCTGGGGCGAACTGGTGGCCATGATCCCGCGCACGCTGAGTCGCGAGATGCGCAAGCTGGGTTACTTTTTGCCGCGGGCCATTGGCTTGTTCATCCTGTCGTTTATCCCGGTGGTCAACATTATTGCTGCGCCTTTGTGGCTGTTGTTCGGCGTCTGGATGATGGCGATCCAGTACATCGACTACCCCGCCGACAACAACAAGATGAGCTGGCAGGACATGCTCGCCTGGCTACGCGAAAAGCGCTGGCAGAGCCTTGGTTTCGGCGGCATTACCTACGCCGCGCTGCTGATACCCTTCGTCAACATCCTGATGATGCCCGCAGCCGTGGCGGGTGCAACCCTGTTCTGGGTGCGTGAGCGCGGGGACACTCGCGTCACCAAGGCGCCCGGCCAAGCAGCGTCATAATTTCACAATAAAAGCGTCACACTCGCTACATGACGGCAGTCGAGACTGCTGTCATGAGCACATCATCCTTGTATATCGCGCTAGTCACCGAAACCTTCACGCCTGAAATCAACGGTGTGGCCAATACTCTTGAGCGACTGGTTAACGGGCTACGCGCGCGCGGCCATCAGTTGCAATTGGTCAGGCCTCGGCAAAGCAGCGACCAAACGCGCAAAAGCGACGAGCACCTGCTACTCACACGCGGTTGGCCACTGCCCGGTTATCCGGGGCTACAGTGGGGACAGTCGGCGCGGCACAAGCTGCTCAGCCGCTGGCGCAAGGAGCGGCCCGATGTTGTATATATCGCCACCGAAGGGCCGCTTGGCTGGTCGGCATTGAGTGCCGCCAGGCGTTTGAATATCCCGGTTGTAAGCGGCTTTCATACCAATTTCCAGCAATATAGCGGGCACTATGGTGCGGCCATACTGACGCGCTTGATCACCAATTACCTGCGCTGGTTCCACAATGCTTCACGCATGACCCTCGCGCCCAGTGTCAGCCAGCAAATTGAACTGGAGCGTCGCGGCTTCGAGCGCGTGGAACTGCTTGCCCGCGGCGTGGACAGCCAACTGTTTAATCCGGCCAAGCGCTCCAGCGAGCTGCGTAAACAGTGGGGGCTAGAAGAATCCGACACGGCGGTCATTCACGTTGGCAGATTAGCTGCCGAGAAAAACCTGAAGCTGTTGGCCGATACCTTCAGGACGCTGCAACAACGCTACCCGCAACACAACCTGAAGCTGATTCTGGTTGGCGATGGGCCGCAACGCGCGCAACTGCAGGCACAACTACCCGAGGCAGTATTTTGTGGCGTGCAGCGCGGTGAGCAATTGGCCGCACACTATGCCTCAGGCGACCTGTTCGTCTTTCCCAGCCTGTCCGAGACCTTCGGCAATGTGTTACTTGAAGCATTGGCCTCTGGCCTTGGCGTGGTCGCTTACGATCAAGCTGCCGCCAGCCAGCATATTCGCCATGGGCACAATGGCGCCTTGGCAATGCCCCAGGATCACCAGGCTTTTATCGAGGCGGCGTGCTGGCTGCTCGAAACACCGGAAAGCCTGCGCAGGGTGCGTCTCAATGGCCGCCAGCACGCTGCTCGCCAAGGCTGGTCGACTATCATTGACCTGTTTGAGCAACATCTGCGCAACGCACTTATCCCCATCGCCGACCTGCCAACAGCCCGTACTCAACCCTGAGGCCCAAACTAGACAACGGCCTAAAATCCCAGGCCTAAAAAAGCCCCGATGTGCCGGGGCCAAGGAGTGTGCCTAACCAGTATGCGGTCAAGCAAACCTAACGCTTAAACCAGGCTCATCAGGGCTTCGCGACTAAATGGCAAGATCTGTTCCTCGCGGCCCTCACGGACTTTCAATGCCCAGTCCGGGTCGACCAGCAGGGCACGGCCAACTGCAACCAAATCAAACTCCTGGTTATTCAAACGCTCAAGCAGACCTTCAAGCTTGGCCGGCTGCGCAACCTTGTCTGTGTTGACCATGAACTGCAGGAACTCACCATCAAGCCCCACACTGCCGACAGTGATGGTTGGCTTGCCAGTCAGCTTGCGGGTCCAACCAGCCAGGTTCAGTTCCGAGCCTTCAAACTCCGGTTCCCAGAAGCGCCGGGTCGAGCAGTGGAAGATATCCACGCCGGCCTCAGATAACGGCCTGAGGAAGGCTTCAAGCGCTTGTGGGGTTTGCACCAGGCGAGCGCTGTAGTCTTGCTGCTTCCACTGTGAGAAACGCAGGATAATTGGAAAGTCCGGCCCGACAGCGGCGCGTACGGCCTTGATCAATTCAATCGCGAAGCGTGAGCGCTGGGCCAGGTCACCACCATACTCATCGCTTCGTTGGTTGCTGCCTTCCCAGAAAAACTGGTCGATCAGGTAACCGTGCGCACCGTGCAACTCAACCCCATCCATTCCGATGCGCTTGGCATCAGCCGCGGCCTGGGCAAATGCTGCGATCACTTCGCGGATATCTTCATGGCTCATGCCGTGGACAACCACTTCACCGTTCTTCTGTTTCTCGCTCGGGCCATAGCCGGGCACAGTCGCGTCAGGTTCGGTTCCGAGCTTGCGCACATTTCCGACGTGCCAGAGCTGGGGCACGATCTTGCCGCCTTCGGCATGCACCGCATCAACCACTTTTTTCCAGCCGGCCAATGCATCCTCGCCATAGAAGCGCGGCACATTCGGATACCCGTTGGCAGCCTTGTGGCCAACGGTCGTGCCCTCGGTAATGATCAAGCCAACCCCGGCCGCAGACCGGCGCCGGTAATACTCGACTACCTTGCTGTTAGGCACCCCGCCTGGCGAGAACGACCGCGTCATGGGCGCCATCACCACGCGACTCGAAAGGCTCAACTGGCCCAGGTTAAATGGCTGAAACAGGGCTTGTGCGGTCATGTGTTCTCCAACAGCGTAGGCACGATCAAACTCGACGGAGTGATGCGCGCACAGACAAAACAGATTCAATGATGATCAATGCAAGTCCGACGATAGAGCAGTACCGCGCTATCGAGGTGCAACTCGCCACAGGGGCAGCATTAATGTGTTGAGCGCGACAATAGAACCGGGCAAGCACCAAGCCCAGCACTATTGATGTCAGTGATTATGCCTACAACAGCGCTGAAGGGTCATATGCCTTGTGGGCAGCACAACCTCGGCGAGGAGATCGTACTGCCTGCGGGAGACATGAATGGGTCCATTACTTGGCAGAGAGGGCTGGCTCGGAAATACCCAGACTACTTTCAATGGCCTGAATCAATGCAGGATCTTCCGGCGTCATGCGAGGCGAAAAGCGCGCCAGTACGCGCCCATCGGGGCCGACCAGAAACTTCTCGAAATTCCAGGTGATATCGCCGGGAAACTCAGCCCCCTCACCCGCCAGCAAGCGATACAGGGGATGGCGCTCGGCACCATTGACCTCGATCTTGCTGGCCAATGGGAAGCTCACCCCATAGTTGCGAGTACAGAATGCTCCAATAGCCTCTTCGCTGTCCGGTTCCTGTCCGGCGAATTGGTTGCAAGGCAAGCCGAGCACGCTGAATCCGTGGTCGCGATATTCCTGGTAGAGCTTTTCCAAACCGGCGTATTGCGGGGTCAGACCACATTTGGAAGCCACGTTCACCACCAGAACGACCCTGCCCTTAAGTGGCGCCAGCGGTAGCTCCTGGCCATCAAGAGCCCGCAAAGTTATATCGTGAAAGGCACTCATGGCTTGCTCCTTGAGCTTGCAGCACATTCCCCATGGGACAAAAAAGGCGCCCTTGAGGCGCCCCTTTCTGACTCACTTGTAGCTTAGCAGTCAGCCACACTTATAACAGGACCATAAGTCGTATTGTGTGACCAAAGGGCACGCAGCAATCAGTGCTGGTGACCGCCTTCGCCATGGATGTGGCCGTGAGCAACTTCTTCTTCGCTGGCGTCACGAATATCAACGACCTTCACTTTGAAGTTCAGGCGCTGACCCGCCAGAGGATGGTTGCCATCGACTATCACATCGTCACCGTCCAGCTCGCGAATGGTCACGATCTGCATGCTGCCGTCTGGACCGGAAGCGTGGAACTGCATGCCCACTTCCAGCTCATCAACACCTTCAAACATCGAACGATTCAGGGTTGCCAGCAGTTCAGCGCTGTATTCGCCGTAGGCGTCTTCAGGCTCAACGGAAACTTCCAGCTCATCGCCAACTTTCTTGTCCAGCAGTGCTTTTTCAAGGCCGGCAATGATGTTGCCAGCGCCGTGCAGGTAAACCAGCGGGGCGCCGCCAGCGGAACTATCTATCACCTCACCAGCGTCGTTGGTCAGGGTATAGTCGATGGATACGGCCTTATTGGCAGCGATCAGCATGGGGCGGAACCTTTTGCTTATGAATGAAGAACGGACAAGTTTAACCAAGCCATCGCCCGAAAGCGAACCCGCCCCGGACGGACGGACTGGCAGTATGCCCGTACGCTTGCTTGACTTGCGTCAGGACGAAGACGGTCATTGGGTGGCAGTATTGTCATGCGGCCATACCCAACACTTGCGCCATGAGCCTCCGTGGAAAAACCGCCCATGGGTGCAAAGCCCGGAACTGCGCCGTGCGCAGCTGGGTAAGCCCTTTGACTGCGGATGGTGCGCAGCCGCCCCCAAGCAAGCTACAAACACAGCTCCAGAGTGCTAAGGAACGCTATATGCAGCCAAGCAATATATTGGTGATTAATTGCGGCAGTTCATCGATCAAATTTGCCTTGGTCAACCCATCAGAGTCCGACTTCACCCTCAGTGGACTGGCCGAACGCCTGGGTAGTGCCGATGCTGTATTGCATTGGCAGCATCGTGGCAGCAAAGACTCAAAACCCATCGCCAATGCCGACCACCGCCTGGCGCTTGCCGAGCTCCTACCGCTGGTCGAGCATGCCACCCAAGGCAAGTTGCTGGGCATTGGCCATCGCGTTGTGCATGGCGGGTAACACTTCACCGCTGCCAGCCGCATCGACAGCAAAGCCTTGCAACAAATCAAATCCCTTGAGCCGCTCGCACCGCTGCACATCCCGGTAAACCTGCAAGGAATCGAGGCGGCTATAAAGCTGTTTCCCGAACTGCCCCAGGTTGCAGTATTCGATACCGCCTTCCATCAAAGCCTGCCGGAACATGCATTTCGCTACGCACTGCCTGAGGCGCTCTACCGTCAGCACGGCGTGCGCCGCTATGGTTTCCACGGCACCAGTCATCGCTATGTAAGCGCGCAGGCAGCCTCATTCAGTGGCCTTGCCTATGGCGACAGCAGTTGGCTGATCGCTCACCTGGGCAACGGTTGCTCAACCTGCGCCGTGGTCAATGGTCAAAGCCGCGACACCAGCATGGGCCTGACCCCTCTGGAAGGATTGGTAATGGGTACGCGCAGTGGTGATGTCGACCCTAACCTGCATAGTCATCTCGCCAAAACACTGGGTTGGAGCCTCGATGAAATCGACCGTGTCCTCAACCAGGAAAGCGGTGTGCTCGGTCTATCCGGACTGTCCAATGATATGCGCACCCTCGAACAGGCGCGTGAGCAGGGACATGTCGGCGCCACACTGGCCATCGAAGTATTTTGCTATCGCCTGGCCAAATCACTGGCGTCGATGAGCTGCGCACTGACGCGCCTCGACGGCCTGGTCTTTACCGGCGGTATTGGCGAGAACTCACCGCTGATCCGCAATAAAACCGTGGAGCACCTCAAACTGCTCAATATACAACTCGACCGCGAGGCCAACGCCCTGTGTGTTCGTGGCGTGGCCGGCCCGATTCACACCCAGGGCCACCCTCGCGTACTGGTCATCCCCACCAACGAGGAGCGGCAAATTGCGCTCGATACACTAGGGTTGTTGAAACAACACACCTCATGATCACGCCAGCCCGCTGCGCCATACTTGCACACCTGCCCCATGGGTTTAACGACAGGACCTAGCATGCATACCTTCTTCATCTCTCCCACCGGTTTCGGCGTTGGCCTGACATCCATCAGCCTCGGCATGGTCGGCGCCCTGGAGCGTGCGGGGCTCAAGGTCGGCTTCTTCAAACCCATAGCACAGCCGCATCAGGGTGACTTGGGACCCGAACGTTCCAGCGAGCTGATTGCCCGCACCCACGGCCTGATCTCCCCCAAGCCGCTTGACCTTGCCCATGTTGAACGCATGCTCGGCGATGGTCAGCTCGATGAGTTGCTCGAAGAAATCATCAGCTACTACCAAATCGCTGCCGCTGATAAAGATGTGGTCATAGTCGAAGGCATGGTGCCAACCCGCCAGGCCAGCTATGCCGCGCGGGTCAACTTCCACCTTGCCAAAAGCCTCGACGCCGATGTGATCCTGGTTTCGGCACCGGAGGAGGAAAGCCTGAGCGAACTATGTGATCGGGTTGAAATCCAGGCACAGATGTTCGGCGGCCCCAAAGACCCCAAGGTACTGGGAGCCATCCTCAATAAGGTACGCAGCGACGAGGGCATGGAGGCATTTGCCGCGCGTCTTGCAGAGCAGTCACCACTGTTCAGGCGCGATGATTTCCTGCTCCTCGGCTGTATTCCATGGGAAGAGGAACTCAATGCCCCGCGCACCCGCGACATTGCCGATCTACTCGGCGCCCGGGTGCTTAACGCAGGTGATTACGAACAGCGGCGCATGCTCAAGATCGTGCTTTGTGCTCGTGCCGTGGCCAACACAGTGCAACTACTCAAGCCCGGCACCCTGGTGGTGACGCCAGGTGACCGGGACGACATTATTCTCGCCGCCAGCCTGGCCGCCATGAACGGCATGCCGCTGGCCGGTTTGCTCCTGTGCAGCGACTTCGCGCCGGACCCACGTATTGTCGAACTCTGTCGTGGTGCCCTGCAAAGCGGCTTGCCCGTCATGGCGGTGAGCACCGGCTCATATGACACCGCCACTAACCTCAATCGTCTCAACCGCGAGATTCCGGTGGACGATAAGGAGCGCGCGGAAAAGGTCGCCGACTTTATCGCCAACCACATCAACCATGAATGGCTGGGCAAGCGCTGTGGCACCCTGCGTGAGTTGCGCATGTCGCCGCCGGCCTTCCGCTACCAGTTGGTGCAACGTGCCAAGGCGGCAAACAAGCGTATCGTGCTACCAGAAGGTAACGAGCCCAGAACCATCCAGGCTGCTGCGATCTGCCATGAGCGCGGCATTGCTCGCTGCGTGTTGCTGGCCAAGCCAGAAGAGGTCATGAGCGTGGCGAAAGCCCAAGGCATCGAGCTGCCGCAAGGGCTCGAGATCCTGGACCCTGACTTGATCCGTGAGCGCTACGTCGACCCCATGGTCGAGCTGCGTAAAGGCAAAGGCCTGAATGCTCCCATGGCCAGCGCCCAACTCGAAGACAGTGTGGTTCTCGGGACCATGATGCTGGCCCTTGATGAAGTCGATGGCCTGGTTTCCGGCGCCGTTCACACCACCGCCAACACCATCCGCCCCGCGCTGCAGCTGATCAAAACCGCACCCGGCTACAAGCTGGTGTCCTCGGTATTCTTCATGCTCTTGCCGGACCAGGTCGTGGTGTATGGCGACTGTGCGGTGAACCCTGACCCGAGTGCGTCAGAGCTTGCCGAAATAGCCCTGCAAAGCGCAGCCTCGGCAACCGCATTCGGTATTCCACCGCGCGTGGCCATGCTCAGCTACTCCACTGGCGACTCAGGAACCGGCGAGGAGGTCGAGAAGGTGCGCGAAGCAACCCGCCTGGCCAAGTTGAGTGAGCCCGGCTTGCTCGTCGACGGCCCCTTGCAATACGACGCCGCGGCAATCGAGTCCGTTGGCCGCCAAAAAGCGCCCAACAGCCCTGTAGCCGGGCGTGCAACTGTCTTCGTATTCCCCGACCTGAACACTGGCAACACCACCTACAAAGCAGTCCAGCGCAGCGCCGACTGCATCAGCGTCGGCCCCATGCTGCAGGGCCTGCGCAAACCGGTAAACGACCTCTCTCGCGGGGCGCTGGTGGACGACATCGTCTACACAATTGCCCTCCCCGCGATCCAGGCCGCCAACCTGCCAAGCTAGGCAATGGGGTCAATCATATCGCCGGGCGGCTTGGCATGCCTGGCCCGGCGATATGAATCGACAACCTTGCAATTCCGTTTTTTTTGCAGCTACCCGCCCCGGCAGTAGTTGAACTTCATACAGTTCAAGTTAACCTGTGCGCCAAACCGATCTGCGGTAAAAAACTGCAGACTTTGACTGAATCGGCGCGCGCGCCCACTTGTTGGAGGCATTTGCCCCCATGTTGAGTTTCCTTCCTGCTTTTTTGCGCGGCATCATTGGTGTGTGCTGCCTGGCGCTAAACACACTGTTTTGCTGCATACCGCTGTTTGCCGTCACGCTCCTGAAAATATGCTTGCCGTTTGCTGCGGCACAGCGGGTGTGTAATTGGCTGATGAACTTCATCCATGAGTTCTGGATAAGCTGCAACAAACTATGGATGGACTTGGTCTGCAGCACTCGCTGGCAGGTCGAGGGCCTCAAGGATCTGGATTACCAGCACTCTTACCTGGTCACCAGCAATCACCAGAGCTGGGTCGATATTCTGGTACTGCAATACCTGCTCAACCGGCGCATTCGCCCGCTGAAATTCTTCCTGAAACAAGAATTGATCTGGGTGCCGGTGATTGGCCTCTGTTGGTGGGCGCTGGGTTTTCCATTTATGAAGCGCTACTCCAAGGCCTATCTGGAAAAGCACCCGGAGAAGAAAGGCAAGGACCTCGAGACAACACGGCGCACCTGCGACAAATTCCGCGCAAACCCGGTAGGCATTTTCAACTTTCTCGAAGGCACGCGTTACACCCCGAGCAAGCATGCGGCGCAGCAATCCCCTTACAAATACCTGCTCAAGCCCAAGGCAGGCGGTATTGCTTTTGTGCTCGATGCAATGGGTGAGCAACTGCATAGCATCGTCAATGTGACCATCTACTACCCGCAAGGCATCCCGGGTTTCTGGAACCTGCTAAGTGGCGAAGTCAAGGAGGTGGTGGTCAATTTCAGGGAGCTGAAAATCCCACGTGAGTTTATTGGCAAGAACTATGACCAGGATGCCGAATACCGCCAGGCGTTCCAGCAGTGGGTCAATGTGCTGTGGCAAGAAAAAGACGACGAACTCGCTCGCCTGCATCACTAGCCATGCACACAATGCAGTCGGCTAGCCTGCCGGCTGCAACTCAATCGAACGATTGGCCCAACTCAGCCTGATTTCCTCGGGTCTGAGTTCGGCCGCAATCAAGTAGCCTTGCAGCGCATCGCATTGGTGGAGCACCAGCCAGTCGCGCTGTGCCTTGCTCTCGACACCAGTGGCAATCACCTCAAGCCCGAGATTGTGCCCCAGTTCGATGATCGACTTGACCATTGCCGCATCAGCCTGCGACTCGAGCATTGCACTGATGAACTGGCGATCGATCTTCAGGCAGTCCAACTCCAGATAACGCAAATCCGCGAGCGAAAACTGCCCGCGGCCAAAGCCATCAAACGCGGTTTTAACCCCCAAGGCACGCAAGCGCTTGAGTTGCTCACGGCTGTGGGTAAGGTTTTGCATCAGAGCAGCTTCCGAGACTTCCAATTCGATCTGGCCGGGCTTGAGCCCAAACTCGCGCAGTGCAAGGTTCAGCTCATCGACCAATCCCTTTAAACCAAACTGCAGTGCGCTGATATTGATGCTCACCCGCACCTGATCCGCCACCTTGCCGACCAGTGACCGGCGCAGCTCAGCCGCCTGGCGGAAAATCCACAAGCTCAACTCATTGATCAGGCGCGTATCTTCCAGCACCTGGATGAACTCGGCGGCAGGTCTGCTGCTGTTGTCAGCTTGCCCCAGGCGCAACAAGGCCTCAAAGCCGCGAACCTCCCCTGCTGCCAGGTCAACCTGTGGCTGATAGCAGAGCGTGAATTGCTGCCGACTCACGGCGCTGCGCAACTGATCCTCGAATGCACGCTTCGAGTTCTCGCGACCACGCATTTCCTCGGTATAGATACGGTACTGACGACGTCCGCCACGCTTGGCCTCGTACATCGCCATATCTGCCGCACCCAGCAATGCCTCGATGCTCATGCCCTCTTCAGGCAAATAGGCAATGCCGATACTGACGCCCAGATTAAAATCAAATCCATTGAGATTGCGTCGCCCGGATACAACACCAATCAACTTGGTGGCGACACTCTCTGCATCCTCTGGCCGGCTCAAGCTGTCCAGCAGCAAGGTAAACTCATCGCCCCCCATTCGCCCAAGTGTGTCGTACGAGCGAATACATTCGCGCAACTGTTGGGCGACCTGACACAAAAGTGCGTCGCCCGCATCGTGACCAAGCAAGTCATTGACCCGCTTGAACCCATCCAGGTCCATGTACAACACCGCCAGATCCTTGCCACTGCGATCACGGCGTGACAAGGCGCCCGCCATGGCCTGAAGAAAGCCACGACGATTCAATAATCCCGTCAAGGCATCTGACAGGGCCAGCGATTCAAGTTGCTCATGCAAGCTATTGGTGACGGACATATCCAGCGCCATGAAAACCATCGCCCGCTGCGCGGGGATCGGCGAACACGACAATGCCACGGGCAGGGTCTGAGCATTGGCAGCAAACAGCATTGCATCATGCACGCAGTATGTTTCCCCGCTCATCCAGCGCTGGTAATAGTCTGATGCTTGCCATGTTCCGGCAACAGGCTCGGCCTGCAGAAAATCCAGGACCTGGCTGCCCATAACCTCATCAATCGAGCGCTGCAACATATTTGCAATTGCCGGGTTGGCGTAGCGCACCTCGCCCTGCTCTGACACCACCATAATGCCTTCGGCAGCATTCTCCAGGATGGAGGCATTGAATGCGCGGGCACTTTCGAGTTGCATGGTCAAGGCACTCAGCTCCCGGCGTTGCCGCTCGAGTGCAAGCAACACCCTGACCTTGTGGTTGAGCACGGCCGGATCAAATGGCTTCTTGATAAAATCAATCGCCCCGGAGGCATAGCCACGAGCCAATACGGCATCAGTCTGATCCAGCCCGGAGAGAAAGATGATCGGGGTCAAAAGCGTTTTGGGTTGCTCGCGCAAACGCCTGGCGAACTCAAAGCCGTCCATGTCAGGCATCTGCACATCAAGCAAGATAAGATCGACGTCATGGCACTGCAGGAAAGCCAAGGCGGCGATGGCATTATCAACGCAATGTATCGCTCGACTCGGTTCCTCGAGTAGCTCCTGCATGGCATCCAGGTTGTCTTGCAGGTCATCGACCACCAATACCACCGATACAGCCGGGGCCTGATCCAATTGCGGCTCTAACATGCATCCCCCAAACCCTGCGCCCGTGTTTTTCAGCCTTGGCCTATAACACTGCTGTCGACTCTGGCACGGATTTCTTGAATCTCAGTTCTACCCAAGTCTAGCTAGCCGTCGAAAAATAGCACTATGCCAGCACCGCTAAATTACAGGCACAAAAAAGCCCTCGATTCGAGGGCTTAGTGTTTCGCCTGAATTATAACTGGCGAAGGGTGATCTCTACGCGACGGTTCTGCGCACGACCTGCTTCGGTTGCGTTGCTGGCAATCGGCTGGTTCGGGCCGGCACCAAAGGCTGATATGCGATTGCTCGCCACGCCGTTTGCAGCCAGGTATGAGGCGACGCTTTGTGCACGCGCATTGGACAGGTTCTGGTTCAGCGCCAGCGAACCGGTGCTGTCGGTATGGCCGGTGATATCGATGCCGTTCTTGTCGAATTCCTTGAATACGGTTACCAGTGAGTTCAGCGTTGGGTAAAAGCTGCTGGAAATATCGGAAGAGTTGCTGGCAAAGGTGATATTGCCCGGCATGATCAAGGTCAACTGGTCGCCATTACGCTGGACTTGAACCCCGGTTCCCACCAGCTTCTGGCGCAGTTGAGCTTCTTGCTTGTCAACGTAGTAGCCATAGCCACCACCGGCAGCACCGCCAACGGCAGCACCGATCAATGCACCCTTGCCGCGGTCCTTCTTGCTTGAGGTCGCGGCACCAATGACAGCACCTGTAACGGCGCCAATACCACCATAAATACCAGCCTTGCCCGCCTCGCTTTCCCCGGTGTACGGGTTGTTCGTACATGCTGCAAGAAAAGTGGAAGCTGCCACTATCAGTGCAAAATTACGCACATTACTCATAAAGATTCCTTTGTTTCATAGGTTAAACAGGCATGTACCTGTGCCCTCAGGCTGACGACAATACCAACTCTTACTCGCCCGCTGCTAGTCGTTCGATGCTCAGGCTTTGATAAATGGGTTCTCGCGCATCTCATCACCCAGCAAGGTGTCGGGACCGTGTCCAGTCACCACTGTCGCGTCTTCATCAAGGCGATACAGGCGCTGCTTGATCGAGCGCTCGATGGTTGCATAATCCCCACCCCACAAGTCCGTACGACCAATACCACGTCGAAATAAGGTGTCGCCGGCGATCAACAGCTTCGCCTGCGGAAACCAGAAGCTCATCGACCCTGGTGTATGCCCGGGCGTATGCAATGCAACCCCGCAACCGCAATCCAGGGCCTGGTCATCGGCCAGCCACTGATCGGGGGATGGCACTGGAACATAGGGAACACCAAACATCTTGCATTGCATTTCAAGGTTATCCCACAGGAATTGGTCTTCCTTGTGCAGATGCAGCGTCGCGCCGGTCTTCTCCTTCATCTGCCCAGAGGCCAGAAAGTGATCAAGATGCGCGTGGGTGTGAATGATGCTGACGACTTTCAATCCATGTCTATCAAGCCGAGCCATGATCTCATCGGGATTGCCACCCGGATCAACCACAATTGCCTTCTTGCTGATGGGATCACCAATGATGGTGCAGTTGCATTGCAAAGGCCCGACAGGGAATGTTTCGCGGATTAATGCTGAGTTGATGGAGTCCATGAGAGTTCCTGCTTGGTAGACCCTGCGATTCTGGCACAGAAGTTTATTTCGCCGCGAACAGAACACAGCCGGTACTTAATCGCAACAAAGTGCTTTAACGAACGAAAATCAATCAACCATAACCAACAGTGACCCAGACATAACCTTTAGTCATGGTTTGCCCCGCAAGTACTGGCACTTAAGAATCAATCACCCTCTCGGTAGGAAAAACCTTACATAAAACCCATAGTATTTTATCCACCATAGCAATAGCCCCGGTGCGAGCTGGTGGTCATCCGCTTGAGTTGAATTACATAGAATCAAAGTATGCAGACCCAAGGCTTTTTTAATAAGCGTTCAGCGTGCACCACACGAAGGTTAAATCGACGGTTTGGACTATGAAACAAGTCCAATGAGCACTGAAGTTTGCTTTCCAGTTCACGGAACAAATACAGCAATGAGAAGCCTTGGAGTAAGCAGAACGCTAATAATTGTTTTTGACTCACGCCCATTGCGTTGTCAGTCAACCCAATGGAGAAGCTAAAACTTACGAGCCTGTAAAGACTGCTGCTTAAGCTAGACTCTTGACTGTGCCTGGCCAAAAGTCACCGAGAAGTGCAACTACATGTATAGGTGCGCAATCTATCTCCATGGCGATCGGAAACAGAAACCGGATTCGCCCAAAGATACGATGTGTTGATTCAGCTGACTTCGATGTACGTGCCAACTCCAAGGATGAGGACTGTGGCTGATGACCAGCAGTGGAGACTCCGATCCCATCTCAATGGAAGATCAACTTGAAGGTCCCCACAGCCGTGCAACGCTGTTACTGGAAAAGATCCTGAACATGAAGTCTTAATAGTTATTAAAGTATTTAGGAACCTTATGCGCAAAATCCTGATTGTTGATGATCATCCAGTAATACGTCTAGCCGTGCGGGTACTGCTCGAACAGGAAGGCTATGAAATCGTAGGTGAAGCTGACAACGGTGTCGATGCCCTGCAATTGACCAAGGACAAGAATCCCGATGTTGTAATCCTCGACATCGGCATTCCCAGGCTGGACGGGCTACAGGTCATTTCCCGACTGAAGGCGACAGGCGGCTCAACTCGTGTCCTGGTGCTAACCTCTCAACCCGCCAGCACCCTGGCGAACAGATGCATGCAGGTTGGCGCCGCAGGCTTTGTCAGTAAAGACCAGGATCTGGCCGGGCTCTGTAGCGCAGTCAATGCGATTTTGTCCGGCTATACCTATTTCCCCTATGGGATCTTTGGCTCGATACATGACAGCGAGCAACCCGAAAGCCAGTTGTTGGAAAGCCTGTCCGACAGGGAGCTGATGGTGCTGCAATACTTAGCCAAGGGCATGACCAATAAACAGATTGCCGACATCATGTTGCTGAGTAACAAAACGGTGAGCACCTACAAGACACGCTTGCTGCAAAAGCTCGGAGCAACGTCTTTGGTTGAGTTGCTCGAATTTGCCAAGCGCAATAACGTTGCCTGAATCCGATGGCTAATTTCCTGCGCATTACCTGTGTGTTCTTGTTAAGCCTGTGCGCCCTCTCAGATGCGCATGCAGCTGAAACGACTGGAGAGTTTACGCGCCTGGAACTACTGGGCCTCTCGCAGCCAGTCTTGCATCGCACACAATTAAGCGAGGACGACTGGAACTGGCTAAGCAAGAAAGAAAAATTGGTACTCGGCACCTATGGCACAGACTACCCGCCTTTCAGGCTCGGCGCCGACAGTAACGAGTTTTCAGGTGTAACAGCCGATATTCTCGCGCTTATCAGCCGGGAGCTTGGAATAAAGGTCGAGGCCCATCTCTACAAAAGTCGCCAAGCTGCAGTGGAGGCACTCCAAAACGGCGAGCTGGACATGCTCAGCTCATTGGGCCCGATAGAAAGTGCGCCCGACCTCCTTAAAACCAAGCGCTACGTTAATTTAACTCCCGCGTTGGTCCAGGGTGCCGAAAAAGGCTGGCAGGCAACGGAGAAGAACTTATCAGGCAGCAAGATTGCCTACAACTACCTGGACATAAGTCGCTCGCAAGCTCTGGCCTTGGCACCTGGAGCAATACTCACCCCTTTTTCAAGCGACCTGGAATCCTTCTCCTCGGTTGCATTCGGCTCACAGGACGCCGTGCTCAGTAATGTTGTGTCCGCCAATTACCTGGTCAATACCTTCTACGCAAACGAGTTGAAAGTTATCCATGCCTTCTGGGGAGAGCCCCCGGATGGCGCCCGGTTTGTATTACGCAGTGATAATCAACGCCTTCTGAATATTCTCAATAATGTTATCCGCAACGGTATTTCACCCGAGCAGCGCAAGCTGATCATAAAACGCTGGAACGGTGGCGGCCTCTCGAATATCAAGATGCCAGAATTAACCCGGCTACAGAAACGCTGGGTTGCGACGCACCCGACCTTGCGCGTTGGTGTAGCTGAGAATTTTCCACCCTACTCGTATATCGGCAATGACGACCACTACTACGGGATCACGTCCGATCTACTCACACTGATCCAGACACAAACCGACCTGGAAATAGAGATCATTCGCTTTGCCAAGCTCGATGACATGATCGAAGCATTGATCAATGGCAAAGTCGACATGCTTGCCGATATCTCTCCATCGGATCAAAGGCGCGACTGGATGACATTCAGCCGATCCTACCTACCGACGCCCTACGCGCTTGTCAGCCCGGTAAGCCAACAAAGGATTCTGTCCCTCGATAAAACAAGCAATAAACGTATCGCAATCGCCGATGAGCATGCATTGATACCCTTCTTGCGCGAGCAGTACCCAAATCTGAAGCTGGTCGAAGCCACCGACACACCAGATGCCTTTGCAATGGTGGCTGCCGGCGAAGCGGATTTCACCATCCAGCCCTTGTTTGTTGCCCGCTACTACCCCGCGCGGTTCTATCAAAAACAGCTGCACATCCGCTTGACGTTAACCAAGCCATTATCGGCTGCATCCTTTGCCTTGCGCCGCGGAGACCGACAGCTCCAAGAGATCATCAACAGTGCGCTGGTCGAAATCTCGCCAGATGAATATGGCGCCCTGATCAATCGCTGGCGCAGTCGAGTCGTGTTGTCCCCTCCTTCTTGGCGCAACTACAAACCCCTGATCTATCAAGCAATAACCGCTGCGGTTATCGTGCTGATGATTTTTCTCGTCTGGAATTTCTATCTACGTAATCAGATACGCAAGCGCAAGGCGGCTGAACGCGAGCTCAGTGAACAGATACAGTTCATGGAGCTGCTTATCAACGGTACGCCTCACCCGATCTATGTCCGGGACCTGGACATGAGCGTTCGCATCTGTAACGACAGCTATCTGCAAGCATTGGGCGCCTCCAGAGAAGACGTTATCGGCCATGCAGACCTCAGGCACTTTTCCCCCGAAGATGCCCAGGCCATTATGCGCGACCATCACCAGGTCATCACTGAGCGTGAACCGGTAATTGTTGACCGAAAGATCACACTCAATGGCGAGCCCAGGGTTATTTATCACTGGAAACTCCCCTACGTTGACCGCAAGGGAGTCGTGCGGGGAATCATCGGTGGTTGGGTCGATATCAGTGACCGACGCGCCTTGATCGAGCAGCTACGTGCGGCCAAGGACCAGGCAGATAAAGCGAATCGAACCAAAACCACCTTCCTGGCCACCATGAGCCACGAGATTCGCACCCCGCTCAATGCTGTGATCGGCATGCTCGAACTGGCCTTGAAACGTGAAACCAATGCACCAGCAGATCATGCATCATTGGAGGTGGCCTATAACTCAGCCCGAGGCTTGCTGGAGCTGATTGGAGACATCCTGGATGTGGCCCACATTGAGTCCGGACACCTGAGTATTCACCCGGAACGCGCCGACCTCAGGCAAATAGCCGAAGGTGTGGTCAGGGTCTTCGAAGGGCTGGCAAGACAAAAATCGCTTGAGCTGCGCCTCGAACTAGAGGGAGCCCTCGATGAACAAGTACTGCTTGACCCGCTGCGCTTCAGGCAGGTGTTGTCAAACCTTGTCAGCAACGCAATCAAGTTCACTGCGCGAGGCCATGTCTTACTCAAGCTGGTCGGTACCGCACTGGATGACGACTACTTGCAATTGCGGGTCGAAGTATCAGATACAGGGATAGGTATCTCCCCCAAAAATCAGAAAACCCTGTTCCAACCCTTCGTTCAGGTACATGAAACCTCAGGCGGTAGCGGCTTGGGATTGATGATTTGTCGAAATCTTGTCGAGATGATGGGAGGCAGCCTTGAGTTGGAAAGCCAGGAAGGCATGGGAACCTGCGTCAGCGTGTCACTAAAGCTCTTGTGCTTGGAGCCGGTGCAATCCAGCGTTACTTTATCCCCACCCGAGCATGCCCCCAGACAAGCGCTGCCCAAGCTCAAGATATTGGTAGTCGATGACCACCCGGCCAACCGCATGCTCCTGGCCCAGCAAATGGAGTTTCTCGGGCAGCAGGTAGAGTGCGCCGTGGATGGTGAAAACGCCTTTGCGCTTTGGCAGTCGCAACACTTCGACCTTGTTATCACCGACTGCAACATGCCTGTCATGAACGGCTATACCCTGAGCCGGACCATTCGCAGCAAGGAGCAGATGCAAGGTGCAACCCCCTGCACGATCCTGGGCTTCACGGCCAATGCACAACCTGAAATGCTTCAGCGTTGCATCGACGCCGGCATGAACGGCTGCCTGTTCAAACCGGTCGAACTTGATGACCTGGTCAATGCGCTGACTGAAGTAACACCTACCGAGCCTGTGGCCCGGGAAGTGCCATTTGACCAGGAGGCTCTCAAGCGCATATCCGGAGGCAACAAGGCCGTCAGCATCCGACTGCTTGATCAGATAAAGATCACTGTCGCAGAGGATCTTTCCAAGCTCGAGCATCTGTTAGAAAGCGCTGATCTGAATGCACTTTCGGAACTCGCGCATCGCATCAAGGGTGCGGCGGCAATCATCCGGGCAAATTAGCTAATCAACAGCTGTGTGGCCGGGGAAAAGGCATGCAATGATGGCGATACACTCCAGGCCCAGGAACAGGCGCAACGAATGGCCAGCGCCTTGCGAGCGCTGGAACAAGCCATTGAACAAACGAACCTTGGGCATGAAGCCACTTAGATAAACAGCACAGAGGTCACGCCATGCCGGCGCAACCTCTGTGTCGGGTTAGTGATCGGACTCAATAACAGGCAGGGCATAAAGCTTGAGCAGAGACTCATCGGCAGCACTTGGGGCACCAAGGTACTTGCGATAGGTCTTGAGCAAGTCACCTGACTCACTCATCTCGCTGATCACCGTATCAACCAGCAACCGGAAGTCCTCATCACCGCGTTCAAGCACCATGCTCACCGGCGCTCGCTCGTAGATATTGCCCAGCACCCGGATACTGTTGCTGTACGCAGATTTATGAGCGTAGCTGGTGAGCAGGATCCGGTCGGAGATGAACGCTGAAGCTTCGCCATCAGCCACGGCCTGGACGCCCTGCTCATGATTGTCGACGGTAACCAATTTGGCGACCAATCCCAATTTGTTCATTTGCTGGCGAATCCAATCGAGGGTGACCCCGCCTTTGATCACCGCGAAGGTATGGGTTGCAATACCGCGATTTATGGTCGCCCGCCAGGTAGGTCCGGTGTGTCCTTCCTTGCCTTGGAGAATTCTCACCAAGCGTTCTGGTGTATCATCACGGACCAGCGCAGCAAGGCCAGCGGTGTAGATCGGCAACGAATAACTGATCTGTTTACGCCGGGCAAGTGTTTGCGGCAGCGGCGTGCATAGAATATCGACATCACCTGTGCTGACTGCCTTGACGGCATGATCATCGCCAACAGCCTGGAAGTTTAATCGCAGTTCGGGAAGCTCAAGTTGTTGCTTGACCCGCGCTGCAATATTGCGACAAATATCTATGGCGTAGCCGTCCACCTTGTCGCCTTGCTTGCTGCTAAAGGGCTCGACATCCGGCAAATAGCCCATCGTTATCTCACCACTACTGCGCACCCGATCGAGCGTTGCAGCAGTTGCCGACACGGGCAAGCTGATAGCCAGAGCAAACGCACAACCGAGTAGTCTTTTGGTATGTTTCATATTCATTTCCTAACCCCTTGATTCCTGATGTCCGAAGCGTTGCAGGCAGCACGACTATGGGCTGGTGGGCTGGCTTGCAGGTTCATCGACAAACCGCTTGGCAATAAAGCCGTACATCAGGTAACCAATCGCCATGACAATCATGGCACCAAATACCGCGTCTTTACCGGAGGCGTAGAGGGCGTAGAAGGAATAAAGCATTGCAACCAGCAAGATCACCACATTGCGCCTAAATACCCCGACACTCACCTTGGCCTTGTACATGATGACCAATAAGGCAGAAAGCGAGGTGACGTAGGGAATCAGGTTGGTGACGGCCGCCAGATTAACCAGTTTGCTGAACTGCTCGCTGGCATTTGGCGAAATGGTTGATACCGCCATCAGGGTTTGCAGGATGCCGCACACGACCATGCCGATCACCGGCGCATTGTGCTTGGTCACGCGGGAAAACAGCTTGGGAAACATACGTTGGTCTGCCGTAACCTTTGCCGTCTGGGCCAAAGTAAACTGCCAACCCAAGAGCGAACCCACGCAGGCCATCACAGCGAGCCCCATGATGACCTGCCCTACCAGAGGGTTGAACATCTGGGCATAAACGGCGGCGAATGGCGCACTGGAGTTTGCCAACTCAGCATTGGGCACAATGCCCTGAATCACCGTGGTCGACAGGATATACACCACGGCCGCGCCCAAGGTACCAAACAGGCACGCCAAGGGTACGTTGCGCTTGGGATCTTCAACTGCGTCGGAGTTCTGGGCCGCGGACTCCATCCCCAGGAACGCCCACAGGGTCAGGGGAATGCTCTGGCCAATCGCATCACTCAAGGCCAGGTTGTGCGGATTCCATGCAGCCACCAGTACATCTGGCTTGAACCAGAACCAACCAATGACACTGAGTCCTGCTACGGGAATGATCACACCCCACACGGTGATGGCGCCAATTTTCCCAGTGATCTGCGGCCCACCGAAGTTTGCCGCAGTGGTCAACCAGATCAAACCCACGGTACCGATGAACAGCGGGATCGCACCGCTACCCAGCCATGGGAAAAACGGTGTCAGGTAACCCACAGCCGAGATGCCAATGGCCACGTTACCAATTGCCAACGAGAGGAAGTATAAAAACGAGCAAAGGAAAAATGCCGACTTGCCATGGGCCTCCTCACTGTAGGCAGACATCCCCCCGGAACGGTGACAAAAGATGCCACACTGGGCAAAGCAGTAAGCAATGGCCATCGACCCGACAGCGGTAATAATCCATGACAACAATGACACTGCACCCAACTGGGCCATACTCGAAGGCAGCATGATGATGCCCGAGCCCATCATATTGACCGAGACCAGGGTGGTAAGCCCCATCAGGCCCATTTTCTTTGTTTGCGCCATAAAAGGCTCCTTGTACTAGACGGCAATATATTTCACGAACCCCGTGCAGAATTAGGTCTTGACCACGTACACCATGTAGGTGAGATCACCGTCAGCGCTTCGCTCTATCTCAACCCCGTGGTTATCATGCTCGAACCCCGGGAAATGGCCGTCGAAAAGCTCCATCGCCAGCAGATAATCGATGATTGCGCGCTTATCCACGTCTGCTTTTTCTCCCGGCATCATCAGCGGAATACCTGGCGGATAAGGCACGATCTGCACTGCCACGGTACGCCCAAGCAAATCGCGTACAGGAATCTGCTCGATTTGCCCTTTTACCAACTGGCTGTAGGTCGCCCGCGGAGAACTGACCTGATCCGGTAGCAGGGTGAACGCAGCATCCATGTTGTGCAGCAGCTTCGAAGCGAGCATCTCGGCATGCATTTGATCGGCCAGGTCTTTAAGGCCCATGCCGCTGTAACGCTCGGGATAGCTATCGAGCAAGTCAGGCATGACCTGCTCCAACGTCGTGTTGCGGTCATAATGCTTTTTAAATTCCATGAGGCCTGCGACCAACGAGCCCCACTTGCCCTTGGTGATGCCAATGCTGAACAGCAAGAGAATTGAATAAGGTTCTGTTTTCTCGACCACGATGCCGCGACTGGAGAGAAAGGACGAAACCAGCGGTGCCGGAATACCGGCCTCTTGCATCTCCCCCTCAAGGCTTTGCCCAGGCGTAAGGATGGTGACCTTGATTGGATCAAGCATGCAGTAATCGGCACCCAAATCACCAAAGCCATGCCAGCTATCCTCCGGTTTGAGCACCCAGGATTGGCCTTTGCGCAACTGCTCGACGGGCACATCGACAAAGGGCACGCCGCCAATCTGGTCAGGCTGCCAGACACCGAACCACCAGTCGCCTGAATCGCGCTGGTTGATTTCATTGCCAAGCCTGACCATCGCCTGGCGAAAGGCAATTGCCTCGCCAATCGACTCATCGGTCAGGTACTCGCCGGAATCATCCATCATTTTCGCAGACACATCGGTCGAGGCGATGATGCTGTATTGCGGCGAGGTGGAGGTATGCATCATGAAAGCTTCGTTGAACAGTTCAGGCCTGACTGGCACCTTGCCGGAACGAATATGAATCATGGATGCCTGGGACAATGCCGCCAGCAACTTGTGCGTCGAATGGGTGACAGTCACAGTGGCGTCATCGGCGTGGCGCTGCCCCCGATGCATGCCGTAGCGGCCTTCGTACAAGGGGTTGAAACGCGCGTAAGCGTACCAGGCCTCGTCATAATGGATGCGGTCAACGCTCTTGCTCAACTCGCGCGTGGTGGTTTGCACGTTGTAACAAAGGCCGTCATAGGTCGAGTTAGTGAGTACCGCCAATACCGGCTTGAGTTTCTTGTCGGCGAGCAAAGGGCTGTCTGCAATTTTTGTTGCGATGACTTGCGGGCTCATTTCCGACTGCGGAACAGGTCCGATCAGACCTCGTGCATTACGCCGTGGGCGCAAGTACAAGGGCACCGCACCAGTCATGTTCAACGCATAGTTGAGAGACTTGTGACAGTTGCGGTCGACCAGCACCGGATCTGAATCAGTCACAGCAGAATGCAGCACAATCTCGTTACTGGCCGAACTCCCGCCGACCGAAAAGAAACTGTAGTCCGAACCGAAAATTCGCGCGGCATTGCGCTCGGCCTCAAGCACAGGGCCAGAATGATCATTCAATGACCCCAGCTCGCCCACCGACACACTGAGGTCTGAACGGAGCATTTCCTCACCATAAAAGTCGAGAAAGCTACGCCCTACCGCAGTTTTCATAAAAGCAGTTCCCCCTGTGTGACCAGGGGTATGCCAGGAGTATTCATGGGTGCCGGAGAAGTTGACCAAGGCCCCGAAAAACGGCGGCAATATGCTGTCGAGATACCGCTTGGAAGCGGCAGCAATACGCCCGGCAATAAATGCGGGGCTGTCTTCCGGATGCCAGATGAAGCCGTCGATCTGCTCAAAAAACTCTAGCGGCGCCTGCTTATGCTTGGACTTGCTCATGGCAACAATAATCGGCAACTGCGCAGTGCGTTTGCGGATTAACTCAATGATGTCCATGGCCTTGGCCATGTCTTGCTCGCACAACCCCCAACCGAGAATGACGCAGCTGTAGGCCGGGCTTGCAAGCAAGGCAACTTCACCATCCTCAAGGCTGGTTGCGGTCTCAAAACCCAGGTCATAGGCACCTAATGCCTCGCCGATTTCCAAAGCGCTGCGCAGCATTGCACTGCCCGCTTGCTCCTGTATCTGAGAAATAATCAACACGGGATACTGCTCTGCAAGTTGTCCTGGCAGAGGCTGTTTACGATTGGCCATTTACGCTCACTCCATTAGGCGTGTTAAAGACAGCTAGAGGCTTACTTGAGGCACCAGAAGTGGTAGTCACCGTCCTTGTGCACTGCGCCCTCGACTTCTTTCTCAAAGCCGGGAAAATGATTTCCCCAGTCTTGCAGTGCCTGGATATAACGAATCCAAGGACCATCGAGCGGGCCCAGGTTTTCCCCCGGCATCACAATTGGAATACCCGGTGGATAAGGCATGATGCCAACACCAGTCACCCGATTGGCAGCCTGGGCCAGAGGCAACAATTCCGCCTCACCGGCCTGCAGCGCCTGAAACGCAGCACGCGGCGTGGTTTCAATCTTGGGCAAGGAACCAAATGCTGAGGCCTGCAGGTCGTCCATGCGGCTGTTGCGCATAAACTCAAACATCTCTTGACTCAGGTCGCGCAGCCCCATGCCGCTATAGCGCTCAGGTGCCTGAGCAACCAGCTCTGGCAACACTTGCGCCAAGGGAAGGTTGTTATCGTAATCACGCTTGAATGCCAGTAATACGCTGATCAAGGTGCCCCACTTTCCCTTGGTCACACCAATGCTGAACAGGCACAGCACCATAAAGTCGGTAATGCGCGAAGGCACGATATTCTTACGATAGAAATAGGCCCCTAGAACGGGAGCCGGAATCCCTTCGGCCAATAACCTACCATCGGTGCCCATACCCGGAACCATGATTCCGACCTTTATCGGATCGAGCATGCACCAGCTATCTTCAAGCCCTTCAAAACCGTGCCACTGCGCACCAGGCTCCAGGGTCCAGCAACTCGGATCCGTGGCCAATTGCTCGGCGTCGGCATCGGCAAAGTCAACCAGTTCACCGGTCTTGGCATCTTTGACCTGTGGGGCATTCCAGGGCTCGAAAAACCAATCGCCACGCTCGGCAAATTCACGGTGGGTGCGGGCAAGCGCCTGCCGGAAATCAACCGCTTCGCGAATGGTGTCCTGGGTCAGTGAATAACCGCCATTGCCGTCCATCATCGCCGCCCCGACTTCATTAGAAGCGAACAATGCGTACATCGGCGAAGTAGTGGCCTGGATTACGAAGGACTCATTGAACCGGCTGTGCTCAATCGGGTTGCGGCCATTGCGAACATGGATGAAAGACGACTGAGATAATGCTGCAAGCAGCTTGTGGGTTGAATGGGTTGCGAATACTGTCGGCTGATCTGGCTGATGGTCTTTGGCCTCGCCCCGCATGGCAAAGCGACCTTCGTACATGGGGTTAAAGCGTGCGTACCCGTACCAGGCTTCGTCAAAGTGAATACGATCCACATTCTGCGCCAACATGTCTTCGGCCTTTTCGACGCTCAGGCACATGCCGTCGTAAGTACAGTTAGTGACCACCGCATACACCGCCTTACTACCTTTGGCCTGCGCTGCCAGAGGATGGCTGGCAATCGCAGCATTGATTCGCTCGGGCTCAAATTGCGCAGGCAATAGCGGACCTATGATGCCGTAGCGGTTACGTGTAGGCGTCATGTAAATCGGCAAGCCACCGGTCAGAACCAGGCCCTGTTCAATTGATTTATGGCAGTTGCGATCACACAACGCATATTGGTTCTCACCTACGCACGCCATGAAGATGGTGCGGTTTGAACCTGATGTACCGTTAAGCACAGCGTAGCTGGCATGGGCCCCAAACACCCGCGCGCAATAGGCTTCAGACTCCCCCGACCGGACCGCTGTGATCCAGCACTGAACCCAGGTTGCCGCGCTCGATACCACTGTCGGCACGAAACAGGTTTTCACCAAAGAAGTCGAAAAACACCCGGCCAATTGGTGACTTGGTAAAAGCAATGCCGCCCTGATGACCGGGCGCCGCCCAGGAATGCTCGTCCTTGACCGTGTAGCGCAGCAATGCATCAGTGAACGGCGGCAGCAGATGTTCAAGATAACGATTGATCGCGGCTACCACTCGGCCGGCGATAAAGGGTGCGGTGTCTTCAAGCATCCAGACAAACTCATCGGCCAACTCCATCGCCTCGACGGTAATACTTTTCTTGGCATCGCGATCAGCCATCAAGAAAACCGGGGCACGCTCGTGACGCTGGCGAACAGCGCGCAGTAATTCCAAAGCTTGGATGTGGCTGGCGGTATCGTTTTGTCCCAGGGTCCAGTCGACACAAAAGCAGTGCAAGGCAGCATCAGATGTAACGCAGGCCAAGCCGTCCTCATAAGACGTTGCCAATACCAGTTCGGCATTACGACCACTGAGTTCTTCTTCAAGCTCGGTCAATACCCGACCGCGGGCGCTGTTTGGATTGCCCAAATCATCATCGACGACCAAGACACGCATCATCAATTTTTTATTGGTTCTTCCAATCATTCTGGCCATCCTTGTCTGTATCTGTTCAGTTTGAAAGCAACGATTCAATCATCAAAACGCCCAGTCTCGACTGATAAAAATCAAAACTTTCGACTAGTTGAAAAAAACAGCGTAGGACAAGTTTCTAATACTTGCTGAATAACTCTTATTCGTTATTGACCGACTAAATATGCACCAGCAAAAGCCACTGCCACAGATGCCAGCAATTGCGCCGTACAGGCCGATATCGCCAAGTGACACTGCTTTTAGATGAAAGAACAAACGCGCTAGAAAACCGACAAACGGTATAGATGGTTATCCATCCCAGCATTGGATATTGAGCATAAAATGTACGCACAACACGTCAAGAACAGTGTTTTCAGCGATAGGCACTGGGCAGTTTTCCGGTCCATTTCTTGAAGGCCCGGCGAAAATTTGAAGGATCATTGAAACCCAATAAATATGCGATTTCGTATAACGGCAGGTGCGTAGATGTCAGGTACTGAAGCGCCAAGCCACGGCGCACATCATCAAGTACTTGTTGGTAGCTGGTGCCCATATTGGAGAGGTGCCGACGCAAGGTTCGAGTGCTGGTGTTCAAGGCTTTGGCAGCGCTTGCCAGATCCGGAAAATCACCAGGACGGGCGAGCAATAAACGCCGCACCCGAGTCAGCAAACGATCTTCAACAGCCAGGGTAGAAAGCAATACTTCACATTGCTGCTCGCACATCTGAACCGTGGCAGGATTAGCCAAGGCCATCGGTTTATCCAGGTAGGCCCTAGGCATGCTCAGGGAGTGGTAGGGTTGCTCGAATTTTGCGCCCACACCAAACACCTGCTCATAGCGATCCGCATAATCCGGCGCGCCATAACTGAAGCCCACTTCAATATGCTTTAGCGGCTCACCGACTAGAAAAGCTGCAATGGTGAACAAGCTGGCGAGCAGGCCTTCTGCCGCAAAACGATTGAGATTACCCAGCGGCATGCTTTCTCTGGCTCGCAGCTCAACCCGGTCAGCCGACTCGATAAGCTCAAGTTCGAAACTGATGCCGAGCACCCGGTAATACTTCAACGCAAATTGAATCGCCTTATCGAGATTGGCACTGGCCAGCACGGCGTAGCCCAGGATTCCATGTGTCGAGACATTCAAGCGCTGACCAAGCAATAACCCCAATGCAGGCTCATTGCAGAGCTCTAATGCACTGATTGCAAGCAGGTTGAAATCAACAAGGGACAAGCGCCCGTTAGGGTTATCAAGAACCTGCGGGCGAACATTGGCATGGGCATAAACCTGCTCCCGGTTGACGCCTAGCTCGTTCAATAACTCAAGCAGCGCCTCTGCATAGGCGACAGGCACCAGTTCTGCATTGAAGTTCAAGGTTGGCCCTTCCCTTTCTTTTTGTGTTTGGCCAGATATGACCACAGACCAAATCAGCTTTTCAATGCATTGTTGACCAGGGCACAGCAAGTCCGCAATGGCCATATATGACCTGAATATTGGCAGTTGATAACGCAATGGCCATATATGACCTGAATATTGGCAGGTGATAAACTTTTCTAATAGTCATCGGCCACTCATAGTGATGCTCTAGAAGAATTAAAAAGAAGGAGACAGCATGGTTAGCACAACGCCTGCAGGATTGAAGATTCAGCCCAGACATATGGACTTTGACTTCCCCAATCCCCTGCCTCGCCACTGGCATAGCGGTGATGCGTTCAAGAGCCATCTGTTTGACGCCATGTCGGTGTTGTTTCCCGACGGCGAACGCTTTTTTATCGATTCGGTTCGCAACTTTCGCGAACAAATAACAGACCCGGAACTGCTGGCACAGATTCGCGGCTTCATTGGCCAGGAAGGCCACCATAGCCGCGAGCACCTGGTGTACAGCGACCGGTTGAGAGACCTGGGCTATGACGTTACGCGCATGGAAAATCGCGCCAAAAAACGTATTCATTACACGCAAAAAAAATTCTCGGCAAAACGTCAGCTAGCCGCAACCGCAGCCATGGAACACATTACTGCGATCATGGCAGACGAACTGTTGCGTAACGACAAACAAATGAAGGGCGCCCACCCGATGATGCGCCAGTTGTGGCGCTGGCATGCACTGGAAGAGACCGAGCATAAGGCGGTAGCTTTCGACGTTTACAATCAGGTTGGCGGCAATAGAAAAATCCTTCACCGGGCGATGCGCATAGGCACGTTTTTTTTCATCAAGGACACATTTCTTGGCCTGGCCCACATGCTCAAAGAAGACGGCTTGCTGTGGAATTGGCGGGTCTGGCGTGACGGGTTGCGCTGGATGTGGGGCAAGGAAGGTGCGTTCCGGCCGATGATCAAAACCTATAAAGACTTCTTCAAAGAAGACTTTCATCCATGGCAGCACAACAACATTGAACTGCTGTATGCCACTCGCCTTGAGTTTGATAAGGCACAGGAGCCAGCCGCTGCCTAGCTAACCAACAATGCTCTCGGGCCAGAGCAGCGAGCAGCCAGGCCTTGCACTGTTCGCGCACTGCCCTGACAAGAGGCTTCGCTCACAATCTATAGCCAACTCATGGCTTAGGCAGTGCAATCGTCGGCCTGTAAGAACTGCAGGGCATCGGCTGCACTTTGCCAAGGAATTTCCTCCATGGGCAAGTGCCCCACGCCCGGATAAGTCTTGACTTGGATGCTTGGTAAATCACGCTGCCATAACTGCACCTGCGCTGGCGGAATCCAACGATCAACCTCGCCCCATAACAGCAAGGTAGGCACTTCAAGCCTGGCAACTGCAGCAGGTGTTTGCAGCAGCTGGGTACGATTGGTCAACACCAGTTGCCTGAATATCTGCATCATGGCCCTACGATTTCCAGGGCGACGGCTCAGTCGATAGTAGCGTTCAACAACACTCGCCTTGATTCTTTTCCTGTCGCCATAGACTTCTTTGACCCCCTGGGCGATTAATGCCCTGGGCATCCAGATTGGCATCAATATGGTTGAGCCGGGCAATCGAGAGGCGGCGATCATCCATGGAAGTTTATCCATGGCATAGCCGGCCGGATCGATCAACACCAGTTTTTCAACACGGTTTGGTTGGCTCAGAGCAAAGTTCCAGGCCAGGTAACCTCCAAGAGAACTACCCGCGAAACTGGCCCTCTCAACATGCAGATGGTCCATCAACAAACCTAGTATCCTGAGCATGCGCTCAACCGTATAGACATCGTCCTTGCTAGGTCCCGTCAAGCCGAAACCCGGAAGATCGAAACGAATGACTCGGTAATGCGGATTGAATTCGAAAAACCAGTCATCCCATGTGTGCAGTGATGAGACCACACCGTGAATCATGATGATTACAGGCAGCTCACGGTCACCTTGATCACGATAGTGCACATTGCAACCATCGAGTTCGACAAAGGCTGAGCCACTGCCGGCCGGGGCATAGATGGATGTGAGGTCATTCAAGGTCAGGGAGCCAATCCCCATAGAGGTGAACAACCTAGTCACAGGCGAGAACAACGCGGTACCGGGCAGCGACATTGAAAGCCCCTCTATTGTTTTAGCTAGGATATGGATGCAGCCGCCGGTTGGCACTGACGCATGCCAATGAACCAGCACATACAAAGTCTTTTGGGATAACAGCACATGGAAATCTGGCGCGGAACCTTACCTAGGTACAGCCGAAGCGCTTGGCCACCCCAAGTGCTACTGCCTGACTCGGTGGCGGTAACACCCTCGTCTTGTCGACACCTAGATCACTCCATACTTTCCTTCGGCTGACGTAAGCAACTCCGGCACGCTAGCCTCACTTGATGAGCGCCAAAACAGAACCCGGGGTAAAGCTGAAGCCCCCATGCCGATCAATCAGGTTTCTACTGGTCGTATTGCTATTGCTATGGCTAAACATCGCCGAGGCCAGGCAACTGTTTTATCTGGGACAAGCAATCCCGGACATACAGCGTCCCTGGAGCAGCGGGGATTACCAGCACTTGATAGAAGCGCTGCAACAGGTAAATAAAACCCAGGCCAATGCACTGCCCAAACGCAGCGGTGAATTTACCGGCCCCATTTATCGACGCATGGTGAGCACTGAGAATCTGCAAGCGCAATTGAATATCTACCGGCCACTAGAGTCACGCCAGCACGAGGCTCGGGAGGCATTGTTCCAACTCAAAGAATTGATGCGCCTGTACTTTGACTTCACAGCAACCAAACAGCCCTATGCGGCTGAGGCACTGGGGTTGATGAGCTACTCACTCAATCAACAAGCGGTGCTGTTTACCTTGACGACAGAGTTTTGGATGAGCCTTTCGCCTAGCGAACAGCGTAATCCCGTGCGCCTGAACGGCTTGACCGAAACCAAGGCTGGCGCTGCGTTACTGACTAAAAGCGCACTGGATTACCTCGGGCTCACCCAGCAATTCGCCCGTGCTGACCTGGTTCTGTATAGCGCAGAACTCAGCAAGCAACTGCCGAGCCTGTTTGTGCACCTTTCCAACGATACCCGCCAGCAACTGCTGCAAAGAATCAACCTTATTGCCAAGTCTCACACCTACCCGGCAGTACGCTCCAACTTTACCTCACTACAGCCGGTGCTGGTGGCGCTTCAAGATGATATGCAAAAGCAGATCAGCGCCAGTAATCGCAGACCCGATGGACACAAGCCCAAGCAACAGCTGAGTCTGGATTTATCCACCTCCGACCTGCCTTTCTAGGTGCGCCTCGGGCAGTTCGCATTTCAGAGCAAGCCCAGGCTATTGGCTCGCGCGACCGCCTGGGTTCGCCGCTCAACACCCAACTTGCTGTTGATATGCCGGGCGTGGGTTTTAACGGTATGCAGCGAGATAAATAATCGTTCGCTGATTTCCTGGTTAGAGCAGCCCTTGGCAATCAACTCCAGTACCGCCTGCTCCCGGCCGCTCAATGGCTCCGTGAGGCTGGCATGGTCGCTTGAAACTTCCGGCAGAGGCTCCAGGACAGGCAACAATGCCAATAAGGCCGTGGTAACAGGGGTTGTAGTTCGCGCCACAAGTTGTTCGCGTAGCCACTTGGGCTTATGCACCAAGAGCTCGTCGAACTGTAGCAAGCCCCCGCCAACGGCCATGTCCAGTGCACTGTTAAGATGTTGCTGTGCCTCGCTCTCACGCCCACTGTGGAGTACCAGCATAGCCAGTTGCACTTGCGCAAACGAGCCAATAAATTGCCCACCGGTTGTTTGCGCCCGCTGGACCAAAGCCTTCAAGCGGCGCTCAGCTTCACTGGTACGGCCTTTGATCCGCTCAAGAACGGCCAGGTGAAAGTCAATGTGCAGTGCCAATTGCGGGTGATACTCAGGCGCTGTCGCAGCCTGAGCAGTCCCGTAGGTTTCATCCAGACGCTCAAGCCATGCCTCGGCAAGGTCAACCTGACCTTGCCGCAACCACAACTCACATTTGATCAGGGTGATCATGGCCAGATAATAAACAGCTGGCACGTCCCAGATATGCATGAGTCGCTCGGCATCACTGAGCAATGCGAAAGCCTCAGGCAAGCGCCCTTCACGCCCTTCCTGACTGGCTAGAACGCAGTAGCCTATCAACACGCTGATATCGCGACAGGCGCGGGCTTCTTTAATCCCTGCGCGTAGATGCGAGGCGGCCTTGTGGGGCTGCATACGGAATGAAAGCAGGGTCCCTTCATACAGCGTAAGCCTGGCCCTGGCAGCATAAAAACGGTGCGTTGGGAAATCACGCAACAGCTCCAGGCCTTGACGCGTCTCAACCAAGGCCCGGCAGATTTCACCCCGCGCCTGTAGCACGCGGGCGCGATCATAGTATGCAAGCGCCTCAAAAAGCGGATTGCCAATGCGCTGGGCAAGCTCTAGTGCGTCGCGGTTGAGGCCGCGCGCACGCCATAAATCGCCCTGCACTATTGCCAGGTTCGCCAATACAGACAGACAGGTAAGCCTTGGCCCATAACGCTCATGGGATAACCCGGCCAGTGCTGCCGTGCAGAATTCGATTGCTCGCGGACTATCGCCACGCCCCCGGGCAATCACCCCACTGATCGCCAGCCACTGCGCCACCAACTCCTGCTGGTCCTGGGCAGAAGGTGCAGGCAGGAAACGGCTTAGCTGCGCGGCCAGCTCCTCAGCAGCATCGAGTTGGCAGGCCAGGGCCAAAGCCCAGCTGTAAAGCAGAATCAGCCTGGAAGTACTGCTGAGCAGGTAATCGGGCAGATCCATCTTCCAGCGCAGTAAGGCCGATACATTTTGCTCCGCCAATAATTGCTCTTCTGAAAGGCTTTGCACCAGGTTTGCCGCGACATCGGGTTGGCCAGCCTGCAGGGCCTGTTCAATGGCCTCATCCAGAAGACCATGAGAGGTAAACCAACGACATGCCCGTAAATGCATATGGGCAACCTTTGTTTCCGAATCCTGCACAGGTCTTGCGCGTAACAAATCGGAAAACAGGTGATGGTAACGAAACCACTTGCCCTGCTCATCGAGTGGAACCAGGAACACCTGATGTGTCTGCAAGTAATCGAGAATACTGGCACTGTCACGGCTATCACGAATCACATCGCATAGCTCTGCGCAGAAACGATCCATGCTTGCGGTGTCATACAGGAACGCCTGAACGTCTGTGGGCTGACGCTCAATGACCTCCTCCAGCAAGTACTCGCGTATCAGCCCTTGCGCACCATGGGGTACCGCCATGACATGCTGCAAGTCAGCTAACTGCCCTGCATCGGCCGCCGCCAGCAACCATAGGCGCAGACCCGCAATCCACCCCTCGCTGCGAACACATAGTTCGGCCAGAGCTTCAGCCGGCAAGCTTGCGCCTTGGCGGCCCAACAGCTGGCTTATTTCATCCTGCGTAAGGCGCAAGTCCTGTTCGTTGAGCTCAAGTAACTGCTGGGATAAGCGCAGCCGGGCAAGGTGCCAGTCAGGACGCTGGCGACTCGTTACCAAGAGCAACATCCCACTCGGCAGATGATTCAGCAGAAATTGCAGGCAGCGATCAAGAACTGCTCCCTGGGCCAGATGATAATCATCCAGCACCAGCAATAAAGGCTGCCGTGGGTCCAGTGCTTGGCTCAAGTCATCAAGAAAGGCATCGAGCCACTCTTCGAATGCAAAGGGCTGATGACGCTGGCGCATCTTCAACAAACCGAGCGCCTCATCTCCAACACTGGGGTAATGTTGCTGTAGCCCCAGTAGCAGGCGCTCAAGAAACTTGCCTGGGTCACTGTCCCGCTCACTCAGGCCCAGCCACAGGTTTTGCCAATTACTCGGCAGCTGTTCGCAAAACTCGATGGCCAGGGAGCTTTTCCCAAAACCGGCAGGTGCCGACACAAGCAATAGACGACCTTGCAATCCATGCTGCAATCGCTGGCAAAGGCGGGACCGGGGAATATGCCCCTCAGGCAGCGGAGGCCTGTAGAAACGTAATTCCCCCTGGGCGGTGATCCGCGAGGTGCCGGGCAGGTTGGATAAATCGGTCATTTGCCAGTTCTTGGATTAGTTGGAAGAGCAATCTACATGACTTAATCCCAGACTAACGTTTAGATCAAGCCATTTGAAGCCCTCAGGTGTTACCACACATATAAGCCCGCCTTGCAACCGCAAAATCCTACGCAGTCCAAGACCCAGGCAATTTATAGCGCCAGATGGTATTCCAATGCGCCGTTATAACTCTTGCAGTATGTAAGACGGCAATAAAAAAACCGGCACTAGGCCGGTTTTTCTAACAGCAACTGAATACGCTTAGCGTACGCCAGCCTGACGCAGTGCAGCTGGAGTGAAATCACTCTCAGTGGCCTTGAAGTTGAAGTCGTAAGCTTGTTTCTCTTCGTTCTTCATGCCCAGAGCCAAATAACGGCCCGACAACAGGTCATACAGGGTTTCCACGGTGTACCACGGCACCTGATAGTTGTAGTAGTACTGCGAATGCGCTTCCGCTACACGCCACAGGGTGCCACGGCCATCGTAATGGTCGATTTCAGCCGCTTGCCAGGTATCTTCATCAATGAAGAAGTCACGCTTGGCGTAGATATGGCGCTCGCCTTTTTTCAGGGTTGCAGTCACATGCCATACGCGGTGTAGCTCGTAGCGGGTCAAGTCCTGATTGATGTGGCCTGGCTTGAGGATTTCCGAATACTTCAGCTTTGGAGAGTCCAGGTCATAGCTGTTGTAAGGGATGTACTTCTCTTCCTTGCCCACCAACTTCCAGTCATAACGATCTGGAGCACCGTTATACAGGTCGTAGTTGTCCGAGGTACGCAGGCCGTCTGATGCGGTACCTGGACCGTCATAGGATACCTGTGGCGCACGACGCACACGACGCTGACCGGCGTTGTAGAGCCAGGCCAAACGAGGCTCCTTCACCTGGTTAAGCGTTTCGTGTACCAGCAATACGTTACCTGCCAGACGCGATGGTGCTGTTACCCGTTGCTTGAAGTAGAACAGTACGTTGCTTTCTTTGCTCGGGTCGAAGTCAGTCAAGGAGTTACGGAAGGTAAACTCATCCTGGAAATACACCAGTGAGTAGGAACCATTTGGCTGCGGCGTGGCTTTTGCCACCACTCGCTTGATGCTGCCACCACGGTAGCGGGTGATGTGGTTCCAGATAACTTCCAGGCCATCCTTGGGGATTGGGAAAGGGTTGGCGGTGTCGAAGTTTTCCATGCCGTTACCACCCTCGATCAACTTGGTGTTGAGGGCATTTTTCTTGGTCGCCTCGATAATCTTGGCGGGCACGGTTGCCGAACGATGCGTGGTGTAGACCGGCATCTTGTAGGTGGTTGGATAACGCTTGAACATCGCAATCTGACCTGGGGTCAGATTAGCTTTGTACTGCTCCATGTTTTCCGCAGTGATGGTGAACAATGGCTTTTCGTTGGCGTACGGATTGGACAGGAACCCGCCTGAGTCAACCGTACCGGCGTTGGTTGGCAAGCCTCCAGTCCAGGCAGGAATGGTGCCAGCGGCGTTACCCGCCATTTCAGCACCAATTGGAGTCAAGCTAGTTCCCAGCTTGGCGGCTTCTTCAGCAGAAACAGCAGCCAGTACGCTGGTGGAAAGTAAACTCAAGGCAAAAATCATTGCACTCGATTTGAGCAGACTTCTTGTTGTTTTCATAAATACAGTCTCTTCCTTTAAATCTGGATGCCTTAGAAGTTCATACCGAAACTAAGCGCAGCAAAGTCGCGATCCGACTGAGTGCTGTAGTCGCCGCCGAAGAAGTTGGTATACGACAGGCTTGCGGTGTAGGTGTTCTGGTACTCGGCATCAAGTCCCAGGCTTATACCTTTGCGGCCCTCTTCGAAGTTGGCGCCAGGGCCCGGGGAATAACCATCAACGTCATGCGACCAGGAAACGCTTGGCTTGAGGTTGACCCCTGCCATGGCGTCCGGGTATTCCCAGATTGCCCGAGCACGATAACCCCAGGAATCAGCAGTGGTGAAACCATCGTTGTTGCAATAACGGCTGACGTTCTTGGCAGTCGGGCTGCCCAAAGTACCAGCGTTCAGTGCCTCACAAGACGGAGCGCCACCAATCTGGCCTGGCAAAGCACCTGGACCGAAGACAGGGTCACGGCCATAGCGGACGTCACTAGTGCTTTCAAGACCGCCTACATGGGTCCAGCCAATTTCACCCACCAAGGTGAGTCGGCTAGCGCCCATCACCTGATCGATAAAGTGAGTGAAGGTGGTTTGCAGTTGGGTGATTTCTTTACGGCGATAACCTGACAAGTCCTGGCCTGCCTGACCGTCCAGCAACGAAGCGTTGTCGTATACCGCGTTGCCACCAATGCTGATCGGGTTCAAGCCGGCATACAGGATATCGGTGGTATTAAGCTGAACGGGCGCATTCGGCCGGTAGCTCACTTCACCACTCCAGGCGGTACCGGTAGGCAAGGTGGTCGAGAAGCTCAAGCCATACAGGCGAATATCTTCAGGGTATTCGATGTAGTAGCTACCGTTGCCCGCAGTGGCGGCTGCCGCCAGGCGTGCAGCAGTTGAAGCCCCGACCAAGCCAGCAGCGCCGGTTGCTACCGAGTTGATGGTATTGGTTGCGTCTACCGAAGCCCCCTTGCCACTGAAAATCGGCAGACGGCTGTGGTAGTTCATGAAATAAGCGCCGAACTCGGTGTCGAGCTGGTCGGCGAAGTAACGGAACGCCACACCGAACTGGCCACTGTCCCTGGCGTCACGGTCGCCATCACGCTTCACAACGAGGCCTTCATCCCAAGGCGATGGAGTGACGCCCAAGCCAGCACCACCGAGGATGCTGTTGATCAGATTGACCGCAGCCGGGTCATTGGAGAGCACGGCCAGGTTTTGATCACAACCATCGGCGACTACGTCAGGCTGGGAGAAGAAGGTGCCGCAGTTATCGACAACAGTCTGGTCCCACTCCAGCTGATAGAACGCCTCCATCGAGAGGTTGTCGGTCAGACTCTGGGAAACGTAGAACATATTGACGGGGATCAGGCCTTCCTTGATCTCCGCACCTGGGCGTCGGAAAGCGGAAACGTCAACCGGGTTGATCGAGTTGATCGAGTTCTGGATGAAGGTACTTTCACCCCAGCTGACCACCTGCTTACCCAAACGCACGGTGCCCGGCTGATTGCCGATGGCATAGTTGTGATAAACGAAGGCGTCGAGGATTTCAGCACCCGATGCCTGCGCTGCGGTTTTACGGTTGTGATCGTCGATGTCTTTGAATAGACGGTCTTCATCCTTCAGTTCGAAGTCATACCAATACTTGCCACGCACGAATACGCCGGTATCGCCATACTTCAATTCAAGGTCGTGAATACCCTTGAATATCTTCGAGAATGTCTCGCCGCTCTTGAAGTTAAGACGCGAATCGTCAGAGGTTTGCGAGAGGCCCCGACCGCCGTTATTGACGCCGATCAGGTCTTTGTCAGGACTTTCGGTAGACCAACTGGCACCCACGGAAAGTGATGAGTCGAATTGACCCTCAATTTCACCGATGTTGAAGGTCACACCAAATGCAGGTGTTGCAAGAGTAGAGGCGAGGCCGACTGCCAAAGGCAATTTCGCCAAACGCCACTGTGGACTTATTTTTATTGTCATCGACACAACTCCATGGTGTTTTATTTTTATTTATGGCTCGACTATATCCAGCAGGTAGTACGGATAGATCCCTCGAAAGTGTGATTTGTAGATCAGCAACCACTCTGGCTCAACGGTTTCAATGTCCATGACAATGTGCCGTCAGAGCAAGAATGGCTGTAAAACAGCAATTAGCAAGCCAAACGCTTGTTTGACTGATCAGTCACATTCAATCCTTCGACTGACACTGGCTAAAGCGTCGACAAAAACTCACTTCCAGCCTCCTGCCATTGAGCGATATCCACGCGAATTCGTTTCTTATCCAGCTTGCCGACACTGGTCTTGGGAATTTCAGTAACAAGCGCAATTTGCGTTGGGATTGCCCACTTATTTATGTGGCCTTGCTCAACATAGGGTTTGAGATGTTCCTTGAGCCCCTTGGCATCCAACTGCTGGCCTTCATGCAACACCAACAATGCAAAGGGCCGCTCTCCCCACTGCGGGTCAGCCACGCCCACCACGGCCACTTCACGCACTGCGCTACAGCGGCTGATGAGGTCTTCAAGCGCCAGTGAAGACAACCACTCGCCGCCGGTTTTAATCACATCCTTGATGCGGTCGCGGATATCAATAACCCCCATGCCATCGATAGTGGCAACGTCCCCGGTGTGCATCCAGCCGTGCTCCCACAACTCCTCCCCCTTCTCCGGCTCACGGAAATAACCTTGGGTCAGCCAGGGTGAGCGCAACACCAGCTCGCCCTGGGTTTCGCCATCAGATGGGAGAATCTTGCCTGCGCCATCCATGATGACCGCTTCCACCATGGGCACTGGAACGCCGGCCTTGATACGGTAGGTGATGCGCTCGTCTTCGCTGCCCGCTTGTAATTCGGCATTGAGATAGCCACAGGAAATCAGCGGGCAGGTCTCCGACATACCGTATGCAGCAGTCAACTGGATACCCGTCGCTTTGGCAGCATCATAGACCGCACGATTAAGCGAACTGCCGCCGATGATCATCTTCATACCGCCAAAATCATGGCCCTTGGCGCCAGGACTGTTGAGCAGCATTTGCAAAATGGTCGGAACACAGTGGGAGAAGGTGACCTTTTCCTCACGAATCAACTTGCACAACAACTCAGGTTCGTAACGACCTGGGTAAACCTGCTTGATCCCGAGCATGGTCGCCACATAGGGAATACCCCATGCGTGTACGTGAAACATCGGGGTGATGGGCATGTACACATCACTGTTACCGAGCAGGCGGATACTGTCGAGGGAGCCAACCGTGGTGCCCAATGCCAGGGTGTGCAGCACCAGTTGGCGGTGGGTGAAGTACACCCCTTTTGGATTCCCCGTGGTGCCCGTCGTATAGAAGGTGGTCGCCACCGAGTTTTCATCAAAGTCGGCAAAATCGTAATGCGCGCTGGCGTTGGCGAGCAATTGCTCGTATTCACCGACACAACCAGGAAGATTGGAGGTTTTAGTCTCGGTATCCGTCAGCAACAGCGTCTTTTCAACCGTAGTGAGCTGACTTGCCAGGCCGTTATAAAGCTCGACGAACTCGGTATTGACCAGAACAAACTTATCCTCGGCGTGGTTCATGGTGTAGAGGATTTGCTCGGCGGACAGACGGATATTAATGGTATGCAGTACAGCCCCGATCATCGGCACCGCAAACATGCATTCCAGATAACGATGGCTGTCCCAATCCATCACCGCGACCGTATCACCGGCCTTGACCCCGGCCTCGCTCAGCACATTGGCAAGGCGTGCGATACGTTCGTTGAGTGTCTTGTAGTCGTAGCGAACCTTGTCGCGATAAACGATTTCTCGGGTCTTCTCATAGCGACCGCCTGAAAGCAACAAGCGCTTGATCAATAACGGCGATTGATGAGCGTTAGCCGCGGGGGGAATTATCCGGGTTTGCAACATTTGGCACCTGTCTACAGTCGGTCGTTAAAGTTGATACGACTCTAGATACCTGCTGCTGGCAGCAAATCAGCCAAAAGAATGATTTGCGACGTGACTCTTTGGTCGATATTGGTCACCGGATACAATCCTTCCACAAACCGGTCACTATTAGTCACCGAAACAGCTTGCAGTTCTTACATTAGAGGTAACCACCATGCCTGACATCGTTATCGTGAGCGGCGCTCGCACCCCAATGGGCGGCTTTCAGGGCAGCCTGGCGAGTATTAGTGCGGTCGAACTTGGCGCAACCGCTATTCGTGAAGCGGTCAACCGTGCGGGCATTGCCCCGGCCGATGTGGAAGAAGTGATCATGGGTTGCGTGCTCCCTGCCGGTCTCAAGCAAGGCCCTGCCCGCCAAGCATCGTTGAATGCCGGACTGCCGAGTGCAACCGGCTGCACCACTATCAACAAGCTCTGTGGCTCGGGCATGAAGGCAGTGATGCTCGCCCATGACTTGCTCAAAGCGGGTACGAATAAAGTCATGGTCGCTGGCGGAATGGAGAGCATGTCCAACGCACCCTATGTCCTTGAAAAAGCCCGCAACGGCTTGCGCATGGGCCACGGGGAGATCAAGGACCATATGTTCCTCGATGGACTGGAAGATGCAACCACGGGCCGGCTGATGGGTTCTTTTGCCCAGGAAACCGCAGATACCCACGCCATTACCCGTGAAGAAATGGATGCCTACGCCATTGAGTCGCTCAAACGTGCCCAGGCGGCCATCAATAATGGCTCGCTCGATGCAGAAATAGTCCCGGTGACCGTCAGCAGCCGCAAAGGCGATATCGTGGTAAAAGATGATGAGCAGCCGCATAACGCCAACCTGGATAAGATCCCTGGCCTGCGTCCTGCATTCAGAAAAGACGGCACCATCACCGCCGCCAATGCCAGTTCCATCTCCGACGGAGCCTCTGCACTGGTCATGATGACGGCGGAAGAAGCAGCCGGGCGTGGCCTCAAGCCGCTGGCTAAAATCGTCGGCCATGCCACGCAAAGCCAAGCGCCAAGCGAGTTCACCCTGGCGCCGGTTGGTGCAATGACCAACCTGTTCAATAAAACCGGCTGGACCAAGGATCAGGTTGACCTGTTTGAGATCAACGAAGCCTTTGCCATGGTCACCATGCTGGCAATGCGTGAACACAATCTCGATCACGCCAAGGTCAATATCTATGGCGGTGCTTGCGCCCAGGGCCATCCCGTGGGTTCTACCGGTTCGCGGATTATCCTGACACTGATCAATGCACTGAAGAACACAGGCGGCAAGCGTGGCGTTGCGGCACTCTGTATTGGTGGTGGCGAGGCCACGGCTGTTGCGGTTGAACTGCTGTAACCTCAATCGCAGCCAGGTGGACAGTGCTGTGCTGTCTACCTGGCAATAAACGCGATCCAACTGTCCGCAACAGGCCAATACGCCTGTGCAACCCGCCTCTCAAGTGGGCTGGCTAGCGCCTAGCGCAGCGAAGTAAACGCCAGCTTGATTCCCAGGCCCACCAGAACCACGCCCATCAGGCGGTCAAACCAGTGCCCCAATCGGGCGAAGCCAGCCCGCACACGCTGCTGGCTGAAAAGCATGGCCACCAAACAGAACCATAATGCAGTTGCAGCCGCCAGGTACACGCCGTAGCCAGCCTGCACCAGCAGCGGTGTATGCGGGTTGATCACGACGGTAAACAGCGACAGGAAGAACAAGGTGGCTTTCGGGTTGAGTCCGTTGGTCACAAACCCTGTTACGAAGGCGCCGCGCGCGCTGCGCTCACCAGCCGGTTTATCCAGATCGAGGCTCGCCGGATCTGCCGGTTTAGCACGCAGTGCCTTGATGCCGATATACAGCAGATAAGCTGCCGCCAGCCACTTCAAGGCGTTAAAGAGTACGATCGATTGCGATACGATCAGGCCAATGCCGAGCAACGAATAAGCTACGTGGACAAAAATACCAACGCCCACACCCAAGGCAGTGTAAATCCCTGCTCGCCGCCCAAAGCCAACGCTCTCGCGCACGACAATTGCAAAATCCGGCCCCGGGCTGGCAACGGCCAGTAGATGAATCAGTGCTACGGTAAAAAACTCGGCCCAATACATGGCAGTCTTAGTTCCCATGAGTCTGTTAATCTCGCAAGACTACGCCCTTTCTACCCGCCAGATAAAGGTACAGCTGATGAGCAACAGTCACCTCGCAGTATTTCTCGACCACAGTTCTCTTGACCTCGGCGACCTCGATATGGCGCCTTTGCAACAGGCCTTTGGCGAGATCCGCGTGCATGATCGCACTACGCCGCAACAGATCATTGAACGCTTGCAGGGTGCCCAGGTCGCCATCATCAACAAGACCGTCATCAACGCTGAAACATTGGCTGCCTGCCCTGACCTCAAGTTAATTCTGATCTCTGCCACCGGTACCAATAACGTCGACCTGAAGGCCGCGCGCGAGCACGGAGTCACCGTGTGCAACTGCCAAGGCTACGGCACGCCTTCAGTCGCGCAACACGCCCTGATGCTCTTACTGGCCATGGCGACTCGACTTCCCGACTATCAACGCGATGTTGCGGCAGGCCTGTGGCAGAAATCTTCACAGTTCTGCCTGCTGGACTATCCGATCGTCGAACTCGAAGGCAAGACCCTTGGCGTACTCGGCCACGGCGAACTGGGCGGTGCCGTGGCCAAACTGGCAGAGGCCTTTGGCATGCGTATTCTGATTGGGCAGATTCCTGGTCGCCCGGCCCGCCCTGATCGCCTGCCACTGGCCGAACTGCTGCCCCAGGTTGATGCGCTGACCCTGCACTGCCCGCTCAATGCCGATACTGAAAACATGCTCGGCGCCGAACAACTCAAATTGATGAAGCCAACCGCTTATATCATCAACACCGCACGTGGCGGCCTGATCAATGAACAAGCCCTGGCTGACACCTTGCGCAGCGGTCACCTGGGTGGCGCGGCCACCGATGTCCTGACCCAGGAGCCGCCCAGCGGCGATAACCCATTACTGGCAGGAGACATTCCACGCCTGATTATCACCCCGCACAGCGCCTGGGGTAGCAAAGAGGCACGCCAGCGTATCGTGGTACAGATGGCAGAAAATGCTCAGGCATTTTTCAGCGGTGCAGCGCGCCGCGTAGTCAGCTAAGCTGCGCGCCTTTTACACCGAGGAGCGACCATGGACCCGCGAAGTGAAGTATTGCTGCGACAGGCACAGTTGTTTGCTGGCCCACTGCTCTTGGCGGGACTGCCCAGCGATGACCTGCTCGGGCATTTACCCAATGCCCGGAGTTGGAGTTGGCACGCAGGTGACCATGGTTTGCTTGAATCACGTTTTGCCGGGCGCAATCACTTTGGTGTCACCCCTGCGCCAGTAGCAGCACCAGCAGCGGTGCTGTTCCTGCCCAAGTCCCGTGACCTGACCGAATACCTGCTCAGTGCCCTGGCGGCTCAACTGGCTGGCGGCGATTTATTTCTGGTCGGCGAAAAGCGTGCCGGCATTGAACGCGCAGCCAAGCAAATGGCGGCGTTCGGCAAACCACGAAAACTCGACAGCGCGCGTCATTGCCAGCTCTGGCAAGTCCGAGTCGATAACGTGCCACCCGCCCCCGACCTGGAGGCACTGGCGCAGTACTACAGCCTGCAACTGGCAGATGGCCCATTAACAGTCGCCAGCTTGCCCGGCGTGTTCAGCCACGGCCGCCTGGATGTGGGCAGCCAGTTGCTACTCCAACACCTGGATGGCCTGCAACCGGGGCATATGCTCGATTTTGGCTGTGGCGCCGGGGTACTCGGCTCAGCCCTGAAACGCCGTTATCCAGACAGCCGGATCAGCATGCTGGATGTCGATGCCTTTGCCGTTGCCAGTAGCCGCCTGACCCTGGCGCACAACAACCTGGAGGCCGAGGTTATTTGCGGCGACGGAATCGATGCCGCCCCCTTTGGGTTGAGCACCATCCTCAGTAATCCGCCGTTTCACCAAGGTGTGCACACCCATTACCAGGCCAGTGAAAACCTGCTGCGCCAGGCTGCCAGACACCTTGACGCCAATGGTCAGCTACGCCTGGTCGCGAACAGTTTCCTGAAGTACCCACCCCTGATCGAACAACACCTGGGCGCTTGCACAATCCTGGATGAAGCCAAGGGGTTTCGTATCTACGACGCACGAAAAAAATGACGCGCGGCCTCCCCGAGGCCCATCCATTGCCAGTTGTGAATCGGCTTTACGAGCGACAGAAACAGCTCCGCTAAAGTCGGGCACGCCAAACCGATAGGTCCCATAAGCGTCTTTAGCAGTGCTTCGGCAGGCGCCGTTGTTTTTCACATCCTTCTCTGGCAGAATCCCCGCCGTCCTAGGGGAGTAGTCTCCCGCAAGCCCTGCCCAGCAGCGCGTTTGCCCGGCGCTCGTCAACATACTTGGCCAACAGGCCATGGCGAGTGCGACCCAGGCCCAAGCGGCCAGCGGTTTGACAAGACCTATGACACGCACACCTTACCCGGGGCGGGGAGGTCGTACGTGTCATAGCCGTTTTGACCCGCCCCTTAGGAAGCTTGATGCTTGAATCCCTAACCGTCCCTACCCTGATCGTCGCCCTGGCTGAAATCGGCGATAAGACACAACTGCTCGCGCTATTGCTGGCGGCACGTTTTCGTAAACCCTGGCCAATTATCGCAGGCATCATAGTCGCCACCCTGGCCAATCACTTTGTCGCCGGAGCCGTAGGCAACTGGGTAGCCGGGCTTTTCTCCCCCGCGACGCTCAGTTGGGTGCTTGCCGTCTCGTTTATCGCCGTACCCTTGTGGACCCTGGTGCCGGACAAGGTCGATGACGACGAAGCCTCTAGCCTCAAGCGCTATGGTCCTTTCCTGACGACTCTGATCGCTTTTTTCCTGGCCGAAATGGGTGACAAGACCCAAGTCGCGACCGTGATGCTGGCAGCGCAGTACCCTCATTTGACCCTGGTGGTGATCGGCACCACATTGGGCATGTTGGTAGCTAACGTACCCGTGGTATTGGTGGGTAACTTTGCTGCTGAACGCCTGCCTCTGACTTTGATTCGTCGCCTGGCGGCAAGCGCCTTTGCGGTTCTGGCGCTGTACGCGGCCTACCAGGCACTGAAACTCAGCGGCTATCTATAATCGCACCTTGGGCAATAGATCCGGGTGGTGCTGCTACCGAAGACAGCCAGCCGCACCACCTGAACCAGCGCAGTTATTTATCGATATAGCCATTGTCTCGAAACCACTGGATAGCGCGCAGCAACGTCTTATCCAGTGACTGCTCGGCGACAAAACCCAGCTCTTCACGGGCCTTGGTGCCATCGAGAAACTGTCCCCCAGCCATCACCGCGATTGTGGTGTCATTGAGTAACGGCAGCCTACCCGTCAGCCGATATCCAACACGCCCCAAGGCAGCAATAACCCGCACAACTCTCAACGACACAGGCTTGGGTTCCGGTACGCCCAATTGCCGGGCAATTTTCGCGCTAAGCTCGGACAGCATGATGTTTTCGCCGGTCAACAGATAACGCTCGCCAAAGCGCCCCTTCTCCAGCGCCAGCAAAAGCCCGCGCCCAGCCTCGGCCGCATCGATCACATTGCGCGCACCTTGCACATAGCGCGTCATTTGCCCCTTGGCGATGGCGGTGATCATGCGGCCCGTGCTTGGACCATAATCGTATTCGCCCAAGGTCATGGCCGGAATCGCCGTTATCACCGGCAGTCCGCTGCGAGCCTGCTCACGGGCTTGTTCATCAAGCGCCCATTTACTCAGTAGATAGCCGTTGCGCCAGCTCGGCATGGATGAGTAGAACAAGCCCTCATGTCCAGGCTCACCCTGAGGATGACGCGGCAAGGCGATTGCCGCGCCCGTGTAGACAATACGTGGCACCTCGGCAGCCAGGCACGCCGCATAGAAGTGACTGTTGAGGTCGAGTGCGCTCGATACGTCGTCCTGCCAGCGCCTGGGCCGAGTCGGATAATAGCCCGCACTAAAGATGACGCCGTCAATGCCCCTTAACGCCTGAGCCAGTGCCTCATGATCAAACAGATCGGCAACTCGATATTCGGGGTTCAGATAGGCAAGTCGCTCGATACGTGATGACGGCCGATGAATCAGCACCAACTCATGCCCAGCCGCACGAATGGCTCGTGCGGCGTGGTGGCCCAGTAAACCGGTAGAGCCAATGACTGCGTACTTCACAACATCACCTTCGCCGATAGAAAGCCCTGAGAAGCTAAGCGCTCGCAGGGCAATTTACCTCACAGGGTTAGTGCTTGGTCTGCTGATACAGCGGCATAACCTTCGGAATAGCTGCCTTCAGCGAGGCAATACGGCTATCTGATGAAGGGTGAGTACTCATGAACTCCGGTGGCGCGCCCTCACTGGCCTTGGCCATCTTGTTCCACAGGCTGACGGCTGCGTTCGGGTCGTAACCGGCCCGCGCGGCCAGTTCCAGACCAATCAAGTCCGCTTCGTTTTCATTTGAACGGCTATTGGGCAGCGTCATGCCATATTGCACGGCGTAGTCGGTAAGCCCCATGACATCCTGGCTCAGCCCCAGTAATGCACCTGCCCCCTGCTTGGCGATCTCTATGCCGTAGGCCTTGGACATGGCTTCACGCCCGTGCTCACGCAGGGCATGGGCAATTTCATGGCCCATGACAGCAGCAATTTCGTCGTCGCTCAGTTTTAATGTTTCGATCAGGCCACTGTAGAAAATAATCTTGCCGCCTGGGCCGCAATTCGCGTTCAGTTCTGGGCTATCGATCAAGTTGACTTCCCATTGCCACTGCGCAGAGTCAGGGCGAAAGTTCGGCGCTTGCTTGATCAAACGATTGGCGATGGCTTGCAAGCGCTTGGCATCGGCAGTGTTCTTTTCCAGCTTGCCCTTGCTTGAAGCTGCAGTCACTGTCTCTTTATAGGTCTGTGCGTAAGACTGATTGACTTCCTCGCTCGAGAGCATGCTGAACATGTACTGCTTGCGATCGACGCCCACGGCACCACCGCTGGTGGTGTTCACAGCTTGGCATCCTGCCAGCAGCAGGGCCGCAGCGAGCGCCGTTACGGACAACGACTTCTTCATCCTGAATCTCCTTTGAGTAGGGCCGATATGCTAGGCCGCACCGCGCCGCCGAGCAACTGTAAAAACATCAGGCAGGCAGCGGTTGCAGCGCAATTACGCCGGGGTCAGGCATTCGGGGGCATCGAGCTTTGGATCATTGACCAGATTCGCCAGGACCCGCTCACGCAATTGCGGTTGCGGGCTGTTGAGTATGTCCAACAGCACATCCAGGGGCGTCTGTTCATCAAGCCAGAGTTGCTGCTGGGCCTCATTCAAAATCAGTGGTCGACGCTGGTTGGCCGCAGCCTGGGTAATCACAGCAGCGCTTAGATAAACTGCCCCATCAACTGGATACGCCTCCCAAAGTGCAGCGAAATACAAGGTCGGCGCATCACCCGCCAGCCAGTATGGACGCTTGCGAGTGTTACCACGCCATTCGTAAAACCCATTGGCGGGCAGCAATCCTCGACGTTGACGAAATGCATCACGAAACATTGGCTGGTCGGCGACGGTTTCGGCACGCGCCTGGGCAGGCGTTTTACTGAGATCGGTCAACCAGGCTGGGGTCAGGCCCCAACGCACGCGACTAAGCCTTGACTCGCCGGCTTCACGGTGCAGCAAAAGCACTTGGGAGTTGGGCGAAATACTCCAATGTGGTTGTTGGTCCGATGGAAAACCGGGCAACCCGGAAAACGCCGGCGACCAACGGAAAAAGGCATAACGTCCACACATGGTTTGACTCAATTGAACAGCAGGGCATGCAATGCTGCGCATGGCATGCCGGGTTTGACGAGCTTCTCTAACAGACCAGTTCGCCCAGATAACTCTCGGGCTCATCACCCGGTAGCGGTTGTGCGCCATTGTACGCAGTGATCAGCTCGCGTGCCTTCCCGGCTTGCCGGTCATTGACCATCAGCCCGAGCAAACCGCTGGCTGGCAACTCGCCAACAGCCCCGGCCAGGTGTTGCCCTGAAATAAAGGCTTCGATCCCTTCGCTGGCGAGCATGCCGAGCAACAGCTCAGCCTCGATCAGGTCCTGCGGTTCATAGATCCGTTGCATCAGTCATTCTCCCCTCTGACATCCAATGTCCAGTCCTCGCCATTAGTCGAGAGGTCAAAGACAATCGGCCGACAACACACTTCGCAGTCTTCAATATACTGTTGATCCCCCGCGGACAGGTCGAGCAAGGCCTCAACGGTCTCACCGCAATACGGGCATTGATACATCTGACTTTCGAGCATCTAAGCCTCCTTGTGACTTGAGCGTATAATGGCGGGTCTATTGCAAGCCCATGCACTTACTGTTGATATGCGCCTCGATGCAGATTCGCAGTACTTGCAGGACCTTTACTTCAAAGCCTGGCAGCAGGTTGCCAGCTAATCACATGAGATCATGATGGGCGAATTCGATTCCATACGGCCCTACGCCGACGCAGAAGTTCCCGCCGTTCTGGCGCGCTTGCTTGCGGACGACGTATTTCTCGGCATCCTCACCCAGTTCCGTTTCCCGCGCTTGGCCAAGTCATTCGGTTGGTTGCTTAAACCACTTATAGCCTATCGGCTGCGCAAAGAGTTTATTGGCGTCAATTCTGTCTCTGCGCTGCAGGACAAAGTTGAGCCCTATGTCGACCGCTCGATTGAAGATGCCACCGACGGCGTCACCTATTCAGGTGTTGAAGGGCTCAAGCGCGGCAGTGCCTATTTACTGCTTGCCAACCACCGCGACATCGTCATGGACCCGGCGTTCGTCAACTACGCCGTATACCACGCAGGCCTACCGACACCACGAATCGCGATTGGCGACAACCTGCTGCAAAAGCCTTTCGTCAGCGACCTGATGCGCCTTAATAAGAGTTTTATCGTGCACCGCACGATCAGTGGCCGCCGCGAGAAAATGGCAGCCTACCAATTGCTCTCGGCCTATATCAGCCACTCGATTGTCAATGACTGCGAATCGATCTGGATCGCCCAGGCCGAAGGCCGTGCCAAGGACGGTGACGACAGAACTGACTCGGCAATCCTCAAGATGTTTCATATGAGTCGCAAAACCGAGCCGTTCGGTGACGTGATCCGCTCACTGAAGCTGACCCCGGTGTCGATCAGCTATGAATACGATCCCTGCGATCTGGCGAAAGCACGCGAGCTGTATATCCGCGCAACCACCGGCAGCTATGAAAAGGCCGCGGGCGAAGATGACCTGAGCATCGCACTGGGCATCACAGGCTACAAAGGTCGCGTGCATATCCACTTTGGCAAGCCGATAGAAGACGAGTGCGAAGACAGCAAGCAACTGGCGCTAAAAATGGATCAATGCATCCTCGGCGACTACCGCTTGTTCCCGGTCCACTACCTGGCTTACGAAATGTGGGCCCAACGTGACCCACAACTAGAGGTGCCGACAGCTGCTGAACTGTTCGGCAAGGACGAGCTTGATACTGCCAAAGAGCAGTGGCAAAAGCGCTTGGCCGCTTGCCCGGCTGAACAGCAGCCGTACCTGATCCTGCAATACGCCAACCCGGTACGCAACCAATACCGGGTCAAGGCGGGGCTGGCCTTATAAGCCAGTGCGCTTAATCAAAAAAGGCAGCCTGATGGCTGCCTTTTTTGACTCTGGAAACACCAAAGGAGCCCCTTGAATAGCGAGCTCGCGAAAACCGGACAAGGCACGACAAGCAACGGGATGGATCAACATTGGCCCGCGCGGTTGTTTTCAGAGATGTCCTAAAATCGTGTGCTCAACTCGGACAAAAGCAAGCCGAGCACCAGCGCCGCACTGGCGAAGCTGTAAAAAAACGGATTCAAACGCTGGGTCGGCAGCTCAATCATTGCCGCACCATCAGCTTGCTCCTCTGCATCGCAGCCGGCCATACGCGCCAACGCACGCTGCTCACGGAAACGGGTCATCAGTAGCAACGCAGCGCCAGCCAGGGCAAAGAACAACGCCAAGCTATTAAGCGTTCGCCCTGGATATGCCAAAAACAACGACCATAACGCCTGCAAGAACATCCACATCTCCACATCTAAGTTGGTGCAACTTGCAATCGCCTGCACCAGCAAGGGGACAAATCACCCCGAAACTGCCGAAAAAGCCTGGACCAGGTCACGCCATTTACGCTTGAGACCATTGGATCGAACTGCCTGCAGCCCTGTTTCAGCGGGGCTTGAACATCGGCATCAAAGCCCTCGACGCCCTGAAAGGCCCGCAATAAAGCGCTGCAGTTTACGCGAACCCGTCGCTTAGATGATTCACTTCCGACGAATGAAAATTTCAGATCAAAGCTGTCTGAAAATCGTCATATAACTGGCCTAATGTTTGAATCCTCCATGCTACGCACTCACGCAATACTGCGCGGCGCGCCTCCTAGGTTAGAGAAGAGGAAACTGTCATGCTCAACCCACAACCTGTTGACCACGATTACATGATCGAATCGCTGGACGAAGTGGACGATGTGATCGACGAGCTTTCTTTCAACGTCCAGGACAATCACTGGCTGGTGTACTGCTCAATGGGCGGTCATGAACATTACGACCTGCCCGATATCGACATGCACACAGGCTTCAGCCTGCCCGAACTCTATGACGACGCCGCATGAAAACGGTTAAACACCCAGCAAAAAGCCCGCGAATGCGGGCTTTTTGCTGTTACTCGACCAAGAACCTCTAGCACAACGATTTGCAGAGGTTTCCATGCTTACTGAGCCAGGATCTGGCCAATAGTCGGATCTTTGAAACTGCGCGTCAGCGCATCGCTCAGTACATCGCTGACCAACTTGGTGTTGGTTTCCTGATTCGGCGCAGTTCCGGAACGCTGGTTCAGCGAAGCGCCGTAACGCCCGGTGTAGCGACGGGTGCTGTTCTGCACTTCAGCACGAATGGTTGCGCTGATGTCAGACTCATTGACGAACATGTTGTCCTTGGGCGACTGGAACTTCAGATCAGCCAAGGTCAGGGTCAGGGTCGGTGCATTGACGGCATTGGCCGTCGGTGTGAAGCCAAGCAGGCGCACGGCGGCCTCAGCCTGGGCTTGGAGCTTGGGAACTATGCTGTTGGACGAAACGGAAATCGAACTGGTTTCCGGGTACAAGCCACCACGCGTACCCAGCACCGGGGACGGCCGACCATCAACCACACGGACCACAACCGGCTGGCCGCGACCAACGGCTGTCAGCGGGCCGGTCAGCTTAGGATCGGGATTAAGTTGTTGAGGGCTGAGTGCGCAGCCAGCCAATGTCAGGCTCGCTACAGCTAACAGACCAATAAACAGGCGGTGCAGCATGCTCGTTTCTCCCTAATTTGAGACGCAAAAAGTTGCCGGCAGTATACCCAGCCAGCGGGTGGGCTAACAGCGTCAAGCACTAAGACTGCAAAAGGCCACCACCGGTTCCTGTAATCGCCTTGTAATGCGCTTGTGGGATAAAACCTTCAAGGTCTTCAGAAGGCGCAACAAGCGCCACTGGTACAAGCCTCTACGACCACCATCCACGGTCGCCTGGCATGAACTGTCCCAGTGATAGCCACAACAGCAGTTTTCCGAGGAACCTTAGTCTTTGTGAAAGCGAGGTATTAGCCATGTCATTATTGCGTTCGCTGTTCGCACCACACCGCCCAGTCCGTACCTTTGCGCTGCTCGATAGCTATGGCCTGTGCCGAGCCTTCAGGCAGTCAACCCAGGCCCCGTCTGGCGTTGGCTGGGTTGAGATTGCCGAGCTACACCTCAACTGGCTCAATCAACCATTGCCGCCATACGCCAGAATCGCACCGGTCGTCACATACTCAAATCGCAAAAAACCGTTGGCTGCCTGACCGGCGGAAGAATAAAAGTCACACGAGACGATCAATTTTTCCGCTTTCGCCTTATAATCGCGCCCCGATTATAAGGACGCCTCCTGATCGGCCTCGCCGTCCCGCTGATGCACAAGCCATCGGCAATGCCCCAGAGAGTCGCCCACTTCGCACCCTGCTTTGGCTGCAATCAATTGCTTGGTCGTGCAACAATGCTGGCATCTTGTGCCGCATCGGTTGAGCCAACGGCTGACATATGCCGAACAGCGGCGCGAACTTTTGAGGTTCACGACTCCAAAAGAGCGTGAAAAAAACGGTTTTAACAACTTCACAAGAGTGTGGCGAGAATATGAACAGCATTGCGTATGGTAAACGCTCTGTTATCACTCAACCCCAAGCCAGCGGAGACCTCGGCTACAGCTGACCTGCGAAGTTTCACGCGAAGGCTATAAGCCGAGATTTGGGTGCTGATTTTGGAGAAGTGGTAATGGCGCAAAACGATTACGAAGCAGTAGATATGGTGCTTGTCGGTGCCGGTATCATGAGTGCGACCTTGGCCGTGCTTTTGAAAGAACTCGACCCGAGCATCAAGCTTGAAATTGTTGAACTGATGGACTCCGGAGCCGTTGAAAGCTCCAATCCCTGGAACAACGCAGGCACCGGCCACGCTGGGCTGTGTGAACTGAACTACACGCCTGAGGCGGCGGATGGTTCGATCGACATCAAAAAATCGGTCACCATCAATACTCAATTCGAGGAATCCAAGCAATTCTGGGCCTACCTGCTTGAGCAAGGCAGCCTTGGCTCTCCGAAAAGCTTTATCAATCCGGTGCCGCACTTGAGTTTCGTGCGCGGCGAGAAGGGTATTGCATTTCTCAAGACCCGCTTCGAAGCGTTGAGCAAGCATCACGCCTTCGAGCAGATGGAATACACCGAAGATCGCGAAACCATGGCACAGTGGATGCCGCTGATGATGCCTGGCCGCGACCCGAACGAGCGCAATGCAGCCACCCGTGTGATGGCCGGTACCGACGTCAACTTCGGGGCTTTGACCAAGCATCTGCTCGACCACCTGAGCAAGCAGCCTGATGCGCTGATCAAGTGCAACCAGAAAGTCACCGGGCTTGAGCGTAGCGGTGATGGCTGGCGCGTAACCATCAAGCACACCAAAGATGGCAGCACCCGCCAGCTACAGAGCAAGTTCGTCTTCCTGGGCGCAGGCGGCGCGGCTCTGCCATTGCTGCAGAAATCAGGCATTCCTGAAGGTGAAGGCTTTGGCGGTTTCCCGGTCAGCGGCCAATGGCTGCGCTGCGACAACCCTGAAGTGGTCAAGCACCATCAAGCCAAGGTCTACAGCCAGGCAGCGGTTGGCTCCCCGCCAATGTCAGTGCCTCACCTGGACACCCGCGTTGTCGATGGCAAGAAATCCCTGCTGTTCGGACCCTACGCAGGTTTCTCGACCAAATTCCTGCGTCATGGCTCGTTGATGGACCTGCCGCTGTCGGTACGGCCAAACAACATCGGTCCGATGCTCGCCGTTGCCCGCGATAACTTCGACCTGACCCGCTACCTGATCAAGGAAGTGCTGCAGTCGGAAGAGAAACGCATTGAAACCCTGCGCGGCTTCTACCCTGAACTGAACCCGGCTGACTGGCGCCTCGAAGTTGCCGGCCAGCGTGTGCAGATCATCAAGAAAGACCCCAAGCGTGGCGGTATCCTGCAATTTGGTACTGAACTCGTGGCTGCGGCTGATGGCTCTCTGGCGGCCCTTCTGGGTGCCTCTCCAGGCGCATCGGTGACGGTTTCGATCATGCTTGATCTCATCCGTCGCTGTTTCCCTGAGCAGGCCAAGTCCGAGCAGTGGAGCAACAAGCTCAACACCATCTTCCCGGCAATGAGTGATGTGCTGGCGACAGATGCCGAGCGCTACCGCGAGGTCCAGGCGCGCTGCGACCGACTTCTGCAACTCACCGAGCCAGAAATGGCCCAGGCCGAGTTAAGCTAACTGCATCAAGGCCGCCGGCAACGGCGGTACGCGTCATCCTGACACCCTGCAGGCTATGCTTGCAGGGTGTTTTCAGTTTGGCGAACTGCGAGCCACCCTTAGCTGTGTGCAAGGCTCAACGCAGTTGTGTGGCTTGTGTGATAGTGATTCAGGCAGACGCCGAAAGCGGGTGAAAGCTGAAGTAGACGCGAAGTGCTTCAACCATCTCGATGTACTCGGTGGGTGGTGCAACCAGGGAAAACCCCGAGTCATAGCAACCTGGCGTCACATCCTCGCGGGACCATTGGCAGGTCGCAGTAAAGTCGATAAAGCATTGTGCCGACTGGCCCGGAATCTTGATCCGCATGTCAAAGCGACCACCCACCAGCATCGGTAGTTGACTGACCAGTAACATGCCGTCAACTGATACGTTGCCTATATACCCCATAGGTTTATCAGTGACGCGATTGTATACCTTCAAGTAGTAAGGTAGTTGGTGGCGCTCAATGTGTCGCTGCATTGGCATGATGGCATATCGCTATTTTTGTCAGTTAGTATGGCTGCACTTGGGTATTTAGACCAGCTCATTGACAATCACTGGCTATCTGTTTGCGCAATTTTGCGCGCGCCTTATCCAGTTGCTCATCACTGTATTACTTTCGCTCGCCATTAGCCTCAACCCGGTAATAACGACGACCTTCCGGCATTTGCGCCAGGTTATTGCGTAACGCCTGGCATTTCGCAGCCCGCTCATTGCGCCGTTGGGCAGAAGCCGCGTTTGCCTCGGCCTGTTCCTGGCGGCGCGCATCATAAAATCGCTCAGAGCGCTGCTCACTGTTGCGGGTGGCCTGGTCACGCTCGATGACCTGCGGCTTTACCTCGACAACCTCGGCGCCCTGCCCGACTGGCCTCTGGTCAAAATGCACCTGGCCATTAGCGTCGGTCCATCGATAAATCTCTGCAGTTGCCAATCCCGGCAACAGCAACAGCCATACAAACAACCGCATACATTCCTCACCGCAGCAAATTGAGAACCTTGCCAACCGAGCGCATGCGGCTCCCTTCACTAGAGCGAAGTACCAGTTGTTTTCAGCCTGGCCGGCGTGACTTTATGCCCCAGCTCACTCAGCGTTTGCAACCGGGCTTGCGCACGATATGCATACTCGCTAGCCGGATAGCGACTGATTATGAATTGATAGGTCTGCGCGGCATCGACAAACAGGTTCTGACGCTCGAGACACTGCCCTCGCAGCAATGAGATCTCCGGCTGTATATAGCGCCTGGAACGGCTATACCGCTCCGCCTGGGACAATTCCAGCATCACCGCCTCACAATTGCCTTTGTCATAGGCCTGATAGGCACTGTTCAGATGGCGATCAAGCGCCCAGCGCGTACAGCCCGACACGGCGATCAGCAGTGCGATCAACAATAGGGTTCGCATATATTCTCTCCTTCAATGAAGAGGCTATCGGCACGCTCGCAAAAAGCTTCAGCACAAAGCGCTGACGAACATTAGCTGCAACCTAAAAGGCCTAAACTCTTACCGCGAGAACCCTTGCCTTGGCTGGAAATAGGCAAGGTAGCACTGGCGGTATTGGGTGCTACCAAGCTTTACCCCGTCATGGCGGGCAATAACATGCCCGGTTTGCATTCGTGTAACCAAGGCAATCTGTAAAAAGGCTAGCGCAGTAGTTCTTCCGTGGTTTCCAGGCCGCGACGGATTAAATAAGCCGGTAGTGCAGATGAACAATGACTACAGCCTTACAGCGTAGTAGCCTCCCAGCCAGCTTCAACTAAGGAGTCTGTGCATGACCTTTCGTCGTACCAAAATCGTTGCCACACTTGGCCCGTCCAGCAACTCGCCCGAGGTGCTTGAACAACTGATTCTCGCTGGCCTTGATGTCGCTCGCCTGAACTTCTCCCACGGAACACCCGACGAGCATAAAGCACGGGCCAAACTGGTTCGTGACCTGGCAGCCAAGCATGGCCGCCACGTAGCACTGCTCGGAGACTTGCAAGGCCCTAAGATTCGTATCGCTAAATTTACCAACAAGCGTATCGAGCTTGCGGTTGGCGACACCTTCACCTTCTCAACCAGCCACCCGCTGACAGAAGGTACGCAACAAATCGTGGGAATCGACTACCCGGACCTGGTGAAAGACTGCGGCGTGGGTGACGAGTTGCTGCTCGACGACGGCCGCGTGGTCATGCGCGTTGAGTCCGCCACGGGTGATGCCCTGCATTGCTCGGTACTGATTGGCGGCCCGCTCTCGGACCACAAGGGTATCAACCGTCGCGGTGGCGGCCTGACCGCACCAGCGCTGACCGAAAAAGACAAGGCAGACATCAAGCTCGCCGCAGAAATGGACCTGGACTACCTTGCAGTCTCGTTCCCGCGCGATGCCTCTGATATGGAATACGCACGCCAACTGCGCGATGAGTCGGGCGGTACTGCCTGGCTGGTCGCCAAGATTGAACGTGCCGAAGCGGTTGCCGACGACGAAACCCTCGATGGCCTGATCCGCGCCAGCGATGCCGTGATGGTTGCCCGTGGCGACCTGGGCGTTGAAATTGGTGACGCTGAGCTGGTCGGCATTCAAAAGAAAATCATCCAGCATGCGCGAACGCACAACAAGGCTGTAATCACTGCCACGCAGATGATGGAGTCGATGATTCAAAACCCGATGCCAACTCGCGCCGAGGTTTCCGACGTTGCCAACGCCGTGCTCGACTACACCGACGCCGTCATGCTTTCGGCAGAAAGCGCCGCTGGCGCCTACCCGCTCGAAGCGGTACAGGCGATGGCCCGTATTTGTGCCGGTGCCGAGAAACACCCAACCAGCAAGACCTCAAAACACCGCATGGGCGAGCGTTTCCAGCGCTGTGACGAGAGCATTGCACTGGCGGCGATGTACACCGCCAACCACTTCCCGGGCGTTAAAGCGATTATTGCCCTGACCGAAAGCGGCTACACGCCACTGATCATGTCGCGGATTCGCTCCTCGGTGCCTATCTATGCATTCTCACCGCACCGTGGCACACAGGCACGCGCAGCCATGTTCCGCGGCGTTTACCCAGTGCCCTTCGACCCAGCTGAACTGCCCCCCGAGCAAGTCAGCCAGGCCGCGGTGGACGAACTGCTCAAGCGCGGCGTTGTTGAGCCAGGCGGCTGGTTCATCCTGACCAAGGGCGACAGCTACCACACCATCGGTGGCACCAACGGCATGAAGATCCTGCATGTCGGCGAGGCATTGATCTAAGCCTCGCAAAGCTCGCCCGGTGCATGCATCGGGCGAGCTTTGCATTCTGGGCGTGATCCTGTGTTGCCGCGCCTGGTCACTCAAAGGTGCAACAGGTGCGCCTACAAATTAGAAAAGTCAGGCTTACGCCGCTGCATAAAGGCGGTCATGGCTTCGCGTGCTTCCGGCGAGTGCAGGCGCTGGCTGAACAACTCACCTTCCTCGACAATCACCTTGCGCAATTGCTCGCGATTGGGCGCTCGCATCAATCGTTTACTGTCCGCCAGTGCCGTAGGCGGTAGCGAGCTAAAACGCTGGGCCATATCAAAGGCCTTGGCGGTTGTCGCCGCGCCATCATGTAGCGCTTGATTGGCAATGCCCCAGGCAGCCGCCTGCTCGCCGCTGAACGCGCTGCCCAACAGCAATAGCTCGGTAGCTTTTGCCTGACCGACCAACTGCGGCAGAATCATGCTGGAACCGTACTCAGGACAAAGCCCCAGGCTCACGAATGGCATCTTCAGGGTCGCATCGCGGCTGGCATAAACCAAGTCACAATGCAGGAGCAGGGTCGTCCCGATACCCACGGCTGGGCCACAAACAGCCGCGACTACAGGTTTGGTGAAGTCAAACAGGGCTTGCATAAACATGAACACTTCACTGTTCAGTCCATTCGGCGGAGCCTGTAGAAAGTCGGCAACGTCATTGCCGCTGGTGAAGCAGTCATGCCCGCCAGTGATCAATACACTGCGAACGCTGGCATCCTGATCGGCCCGGGTCAGCACCTCGGCCATGGTTTTGTACATCGCCCGGGTCAGCGCATTCTTTTTCTCCGGGCGATTCATACGCACAATCATCACCGCGCCTTCACGCTCAGTCAGTATGTGCTCACTCATGCGAACTCCTGGTAACAGCCCGCAAGCGCATGAAAGGACTAAGCGTGCGGCAAGAAAATATCTGAAAAGGTCTGGTTACGCGGCACGCCTGCCATATACAGGCTGCGCGCAAACAACTCGACGTTGTCGGGTTGACCGCAGATTAAGGCCAGTGTTTGCGGGAAAACAAGCCGCAGTTGCGCCAAAGCCGCGGGCAACTCAGCCGTGCTGACTTGCTGGATCTCCAGCTGAGAAGCCTTTGCCAGCAAAGCGTTCAAAGGCTCGCGCAGATACAACCCCTGCGTATCATGGGCACTGTGAATAAGCCGAATCCTGCCTTGATGATTATGCGCCAGGGCATCGCGCAGCACGCCATAAAGAGGGGCCAGTCCAGTACCTGCGGCCAGTAGAAGCAAGGGTCGTTCCTGCCAATCCTGCTCGTAGCGCAAGGCGCCACCACTCACCACGCCGACATGCAAGTCTTCACCGACCTTGAACATGCGCGCCGCATTGGAAAACGCCCCGCTACGCCGACAATCGATATGAAACTCCAGAAAAGGATCGACCTCGGGCAAGCTGGCAAAAGAATATGGCCGCGCAATGCCATCGGCCGTCCACAGCAAGACATGCTGGCCGGCACGGTAAGCCACGGGCTGCTCGGGGATCAGGCGCAGCCGCAATACATCAGTGCTGAGCCAATCGCATGCTGAAATGGTTGCACGCCTTGCCTGCTTATTCGGGTCATAAAGCTCGATGCTCAGGTCAGTGACAATCTGGCATTGGCAAGCCAGCCGCCAACCTTGGGCCCGACTTTGGGCATCCAGCGCCTGCGGTTGGTTGTCATGCAGTTCGCCAGCCACACAACGCACGATGCAGGCATGGCAACTGCCTGCCCGACAGCTGTAGGGCACCTTCAAGCCGTTCTTGAGCAAGGTATCGAGCAGGTTTGCAGCCGGTGCAACGTCGAATACCTGCCCTGCCGCACGCAGCTCAGGCATCCGCGCTGGCCCAGGCTGCCGCGCAGCGGTTGCGGCCAGTACGTTTGGCCTGGTACAGCGCTTGATCGGCTCGGTGCAGCGCTTCGTCGAGGTCGTCGCCCATTTCCAACAAGGTCATTCCAATCGATAGACTGAGGTTGTCCACCTTTATACCTAAAGGCTCCGCCCGACTAAAGGCCTCGCGCAAGCGCTCGCAACAGGCGACGAAGTGGTCAGGCTCGGTGTCGGGCAAAAGCAGCACAAATTCTTCGCCGCCATAACGCGCAACTACATCGCCATCACGCAGGCAGGTTTGTGCCACGCTGGCGAATGTCTGCAGCACCCTATCGCCAGACGCGTGGCCATGGATATCGTTGATCCGCTTGAAATGATCCAGGTCAATCAGCGCCAGGCCATGCTTGTGCCCACGGCGCAGGCTGGATAATTCACGCGAGGCAATATTGAGGAAATGCCGACGATTGAACAGACCTGTGAGTTCATCGGTTGAGGCCAGGTCTTCAAGCTGGCGCATCATCCCGCGCAAGGTGTCTTGGTGAGCCTGCAGCGCGAAGCGGCGTTGACGCATGCGCTGGCGCATACTGTGCACATAACTGGCGAACAGACTCAGCCAGGCCAGTGCCACGCTGAGCACACAAACCTCCAGTACCGCCAGTTCCGGCCGTGATAGCTTGAGATTGTAGGCCTCAACAATATTCAAACCGGCAAAGCCGATAAACGCCACTATGGCACAGCGCACGAACACCTTTGGCCTTAGTTGGAAAACCCCGAACATCAGGATCAGTACATACATGATCAGCATCGGGCCCCGGGCGTCATCGAGCATTGACAGGCTCAGGGTCTGCAGGACCAAGCCAACGAGCACCTGCGGCTCGGTCAGGCTGGGGTCCTGGAACAGCAGGTTCCTACCCGAAAGAAACAGGCCCAGAAACACCAGTTGGCTGATTACAACACCAGCGTTGAGCAATAGAAAATTGCTCAACGGTATCTCCAGGTGATTGTAGATAAAGGCGACAGTGCCCAGAGCCATCGCTAGAAAATAGGTAAAGACTGCCATACCAAAGCGCTTCAGCATGAGGCTTTGCAGGGTGCGGCTAGCAAGGGCTTGAGCACTTTTACTCATGGACTCCATCCCATAAAGGCATCTTGCCACTACTGTACCTTTAACTCTGTCAACTAACTAGCCGCGGATGTACAGAATCTAAACCGCATCAGGCGGGTGCCCGCCAGCCTGGCTGCGCGCTATACTACGCGCCCTTTTTTACCGTACGCACACCGGATAGCCCTATCGGTGCACCCATCAAGTTCCTGCCCAAATAAAGGAGCGCCAAGCATGACCGTGATCAAGCAAGACGATCTGATCCAGAGCGTTGCAGACGCCCTGCAGTTCATCTCCTACTACCATCCCGTTGACTTCATTCAGGCGATGCACGAAGCCTACCTGCGTGAAGAGTCGCCGGCTGCACGCGACTCCATGGCCCAGATCCTGATCAACTCGCGCATGTGCGCGACGGGGCATCGCCCGATCTGCCAGGACACCGGCATCGTCACTGTCTTTATCCGCGTGGGTATGGATGGTTGCTGGGATGGTGCGACCATGGGCGTTGACGACATGATCAACGAAGGTGTGCGCCGCGCCTATAACTTGCCTGAAAACGTGTTGCGCGCCTCAATCCTGGCGGACCCGGCAGGCGCTCGCAAGAACACCAAGGACAACACGCCAGCGGTTATCCACTTCTCCATCGTGCCTGGCGACAAGGTAGAAGTTGACGTCGCAGCCAAAGGCGGCGGCTCCGAGAACAAGTCGAAGATGGCCATGCTCAACCCGTCCGACTCAATCGTCGACTGGGTTCTCAAGACCGTGCCGACCATGGGTGCGGGCTGGTGCCCACCAGGTATGCTTGGCATTGGCATTGGCGGCACGGCTGAAAAAGCGGCAGTGATGGCCAAGGAAGTGTTGATGGAGTCGATCGACATTCACGAGTTGAAGGCCCGCGGCCCGCAGAACCGCCTTGAAGAATTGCGCCTTGAGCTGTTTGAAAAGGTCAATCAGCTGGGTATCGGTGCCCAGGGCCTTGGTGGTCTGACCACCGTGCTCGACGTCAAGATCATGGACTACCCGACCCATGCCGCCTCGCTGCCGGTGTGCATGATTCCCAACTGCGCGGCCACGCGTCACGCTCACTTCGTACTCGACGGTTCCGGCCCTGCTGAGCTTGAAGCTCCATCGCTGGACGCCTACCCGGAAATCGTCTGGGAAGCCGGTCCATCGGCGCGCCGGGTCAATCTCGACACCCTGACCCCGGAAGACGTACAAAGCTGGAAGCCAGGCGAAACAGTCTTGCTCAACGGCAAGATGCTGACCGGTCGCGATGCCGCGCACAAGCGCATGGTTGAAATGCTTAACCGTGGTGAAGAACTGCCCGTCGACCTCAAAGGTCGCTTCATCTACTACGTGGGCCCGGTTGATCCCGTGGGTGACGAAGTCGTAGGTCCGGCAGGCCCGACCACTGCGACGCGGATGGACAAGTTCACCCGCCAGATCCTCGAAAGCACAGGCTTGCTGGGCATGATCGGTAAATCCGAACGCGGCCCAATCGCCATCGAAGCGATCAAGGACAACAAAGCGGTGTACCTCATGGCTGTCGGCGGCGCAGCCTACCTGGTGTCGCAGGCGATCAAAAAGTCCAAAGTGCTGGCATTCGCCGAACTGGGCATGGAGGCGATCTACGAGTTCGAGGTCAAGGACATGCCGGTTACTGTTGCAGTCGACACCCAGGGCGAGTCCGTGCACATCACAGGCCCGGCGATCTGGAACAAGAAGATTACCGAAAGCCTGGCGGTAGAAGTCAAGTAAAGGCAGGTTCCGCGAGCTGAATGCGCGCGGCTTGCAAAACACAAAACGCCCCGACTGGTTCGGGGCGTTTTGCATTGTGCTGCCTGGATCCAAAGCGGCAAAGGATTAAGCCAGTAATACATTGATACATACCAGGCAAGCCAAGTGAATAGGCCGTTTAACTTGGTTCCATGCCCTCGTCGGCGATTGATCCAGCCCGGCGTGTAACTTAATAATCCGTTAAGACTCTTTAAGCACGATGCACATCAAGCCCCCCGCTTTGAGAGTACTACCATGGATTTACCCTGGACCGACCAAGATCAGGTAATCGCCAAGATCGGCCGTGATAAGCCACTCAACTTGATTATCGCCCACCCAGGCAGTGCTCATCGCCTGCAGGTCGAGGCGTTTATCCGGCACCGGTTTGCTCAACAATACGCAGCCAATGTGCATCACTTCATGCCCTGTCTATTCGGACTCGAAAGTGAAAACGGGGAGCTTCTGGGTGCTGTCGGACTGCGCAGCGCCGCGCAGGGCCCTTTATTCCTTGAGCGCTACCTGGGGCAACAAACCGAGATCGTCATTGCACAATCCATTGGCACACTTGCGCCAACCCGCGAGCAACTGGTCGAAGTCGGTAATCTAGCCGCGAATAGCGCCGGTGCAGCGCGCCTGCTGATTGTTGCCATTACCGACTTGTTGGTAGCCATGGGGTTTCGCTGGGTAACATTTACCAGCACGCCTGCCCTGCTCAACAGCTTCCAACGCCTGGGGCTGACCCCGCTGGCATTAGGCCCTGCTGACCCCAAATGCATGGGCGATGAGTTAGTCGACTGGGGCAGCTACTACGAAAGTAATCCGCAGGTGATGGCTGGCGATATCTTCAATGGCCACCAGCGCTTGATGCAACTCGGTGCCTATCCACGCCTTGGTCACAAAGCACTCTACGCACTTGAGGAAATGCCTAATGTGGCCTGTAGCTGAGCGCTTTTTCCAGCAACTGCGCAGCCGCAATGACTCAGTCGCGTTGCGCCAAGGCACTGACACCCTGAGCTACTGCCAACTGGTCGACGAAGTCAGTGCACGCAGCGAAAGACTCCTCGCCCAGGACGTAACCCGCGTCGCGCTGGCACTGGACAATGGCATCGAATGGGTGCTGTGGGACTTGGCCATTTTGCACGCGGGGCTGGTATGCATCCCCTTGCCTGGATTTTTTTCGGCAGCCCAGCAAAAGCATGTCATGGACAGCGCTGGCGTCGATTGCCTGATCGGCCTCCCAAATGAAACAAGCCAATCACTGGGGTTCAGTGAAAATGCTGAAGGCTGGTTACAGCGCAAGCTAGGGCACTACCCTGAACTGCCTGCCGGGACCTGCAAAATCACCTACACCTCAGGAACCACTGGCAACCCTAAAGGCGTGTGCCTGGACATTGCCACGCAGCTTGAGGTAGCCAACAGTCTTTACCTCGCCAGCTTGTCGTGCTCGGTTGAGCGGCACCTGTGCATTCTTCCCCTGGCGACGCTGCTGGAAAACCTGGCAGGTGTTTACGCACCGCTGATAGCGGGCGCACAGGTTGAACTGATTCCGATGGCTAAATCCGGCTTGCAAGGTGCCAGTCAGTTCAACCTCATGCAATTTCTAACCAGTTTGAATGAACTGCAACCCCATAGCCTGATTCTGCTGCCACAACTGCTGCTGGCACTTGTTACATCAGCTGAGCGTGGCCTACCGCTGCCTTCATCCCTGCGCTTTATCGCCGTCGGCGGTGGTCGAGTCGCGCCCCAGCTACTGGATCGGTGCGGTGAACTCGGCTTGCCTGTTTTTGAAGGCTACGGCTTATCGGAATGTGCCTCGGTCGTGTGCTTGAACACTCCTGAAGCCCGCAAGGTTGGCACTGTTGGCAAACCACTTGGGCATTTACAGATCCGCCTGGCCAGTGACGGCGAGGTAATGATCAAAGGGCCGCACATGCTCGGCTATGTCGGCGAGGCTGAAGCGCAGGACGAATGGCTTGCCAGCGGCGATCTTGGCCACTTTGACGGCGATTACCTGGTACTGCATGGCCGCAAGAAGCACCAATTCATTACCGCATACGGGCGCAACGTAAACCCTGAATGGGTGGAAGCCGAACTCACCCAGCGACTTCCCATCGCCCAGGCATGGGTTCAGGGCGAAGCCATGGCGCAGAACGTAGCGGTACTGGTCCCACGATTTCCCGACACCACAGATGAAGACCTGGCGGCTGCGGTGCAGGAAGTTAATCAGCAACTGCCGGACTACGCCCAAGTCCATCACTGGTTACGCGCCGAACACCCCTTCAGCGTTACCAATGACATGACCACAGCCAATGGCCGGCTACGCCGCAATGCGGTGCAGCAGCATTATCAAGAGGCGATTACCCATTTAATCGCCGATGTACCGATGACCGGAGCCCTCCCATGAACTTTTATGACTCGCTACTCGAGCAAACCACTGAGGAACGTAACTACCTACTCAGTGCACCTATCATCCAGCAGGCCATGTCAGGCATCGTCAGTCTGAACAGCTACATTGGCTTTCTCACCGAGGCATACCACCACGTCAAGCACACGGTTCCATTACTGATGGCATGCGGCTCACGCTTGCCTGAGCGGTTGGAATGGCTACGCGCTGCGGTGGCTGAATACGTTGAAGAGGAATACGGCCACCAGGAGTGGGTACTCAATGATATCGCGGCCTGCGGCGGCGACCCTGAAGCCGTACGCAACGGGACACCCAAGCTGCCGACAGAGTTGATGGTCAGCTATGTCTACGACCGTATCGCTCGCAGCAACCCGGTGAGTTTCTTTGGCATGGTCAACGTGCTCGAAGGCACCAGCATCACCCTGGCCACACAAGCAGCCGGGGTGATCCAAGACAAGCTGCAACTGCCCGACAACGCCTTTAGCTATCTGAGCTCGCACGGCAGTTTGGACATCGAACATATCGAGTTCTACAAAAAGCTGATGAACCGTCTCGATAACACAGATGACCAAGCGGCCGTGGTCCATACCGCCAAAGTGGTTTATCGCCTGTACGGCGACATGTTTCGCAGCCTGCCGCTCTCAGCCTAGGAAATCATGATGAATCTCTCGCAATGCCGTGCCCTGTTAACCGGCGCAAGTGGTGGGATTGGCCAAGCCATTGTTGAACAACTCGCCACCCGAGGCGCCCGACTGCTGCTGGTCGGTCGACAAACGGATGCGCTGCAGGCATTGGCCCGGCGCTATCCGAATAACCTGGAGATCGTGCAGGCCGATATCAGCCAGCGTAATGGCCGTGAAGCGGTGGTTGCTGCGGCCCAGCGCTTCGGCGGTATAAATACATTGATCAACGGCGCTGGCCTCAACCACTTCAGCCTGCTTGAGCAGCATGATGAAGACCAGTTAGCCCAGATGATCGAGCTGAATGTCACCTCGACCCTGCAACTGACTCATCGTCTGCTGCCTATTCTGCGCCAGCAAGGCCGCTCTCTGATCATTAACCTGGGCTCAACATTTGGCTCTATAGGCTATCCAGGCTTCACCGCCTATTGCGCCAGTAAATTCGCCTTGCGCGGCTTCTCTGAAGCACTGCGCCGCGAGCTCGCCGATACTCAAATCAAGGTGCTGTACTTTGCCCCACGAGCCACCCAAACCCGCATGAACTCCGATACTGTCGTTGCGATGAACAACGAGCTCAAGGTCGCCATGGATGCTCCTGAAACAGTCGCCGCACAATTGGCTAACGCCATAGACAAGGAAACCGAAGAGTCTTACCTCGGTTGGCCCGAGAAACTGTTTGTTCGTCTCAACAGCTTGCTGCCGCGTGTCGTTGACCAGGCTCTACGCAAGCAACTACCCACAATCCAACGCTTTGTACGTCACAACGCCTAGGGGGCTCCAGCCATGCCCACATTTATTCGCAACGCTGCCTGTATCCTGCTCTGCCTGGCGAGCCTGCCTGCATTGGCACTCAGTAGCGAAGGACAAGACAACCTCAAGCAACTGCAACAACGCTGGGCTGAAATCAATTACAGCCTGCCAGCTGACCAGCGTGAAGCAGCCTTTGAAAAGCTCAGTGTCAGCGCCGAACAAGCTGTGAAGTCCGAACCGGACTCAGCAGAACTGTTGATCTGGAATGGCATTATCCTAAGCACCTATGCGGGTGCTAAAGGTGGGCTCGGAGCACTGGGCTTGGTCAAAGACGCTAAAGCCAAGCTCGAACAAGCGCTGCAAATAGACCCGCGCGCGCTAAGCGGATCGGCCTACACCAGCCTGGGCAGCTTGTACTACCAGGTACCCGGTTGGCCCATTGGCTTTGGTGACGACAGCAAAGCAGAGACTATGCTCAAACAAGCGCTGGCAATTAACCCGAGTGGCATCGATCCAAACTACTTCTACGCCGACTTTCTGTTTCGCCAGAAACACTACCAAGACGCGAGAAAATTTGCGCTTAAAGCTCAGCAGGCAGCGCCACGCCCAGGCCGGGAAACAGCCGACAAAGGTCGTATGCAAGACATTAGTTTACTACTAAAAAAGATCGACGCAGAGCTTGAGTAATAGACTTGGGACAGGCTTGAATAGCAAGAAAGGAGTTACAAATGCGTATTCTGCTTGTCGAAGACGATCCAGCATTGGGCGAAGGTATCCGTACGGCACTCAAGCCAGAGGGGTATACCGTTGATTGGCTGCAAGATGGTAAAAGCGCCCTGCATGCCCTGAGCGAGGAAGCCTTCGACCTGGCAGTGCTCGACCTGGGTTTGCCGCGCATGGATGGCCTGCAAGTGCTCAAGCATCTGCGGGCGGCGGCCAATCCGGTGCCTGTTTTAGTGCTGACGGCTCGCGACTCCACGGCTGATCGCATCAAGGGCCTGGACGCAGGTGCAGATGACTACCTTATCAAGCCCTTTGATGTGGCCGAACTAAAAGCCCGGTTACGCGCGCTGTTGCGCCGCAGTTTCAACCGCCCGCAACCGGCACTGGAGTATCGCGGAATCAGCCTCGACCCGGTCAGCCATGAGGTCAACTACCAAGGCCAGACGATCACCCTGCAACGCAAAGAGTATTTGTTGCTGCATGAATTACTGGCTCAACCTGGCCGCGTCATGAGCCGCGACAAATTGCAGCAAGCGCTCTATGGCTGGGGTGAAGAAATTGAAAGCAATGCACTTGAAGTCCATGTGCACCATTTGCGTAAAAAGTTTTTCCCTGAGTTAATTCGCACTATCCGTGGCGTAGGTTATTTGGTCGATAAAGCATGATGCGTTCGATTCGTTCACGGACCCTGGCGCTGGTTCTCGGCTTTTTAAGCGTGACCATGACGGTTATTTCCTTCAAGAGCTACCATGACGCCAGGCATGAAACCGAAGAACTGTTTGACGCGCAACTTGCACAAACCGCCCGCTTGCTGGCGGGCTTCGTCGGCGCCGATATGCCCGACGGCTCGCGAGCCCTGCTCCAGAATGCACTCAATCAAGCGCTGGCCGACAGCCGTAGCGACGAGAAAATGCTCGGTGGCCATCCTTACGAAGGCAAGTTGGCCTTCCAGGTGATTGATGACCAGGGCAAAGTATTACTGCATTCGGCCAGTGCCCCCGAACCTGCGCTGCAACGTATTCTCGCGAAACTGCATATGCAGAACCTTCCCGCGCACAATCACACAGAAGGCGAACCTCTTTCGGCGCTCGAACGCAGCCTGATTGGCTATCACGACATCAAAATGGACCAGAACCAATGGCGGCTATTCATGCTCAGGGACCTCCAGGATGACCACTGGATCATGGTCGGTGAGCGAGGAGATGTACGAGGAGAACTGGTCAGTAAAATTGCCAAGCGCAGCCTGATACCCGATCTATTCGGCCTGCCCTTGCTCGCACTGCTGGTGTGGGGCGCTGTAGGTTGGGGTCTACGTCCGTTACAAACCATGGCAAACAACATCAAGCGGCGGGCCCCGGACAATCTCTCCCCCATGATCGTGGGTCCGTTACCCTCGGAACTGGAACCAATGAATGCGGCGCTCAACCGATTGCTGATGCAGGTCAACCAATTGCTCAATCAGGAAAAGCGCTTTTTCGCCGATGCCGCGCATGAGTTGCGTACTCCGCTTGCGGTGCTACGCATCCATGCGCAAAACGCGCTGCAAACCACCGACCCGAGCGACCGCGATGAAGCCCTGAGGCAGCTTGGCGTTGGCGTCGAGCGGGCAACCCGGGTGGTGGCTCAGTTGTTGACGCTCGCCCGGCTTGATCCCCACGTTGTGCAACTGGCGATGGTTGACTTCGACCTGCTGGCCTACAGCCGGAATGAGCTGGCGGAGCTGACTCCCCTTGCCCTCGAAAAAAATCAGGAATTGACCCTCGATGCGGATGAGAATGCCGACTTCAACCTGCATGGCGATAGCCCGAGCATCGGTACATTACTGCAAAACCTGATCAGTAATGCGGTGCAATACACACCGGCAGGTGGCCATGTACAGGTTTGCATGGAGTCAAGTGCCGATAGCTTGCGGATTCGAATTCAAGACAGTGGCCCAGGCATCGATAAGAACCAGCGCCCAAAGGTTTTTGAACGCTTTTACCGTCAAGGTGACGGCCAAGGTGCCGGGCTTGGCCTTTCAATTGTAATGAGGGTAATAGAGTTGCATGGCGGTACCATTGCATTGACTGACTCCCCCTTGGGGGGCCTTGAAGTCAGCGTTGAGTTACCCAGGGCATGCGTTCCTGGCAGGCGCTCAACCAGCACGCCCAACCAGGCTTAACTCGGCCACGGCACCACGCCGCTGAGCCAGGTAACGACTGCAACTCACCCGCAAAAAGGAAGCGAAGTTGACCACCTCGCCGCGATAGTCCATGACCTCGTCGTAGAGCTTGCTGATCAACTGGTTGGTGGTCATGCCATCTGTCTCGGCAATCTCGCGGAGGATGTCCCAGAACTGATTCTCCAGGCGCAAGGTCGTGACCACGCCGCGAATTCGCAGAGAGCGCGAACGCGACTCGTACAGAATCGGGTCGGCTTTTATATAAAGCTCACACACGGGCTCATCCTCCTTCAAATGCCAGGAAAAGCCATAAAGACATGGCTTCGATGGCTTTAGCCTACAGGGAAATCTTGGCTCCCAGCAGCATCAGAAAACCTGCCAACCAGGTCGGATGCGCCGGCCATGCAGGGGCGGTCACCAGGTTACCCTCAACGTGGGCATGGTCAACGGCGATCTCAACAAAAGTACCTCCAGCCAGGGTCACTTCCGGCGCACAAGCGGGATAAGCACTGCATTCACGCCCCTTGAGCACGCCTGCTGCAGCAAGCAATTGCGCGCCGTGGCAAACAGCCGCAATCGGTTTATCGGCCTTGGCGAAGGCTTGTACCAGCTTGAGCACATCGGCATTGAGGCGCAAGTACTCGGGCGAACGTCCGCCAGGTACGACCAGGCCCTGATAATCCTTGGCTTTGACATCGGCAAAACTGAAGTTCAGAGCAAAATTGTGCCCAGGCTTCTCGCTGTAGGTCTGATCACCTTCAAAGTCGTGAATGGCCGTGCGCACAGACTGCCCGGCGGTTTTATCCGGGCAGACCGCGTGAACGGTATAGCCAACCATCTGCAACGCTTGAAACGGCACCATTACTTCGTAATCTTCGACGTAGTCACCAACCAACATCAGAATTTTCTTCGCAGCCATGTTTGCATTCCTCGCTCGGTGGTTAATCTCGGCAGGCAGTATCTGCCCATTGCAGGATAGACAGGTAATAGCCGGTAACTACTTCAAGCAGATGTGCAAATTGACTGAATCAGAGCCCGAGAGAGCGTGCAGGCTCGCTCCAGAAATCAGGTTCATGAGCAGTTGGCGTGACAGCGCGCAAGGGTTGGAGCTGGCGCGTATGAATGATCTCGGTCTCGGCCACGGCAGCTGGGACTTGTTGCACCGGCCCATCACCAACGGCGGGGACAGGGCTCTTCCCCGGCGGCGGATTAAGCTCGTCATAGCGAAAGAAGTAGCGACTCCCCGCCTCACTGACCAGAGTCAATTTGGCGATGCTGACAAAGTCGAACGAGCTATCAGCGAGCCAGGTCCAGTAACTGCCCAGCAATGGGCGGCGCAGCTCGATCTGGTAGTGCGCAGGATCGATCTCGAATGCCAGGTAGCCATTACTTGGCAAGCTGCCTTGAAGCTGGTTATTCACAAACAGCCCAGGAGCCTCAAGCTCCTGATCAGCCCAAGTGCTCCTGGGCCGGTATAGATAGACAATTGCCCGCTGAGAGGCCGTAGGCTGCTGCGCAGTATATGCCGCGCCTTGTGTATCGCCAAAAAATCCACCTAGGGTTGAACAGGCGCCAAGCCCGAAACACATCGGCATGAGCAGTATGAGCAAGGGATGAAGGCAGCGCATAACCATTCCTTTTGTTGTTATGGGCCGAGCATAGCCCTGGGCTGCAGCAACGACGCCCCGACAAAAGTGCAGCGCTTGAGTTCGAGCCTGGGAACCTTCGCAATAGGTAGCAAACGACGGAAGAACAAGGCGCAACGCAACAGCCAAAGACTGGTCCGAAGCCTGAGCACCAAGAGCGGCCCCAGCAATACCTGGCGCATTAGTTTTTCAGGAGCTGCCTAGCGGCGCCGGTCCAGCAGATTGACCGCAATGCGATCAATGCAGCCCCAAAGCCGCTGTTGCAGACGCTTCCACAGTGGCGGGGGGAGCCATAGATCCAGGTCAACCTGACGACTGTCAGCAAAGTCAGCCGTAAGACGATCGACTATGGCTTGGGTGAAGGGTTTATCCAGCGCCTCAAGGTTGGCATCAAGGTTAAACCGCAGATTCCAGTGGTCAAAATTGCATGAACCGATGCTCACCCACTGATCGACCAGCACTATTTTTTGATGCGAAAAACGTGGCTGGTACTCGAAGATCTGCACGCCAGCACGCAGCAGGCGCGGGTAGTAACGGTGACCGGCCAGGCGCACGGGTTGGTGATCCGTGCGTCGCCCACTGAGCAACAGACGCACATCGACACCCCGGGCCGCCGCCTTGCGCAAGGCCCGACGCACCTTCCATGTCGGCAAGAAATAAGGCGTTGCAAACCAGATGCGGCCCTCGGCAGACTGCAGTGCGCGCACCATCGATTGCAATATGTCGCGGTGCTGCTTGGCGTCCGCATAGGCAACACGACCAAGGCCGACACCTACTGGCGGCGATACCGGCAGACGATTAAGCCCGGCAGTTGCCGAGGGCCGCCATGAAAGGCGCGTATTGCACGCCTGCCACTGGCGCTCGAAGAGTTGCTGCCAATCCTCGACCAGCGGACCATCGATCTCGACCATGGTCTCGTGCCAGGCGCTTTCTGGGTTGTCCGTGCACCAGAAGTCGTCTGTTACCCCGGCGCCACCGACAAACGCCAGCCGCCCATCGGTCAATAGCAGCTTGCGGTGATCACGATAGAAATTGCGTATACCCCGGCGCCAGCGTATCGGGTTGTACCAGCGCATCTCAACACCGGCATTGCTTAGCAGTGCACGATCAGCCTTGGTCAACGCCTGAGCGCCATAGGCGTCAAACAGACAGCGCACGGCAACGCCGCGCTGGGCCGCATCACACAGGGCGCGCAATACCTGGTCGGCGCAGGTACCGCTTTCAATCAGGTAAAGCTCGAACTCGACTTGCTGCCGCGCGCTATCGATGGCATCAATCATCCGCGGGAAGAATTCAGGCCCGTCGCTGAGCAAGGTAAAACGATTACCCTGGCGCCAGTTGAAAATCAGGCCGGCCATCAGCGGCGTGTAAAGATCAGGACAGCACCAACCGGCACTGAGCGACTAATTGCCGATAACCCAGCCACTTTGCGCAAGGCATCAAGCCCCTTGAGCAGGTCGAAGTCGGCGGCGTTGAGCACCAATGGCGCAAGCGTGACAACCTGGAAGCGGTGGTCGTCAAGGCGCGTGGCCAATAGCTCCACCCTATAACTGTGGCTTTGACCGTGCAGCGTCAGGGTCAAGGGCAGGCTCAACTCAAGTTGCGCGCCCGCCGCAAGCGTACTGATTGGCCGGATATCCAACTGCGCGGACACCCTGGCCTGGGGAAACTTGGCGATATCGAATAAAAGCGAACGCATTCGCTCATCACGCAAGGATATCCCGGTGCTGACTGATTCCAACTCGACCCGCAAACTGGCTTCGCCACTGTCGCTCACAGTGCCGTGCAAGGTCAGGAAGCGATGGACTTCGGAGGTATCGAGATTCTTGGTCGAGATAAATGACAGGCGTGAAGACTCGTTGTCTAGATACCATTTGGCCTGAGCCGGCAGCACAATGCCCAGGCTCAGCAGTATGGCGAACAACAGGCGCATAAATCTCCGAAATCAGCAGGTTGCTTGGCAATTGAGCGCAGCGGCTCATGCGCAACGATAGCTGCATGAGCACGCCTTGCAAACCCCTGCTGAAATCGACCTCGGTCTAGCCCGCCTTACTCAGGCAAGTCCGCAGCCTGTGGCAACAACTGGCAACCTTGACGCGGCCCGAGCCATTGCGCCGACTGGCTACTGCCCAGGGCGCGCGCCGTCACGCGCTTGTTGACCACGTCATCGAAGAATCCGCTAAGCGGCAGATACTGCTTGGCGTAGCCCACACAATACTGCTCCGGGTTATCCATTACATAGCGGCAAGAGCAATACTCCTTGGCAGTGTAGGCGCCAAGGATGCCGGGGAATGCCTGCAAGTGCTCGCGATTCAACCATGTCCAGACTGCCAGCAGCGCCAGCAATATGATTAACAACCGGATAAGCAAGCGACGGATCATGGTTGCACCTTGGCAAAGGCTGCCTGCGCAAGTTTCAGCAGCTGGTTGTGGTTATAACTGCCGTCGCGGTCGTCGGCATAGCGCACGATGATCAGGTTTTTGCTGGGGATCACATACAGGCTCTGCCCCCAGTGGCCGAGTGCGGCAAAGCTGTCCTGCGGAGCATCCGGCCAGGGTTTGGCAGAGCCATTCACGCCCTGGTTCAACCACCACTGGCCACCCGGAACCGCAGCATTGGGTTGTTGCGGATCGGGCTGATAGTTGGCAAAGGCTGTAAGGTTGAAATCCACCCAGGCCTTGGGCAGTAACTGCTGCTCGCCCCAACGGCCGTCACGCTGCATCAGCAAGCCAACCCTGGCCAGGTCGCGGGCGCTCATATACGCATAGGATGAACCGACAAAGGTACCGGTCGGGTCGGTTTCCCAGGCCGCGGACTTGATACCCAGCGGTTCGAACAAGGCTGTCCACGGATAGTTCTTGTACTGCTCGGCATCAAGCATGCCCTTGAGCGCTGCGGCGAGCATGGTGCTGTCACCGCTGGAGTAACGGAAGCGCTGGCCCGGTTCGGCATCGCTTGGATGATTGGCAACAAAGGCGGCCATGTCATCTCGGCCACGGGTGTAAAGCATGGCCACCACCGATGATTTCAGCGGTGCATACTCGTAATCTTCTTCCCAATCGAGCCCCGACGCCCAGTTGAGCAAGTGGCCCATCTTGATGTCGGGATGCGCCGCCATTGGCGGGTAATAAACAGCCACCGGCGCATCCAGTTTGAAACGTCCCTGGCCGTAGGCGACACCCAACACCGCGGCAAAGATGCTCTTGCTCACGGACCAGGTCAGGTGCGGCGTGTCGACCTTGGTTGGTCCGGCATAGCGTTCATAAACAATCTGGCCATCACGCACCACAAGCAATGCATCGGTACGCACGCCCTTGCGGCTCTGGTCATCACGCGCAGCAAAGGCGTAATCCTCCAGTGCGGCCAGCGCCGATTGTTGCGCGGCGTCATGGCTGCTGGTTTGCGTCGACCAATCAGGTATCGGCCAGTGCTCGGCGTGGGCCGTGATGCTGGCAAAGCAGAGCAACAGCGCAAAGCTCAGCCTGGATAAAATTGGAGCGGGCATTGATACGCCTCTTGTCAGTTTCGAGGCAGCACCCTAGCACGGCCAATATGACCGAAATAGTACCGAACGCGCCGGATTACATGGCAATTAGGCACATCTTTTAATCACGCGGCTCGCGAAAGTCATCCTGGCTGAGCAGATCCAAGCCGCACTCGAGGTTTTCAACCCACATTAAAAATGTATTGATCATCTCTTTGCCCACAAAGGGACGCCCGTGCTGGGGCACGATCATCTCGATATCCATTTGCCGAACCATTGCCGCCCACAGACGACAGACTTTGTTGCTTGCCATGTAGCGCCGGTGGAAACCGAGCATGTTTGGCACATGGTTCATAAAGTCGTTTACCGGGTTGGCATCATCAACCAGCGATGCGCCCATATCGCCACTAAACAGGATCTTGCTCAGTGGGTCATAGAGCTGGAAGTTACCGACCGAGTGCAGGAAATGCGCGGGAATGGCTTTCAGTTTGCTGCGCCCCAGGGCAAATGTCTCACCGCGATCAGGCAAGGCAATAATCCGGTCATAGGTCGATATGCCGTGGTTTATGGCCAGGTAATTGGCCGTCAAGTGCGGCAGGAATCGCGCCCACAGTTTTGAGCAGATCACTTTGGCGCGGGTGTGCAACAACCACTTGTCCAGCGAAGCGATAATGTCCGGGTCTTGGTGGGAGGCAAAAATATAGGTAAGGTCCTGGACCTCTATGTACCTCGATAACCCCAGCGAAAGCGGTGTGTAGGTCAGGTCACCGCCCGGATCGAGAAGCAGGTACTGATCATCATTGATAATCAGGAATTGGTTGGACTGTACGCCTTCGCCGCTGACCAGGTCATCAAACATCAGGCATTGATGGCCATCTTTCTCAAACAACACAATTGGCTCGCGGCGCATGGATTTGTTCTCTCCCCAAACCAAGCGACGTTAGCCAGCTTGCACCGACTTGTTACTGACCTGGGTCAACTCAACTCGCGAAAACCTGGCCGGCCAATTGCGCCAGGGCTTTTTGCAAACGCGCCTGGCGCGCACTCCTGGCAATGGACATCAATGCCTTATCACGCTGCCAAAGTGCCGCCCAGTGCTCATCACCGGCCGCCAGCGCATGATCCAGTTCAGGGCCCAATGCCGCGAACTGGGCGAACAGGCCGCCAAGCAACACATGGGTGGTGGGCGCCTTGGCGCTCGCCCTGCTGACCTCGGCACAGCCACTGAGCAGGCCCAGCAAACGCAACTGCAGATCCACGGGCCAGGCAGACTCGTGCCCGATGCCGTATAACCAGGCGCATATCGCAGCCAGCACATGCAGGTCTTCGATACTGCGGAAGGGCTTTACATAATCATCCCAACCATCGCCAGGCAGGCGTTCACAAGCGGCCTGGTCGAGCTGCAACCGGGCGTGGCTGACATCCGGCATAAAGCCCAGCGCAGGCAATTGCTCAACTTGCACGCCTGCAGCGCCGTTGGCCACCACAGTAATCGCGACCTGCGGCGCGAGCCCATCGCCCTCCTCCCGCGCCGCCACCAGCAGCCACTGCGCGGCATCACCAGCGGTGACAAAATCCTTGCGGCCGCTGAGCTGTAACTGACTCAAGCGAGTCTGCATGTCAGCAGGCCGAACGCTTCTGTTCTCGGTGACGCAGAGTGCCCCCAGCGTCCAGGGCGCCGATGGCCAGAGCGCGCGCAAGGCGCCCTGGTATCCAGCCAGGAACGCCAGCCCGGGAGTTGGTGCCAAACGCCCACCCAGCACGGCCAGCTCGAAAGCGGATGGCTCTGCCAGGCGCTCAAGCAAAGCGGTGTACCAATCGTCGAGCGCCTGTCCATCCGCCATCCGCTGGCAGGGTTGCAACAACTTGTCCCAAGGCATGGGCCTGTCCTCTGCAGTATTGCGTTGAGCGGGCGCTGTCACACAAGCATCACCAAAGCTTCACAGTGATGACACCCGCCCTACTTAGCCTGAGCTTGCCTAACAAGACTGATCGACTGCAAGGCATTGAGCCGGTTTTCGAACAACAAGGTTCGACAACAGCACAGGACAGTCGGCTAACGGAGAGAACGTTATGACTCAGGTAGCGCACGACAAAAGCACTGCAACTCGCCGCTTGCAAGCTGAACGACTGATTGGCAGTTCCGCGCTTAAAGAAGCCCAGGCACTGCGCTTTCGCGTATTCAGCAGTGAGTTTGATGCAAAGCTCAAGGGTGCCGAATTCGGCCTGGACATGGATGACTACGACGTTCACTGCAGCCACATCGGCGTGCGCGACCTCAGCACGGGCGAGCTTGTGGCGACCACGCGTCTGCTCGATCATCAAGCGGCTGCCAGCCTGGGGCATTTTTACAGCGAGCAAGAGTTCAGCCTGCACGGCCTGGCGCATTTGCAGGGACCAGTGCTTGAAATCGGTCGCACCTGCGTCGCCCCGGCCTACCGCAATGGGGGCACTATCGCCGTGCTCTGGAGCGAACTGGCGGAAGTCCTCAACCAGGGCAGCTACAGCTACCTGATGGGCTGCGCGAGCATACCCATGCAAGATGGTGGCATTCAGGCCCAGGCCATCATGCAACGCCTGCGCGAGCGTTACCTGTGCACCGAACACCTCCGCGCCGACCCCAAGACGCCACTGCCAAACCTGGATATCCCCGGCAACATCATTGCCGAGATGCCACCATTGCTCAAAGCCTACATGCGCCTGGGCGCGAAGATCTGCGGTGAGCCCTGCTGGGACCCGGACTTCCATGTGGCCGACGTGTTCATTCTGTTAAAACGCGATGAACTGTGCCCGCGTTATGCCCGTCACTTCAAAGCGGTGGGCTGATGCGCACAGGCGCTTGCAGCCTGTACACTTGGTCGTTTCGCCAGCCATGGGGGCCCAATGATTAAACTGCGCCTGTATTTCCGCCTGTTGCGCCTGCTTGCAGTCATCGGCCTTGGAGCCTTGCTGGCTGGCGTTATCAGCGTTGCCGAACGTATCGTCAAGCATGACCTGATGAGCACCCGCCAACGCCTGACCCGCTGGTTCATGGCACGCCTCAGCGCGGCCTTGCCGTTTCACGTCAGGGTCAGCGGAAGGCTGCCGGAAACGCCAATGATGTGGGTCAGCAACCACATTTCCTGGACCGATATTCCACTGCTGGGCATGCTTGCTCCGCTTTCGTTCCTGTCCAAAGCCGAAGTGCGCAGTTGGCCAGTAGCCGGCTGGCTGGCGCAAAAAGCCGGCACCTTGTTCATTCGCCGGGGCGCGGGCGATAGCACGGTGCTCAACCAGCAACTGAGTCGCCACTTGCAGCAATCGCGCAACCTGTTGATGTTCCCGGAAGGCACAACAACCGACGGACAGGCAGTACGCACCTTTCATGGCCGCTTGTTGAGCAGTGCAATTGATAGCTCGGTGGCACTGCAACCGGTGGCAATTCGTTACCTACGCAATGGCAAGCGCGATGAAATTGCCCCCTTTATTGGCGATGACGACATGCTCTCGCATCTGTTGCGCCTGTTTCGCAGCGACCGCGCCGAAGTCGAGATCCAGTTGCTGACGCCCATTGCAAGCCACGACCTCAACCGCAACGCCCTGGCACGCCAGGCCCAGACGGCAATCACAGCGGCATTGTTTGGCAGCAACTTAGCGCCGGCTACCAGCGACAGTGAGCTCGAAGCGGCCTAGCCCGGGGCCAACTGCTCGGCGACATAGGCTTGCAACTGCGGATAGAACAGCTGGAAGTCATCCATCAGCGGCTGATACAGCTGTTCCAGTTCAGCCATTGAACCGGCCAGCCCTTCGGGGCGCGACAAGCGCCGCTGCATGCCGTAAATCACTTGCTCCAACACGGCAAAGTCGGTGTAGCTACCGAGCCAGTCTTGCGCGGCCATGCGTGGCGCAATATATGCCAGCCGTTCAGGCAGTTCAGGCTCATCGTTCAAGACCTGGTAAACCCGGGTCGTGAACCGCTCAAGCGGCTCATCGCTGAACTGCCTCCAGTTCAAGGCCAGGCAATGGTCAAAGAACAGATCCAGCAAAATGCCTGAGTAACGCCTGCGCGCCGCAGGGAACCGAGCCCTAGCTTGCAATTGCAGCGGGTGGTTGTCGGTGAATACATCAATCCGCCGATGCAGGCGAATTGCCGCCTCGATATCGGACGGCCACTGACCTGCTAGCGGACCCTTGACGAAGTCACCGTAGAGACTGCCGAGCAACTGGGCCGGCGCATTGCCGCCTAGATGAAGGTGTGCAAGATAGTTCATGGCGACAGCTTACCTGTTCTTGCGCCTGCGCAATATTGGCGAGCCAGCAAAACACGCCCTGAATGGCTGCGACAGCTTTATCAATGATGTCGATAAAGGCTATCGGCACAAACGATCTGTATATCGTGCAAACCCGATATAAAGTTCGTCCCCGATCTGTATATCGTGCAAACCCGATATAAAGTTCGCCCAAAGCCGATATAAACCTACCGGCCACAAACAGATCGCGGAGGTAATCCCATGAGCCAGCAACAACTCGACCTTGATGAAATAGTCAAAGCCCTGGCTCATCCGGTTCGCCGTGACATTCTGGCGTGGTTGAAAACCCCTGAGGCGTATTTTGCCGATCAGGATCATCCACTGGAGATCGGTGTTTGTGCCGGCAAGATTGATCAACGCACCGGGCTTTCCCAATCAAGCGTCTCCGCCCACCTGCGCACGTTGCAGAAAGCGGGCCTGATCACCAGCAAGAAAGTTGGCCAGTGGCACTTCTTCAAACGTAACGAACCAACCATTCAAGCCTTTCTGAGCCTGCTCAGCCAACAGCTTTGAGTCTGATTATTCAATCCACATTCTTGATAGCGGAGCCGCGGGTATGCCCATTGCGCTAATAGTTCTTGCTTTATCTGCGTTTGCCATCGGCACCACAGAATTCGTGATCATGGGCCTGTTGCCTGAAGTCGCAACGGACCTGTCCGTTTCAATTCCTGGCGCCGGTTGGCTGGTGACAGGTTATGCCCTGGGCGTCGCGATTGGCGCCCCGATCATGGCCCTGGCGACCTCCAGCTGGCCGCGCAAAGCCGCGCTGATGACCCTGATGAGCATTTTTATCGCCGGCAACCTGTTCTGCGCGCTGGCACCCGATTATCAAATGCTTATGGCCGCTCGCATCGTCACCGCACTCTGTCATGGCGCCTTCTTTGGCATCGGCTCGGTTGTCGCTGCCAGCCTGGTGCCAGCCAACCGCCGCGCCTCTGCAGTTGCCCTGATGTTTACCGGTTTGACCCTGGCCAACGTACTTGGCGTACCGCTGGGAACCGCCCTTGGCCAGGCAGCGGGCTGGCGCTCGACGTTCTGGGCCGTCACCCTGATTGGTGTACTCGCCCTGATTGGTTTGTGGCGTTACCTGCCAAACCGGCATGACGCTGAAAAAGCCGATCTGCGCAGCGAAATTCGTGCACTCAACAACGCAGGCTTATGGTTGGCGCTGAGCACCACCGTGCTGTTCTCTGCCTCGATGTTTGCCTTGTTCACCTACATTGCCCCGCTGCTCGGCGAAGTCACCGGCGTATCGCCCCATGGCATCACCCTGACGCTGCTGCTGATTGGCCTCGGCCTGACCCTGGGCAATGTGCTCGGCGGGCGTTTTGCTGATCGCCAGTTGAAACTCACCCTGATCACAGTATTCGCCTCCATGGCGACTATCTCAACGCTCTTTAGCTGGACCAGCCAGGCACTGATTCCTGCTGAGATCACCTTGTTCCTGTGGGCCGTGGCAGCCTTTGCCGCCGTGCCTGCATTGCAAGTCAACGTCGTGACCTTCGGTAGCGGTGCTCCCAACCTGGTCTCAACCCTGAATATCGGCGCATTTAACGTCGGGAACGCCCTTGGCGCCTGGCTCGGTGGCGTGGTTATCGGCCAGGGCTTCGGCCTCTCAAGTGTGCCTTTTGCCGCCGCTGCCCTGGCTGTTCTGGCGCTGTTTGCCCTTTTACTGACCTACAACACGCGTCGACCTGACGCAGTAACTGCCACTGAACCGACTGCAACTTTTGCACTCAACGAATAATCCTGATGGAGAACCAAGCAATGACGACTCTGTTTGATCCAATCAAAATCGGCGACCTTGAACTCAACAACCGCATCATCATGGCTCCACTCACCCGCGCCCGTGCGGATGAGCGTCGCGTACCTAACGCCCTGATGGCCGAGTATTACGTGCAGCGCGCCAGCGCGGGCCTGATCATCTCGGAAGCCACCGCCGTCACGCCAATGGGCGTCGGTTATGCCAATACACCCGGCATCTGGTCCGATGAGCAGATCCGCGGCTGGAGCAACATTACCCAGGCGGTACACGCCAATGGCGGCAAGATTGTTCTGCAACTGTGGCATGTTGGCCGCATCTCGGATCCAAGCTTCCTTAACGGCGAAGCGCCTGTTGCGCCCAGTGCAATCGCGGCCAAAGGCCATGTAAGCCTGCTGCGACCACTGCGCGATTATCCGGTGCCACGCGCGCTGGAAACCGAAGAGCTCGATGACATTGTCGAAGCCTATCGCCAGGGTGCGGAAAACGCCAAGGCTGCGGGTTTTGACGGGGTGGAAATCCACGGCGCCAACGGCTATCTGCTCGATCAGTTCCTGCAAGACAGCACCAACAAGCGTACCGACCGTTACGGCGGCTCGATTGAAAACCGTGCACGCCTGCTGCTCGAAGTGACTGACGCGGTCATCTCGGTCTGGGGTGCTGGCCGTGTTGGGGTTCACCTGGCTCCTCGCGCCGACTCCCATGACATGGGCGACTCGCAACGCAGCGAAACCTTTACCTACGTAGCCTCCGAGCTTGGCAAGCGCGGCATTGCCTTTATCTGTGCCCGTGAAAAAGCAGCAGACGACAGCCTGGCGCCAAGTCTCAAGCAAGCTTTTGGCGGCGTATTCATCGCCAACGAGCGCTTCACCAAAGAACAGTCCAACGAGTGGCTGGCAACAGGTAAGGCCGATGCCATTGCCTTCGGCGTGCCCTTTATTGCCAACCCGGACTTGCCTGCTCGCCTGCAAGCCGATGCGCCGCTCAATGAACCACAACCAGAGACGTTCTACGGTTCTGGCCCCGTAGGCTACATCGACTACCCTCGCCTGTAATTTGCACAATCAGGAACTAAAAAACCCGCATCAGCGGGTTTTTTAGTTCTACAGCCTGCAGTTATTTGGCGTCGATCTGATCCTGTAGATTACGGATCTGCGCCTGCAAAGTGCTGGTTGTACGGGTTACCTGGGCACGGAAGGCATCAAACTCGGCGGTGTTGTTCTTCGGCGCCGGGCGATTATCCAAAGTGCTCTTGAGCACCAGCAGCTCATCTTGCAGATCATTAATGGCCTGGGTTGGGTTGCCCACCTTCTTCAGCGCCTGCACATCCGTATTGAGATCCTTGAGCTGGCCCGACAGTTTGGCTTGCTCGGCCACTGTGCTTTTCAGCTCCGTCTGGGCCCCGGCCAAGGTCGTTTGTTCAGCAGCCAGCGCCTTCAAGGTCTTGCTCAGCTCAGCGTTAGCCTCCTGCTGCGCCTTCAGCTCGCCGCTGACTTGCTCCAGGCGCTTGTTCAAATCACCTTGCTGCCCGCTGCTGCCTTGCTGTTGCTTGCTCAGTTCGGCTAGCTTGGCTTCCAGTTGCTTGACTTGCAGCTTGAGCGCTTCGCTGCCGGAGGTAACGGATGACTCGGTGGCGACCACCTTGCCGGAAATATCCTTGATTCGCCCGGCGGCTTCCTCGCTGATGCGCGCGAAGCTTTCCTGGGTGGCAACAAGTTGCTGCTCCATGAGGTTGATCTGCTGGAAACTCCACCAGCCAAGACCGGCGAAAGCAATCATCAGGGCGCCCACCAGCGCCTGCTCCATGAGGTTGATCTGCTGGAAACTCCCCCAGCCAAGACCGGCGAAAGCAATCATCAGGGCGCCCACCAGCGCCCAGAGTGGCCCGGTACTGGCCGTTTTTACCGGTGCGGCGACACGATGTGGCGTCACTTCGGGCGCGGCGGCGCGGCGCGGCGCAACATATTCTTCTTCCTCACGCGTACCGACAGACAAGCTGGGCACATCATCAATTTCATCATTAGCATCGTTACGCATGGTTAAACCTTCAAACAAAAAACACAGAAAGAGCTGCAAAGCCCCTGGAGCAAAGCACCAGCCCTATGCTTTGCATGGCAGGGCAGGCAATCAACTGCCTGGCACTGGCTCGAGTGCCATGGGCAAACGACGGTTAGTATAACGACTCGCAGGGTTGTAGGCAGTTTTGCGCCAAGCCAGTGCATGCTGCACTGAAGCCGGTCAAATCCTCAGCAGATCGACCCGCCAGAACCCGCACAGTTCCTCATTATGTGAACTGGTATGCACCTTGCAAAGATTCAAGCACAGCCAAACCGCCATGAATGCGGTGTCTGCCCGTACCAAGTTTCTAATCTAAAAGAATCTGACCGTTACGAGGGTGACCCTATGGAGTTGAATAAAGCTGTGCTCGATTGCATGCAAAGCTTGCGTCGACGTCTGCGCGAGGAAATGTCGATTGATATTCGCCTTAGCCAACCAGACGCCATTACGGCAATGCTCAGTGCCTGCCTCGACTCCAATAACGAAGAAACCCGCCTGCTGGGTCAAAAACTGGCAGGTTTCAGTGACACATCGCTTCCAGCCCCAGGCAAGGCGTTGCAGTCCGGCATAGTACCGATCCAGCCGAAAGTGCCCACCGGGTCATTGCGCATGTACCGTGGCCAGCGCGTTTACACCTGAGTAATTGGCGGCTCAGCCCTGCTGATGCTTCCACCACTGGCAAAACTCATCGAGCGCTGTCCACAGGCTAACTTGCGGATCGTAATCCAGTAATTCCCGTGCCCGGCTGATATCCAGTGAGAAATCCTTGGCCATCACCGCAACCCCCAGGCGGAACAACCCCGGTTCTGGCTGGCCAGGAATCAGCTTGCAAATGCCTTCGTTCAAAGTCGCTGCGCTGTAGGCAAGGCCATAGGGTATATGGCGCGTCACCTGGGCCAAGCCCATCTGGCGCAGCACATAGTTGACCACATCCCACAACGGTACCGGCGCGCCGTTACTGATGTTGTAGACCTTGCCCAGCGCAGGCCCAGCGGCCAGCAGGCAACTGAACAAGGCATCATTGAGATTGTGCACGCTGGTAAAATCGACCTTGTTCAAGCCGTTGCCGATAATCGACAGGCGACCTTTGCCGTGCATCCTGATCAAACGCGGGAAAATACTGGTGTCACCAGCACCCGTAACGAAGCGTGGCCGCACGGCCAATACTTCAAGACCAAATTCCTGCGCACCAAACACTTGCTGCTCTGCCAGGTATTTGGTCTTGCCGTAATGATCAGAAAAGCGCTTGGGCACTTGCTCTTCGCTGATATTGACATGGGACTGGCCGTCGAAGTAAATCGAGGGAGAGGATAAATGCACCAGGCGCCGCACATGCTTTTTCAAACAGGCTTCAATGATGTTTTCAGTGACCACCACATTGGCCTGGTGGACGTGCTCGTACTTACCCCAGACGCCCACCGCGCCTGCGCAATGCACCACGGCCTCAACATCATCACAGAGCGCCAGGGCTAATTGAGGATCGCTCAAGTCACCCTGGATAAACTCGGCACCACGCTTGACCAAATGCGCAACGCTCTCGGGCCGGCGTCCATTGACTCTCACCTGCAAACCCTGCTCCAAGGCAAAGCGAGCAAAGCGTCCGCCAATAAAACCGCTTGCGCCGGTCACGAGAATTTTCATTGAGCACCCCGGATTATTATTATCGACAGATGCTGCACTTTAGCAGCATGGCGTGCCTGATGGCCTGTCGGAACATGCCAGAATCACGTCTTTATAAGCCGTTCAGGTGCAGCAGGAAACCAAGCGCTGGCAAAGGCCAGTAGACGGCACCGGCAAACCTGGGGATAGAACCTGCACCGCTGTGCTGAGCAGGGCATGGCGTGAGCGGTTTATGCACGCTTGTGAATGCGCGGACGGCTTATTTGCCGGAGGAAGGATATTGCATGAGTCTGCCGCACAGGCATCAGGACGCTGCATGAACAGCGCCCTGACAGGATCGATCTAGGCCAATTTGGCAATCAGATCCTTGCGAGAAGGCGTCCAGACGCTAAGGACGACGCCGGTCGTGTTTGAACTATTGGTAATGTTGTGCAGCTGGTTTGGGTCGATGGTGATCGACTGCCCGGCATGCAGAGTGACAGTTTCACCTTCCGACATAAAATCCAAAGAGCCGCTGACCACATAATTCACCTCTTCGTGGGGGTGCTGATGTGGCGTTGCGATAGCGCCGGCCGGAATTTCAATCTCGGAAACAGTCAGGTCATCACTGTTGCTCAATATTTTGATGGTTACATCGCCAAATTTGATTTCATTGCCTAGATTGGCCATAGATCCCTCTACTCTCGTCAGGTATTAATCGCTGCCTGAGTGTTTCCCCCAGGCAACCTCAAGCACGGTTCAATTGCCGCTCGCGTTGCGACTTGCGGCGAATACTTATTCAGGTGCCGCTGTATTCGACGCGCGAAACACTAAACCATTACAAATCCCTCACCCGTAGGAAACGCCCTAAAAACCATCACGCAAGGGCTTATTACAATCATGAAGCGGCTCTTTTGACGCTCGCGCCCACACACAGCGGCGTGACCTTATGCCCCCAACCCCCTAGTATCCTTTGTATGAAAGTGCGTGTTTCGGCAAGCCAGCCAAGGCGCCCCACTCAATAATCGACAGAAAGGATGCTCGAATGTCAGATAAATTTGACGTCATTATCATTGGTGGAGGAAACGCAGGGTTTGGCGTTTCCTCGATCCTGGCCAAGGCCAACAAGACCATTGCCTTCATTGAACAGGCCGAGTTTGGAGGCACCTGTCCGAATCGCGGCTGCACGCCGAAAAAGGTACTGGTCGCAGCGGCCAAGTCACTTGATGAAATTGGTAAAGCGGCTGGGCATGGCATCAGCGTTGGAGAACCAAGTATTGATTGGGCTGCACTGATCGCCCGTAAAGACCGGATGATCGACTTTATTCCGGGGGCCATGAAAAGCCTGGCCGAAAAGCGTGGGCAGGTCTTCACCGGCCAGGGCAAGTTCGTTGGCAAAAACCGGGTTGAAGTGAACGGGCAGGTCCTTGAAGCCGAGCACATCATCATCGCCACCGGTTCGAAAACCCGCCCACTGCCCATCCCAGGCGCCGAGTTGATGATCACCTCTGACGAGGTGCTTTCCAACAGCCAACCGCCCAAGGACGTGGTGTTTATCGGTGGAGGCGTGATCGCGCTGGAGTTCAGCCATGTGTATGCCCGCGCAGGCATTAACGTGACCATTGTTGAAGCTATGCCGCAGCTATTGCCGCGTCTTGATGCCGACGCCGTGGCCGCCCTGCAAGTCGCGACCGAGGCGCTTGGCATTGAGGTCAAAACCAGCGTCACTGTTGAAAAAATCAGCAAGGATGCAACAGGTCTGAACGTGCATATTCGACACCAGGGCAAAGCCTTGGTGCTCAAGGCGGACACAGTAGTCAACGGCGCCGGACGCGTCGCCAATATCGACGGCCTCGACCTCGAAGCGGCCGGGATTCTCCATGACGGCGCGCGTATCGAGGTCAATCCGAACTTCCAGTCGAGCTCCAACCCACATGTCTGGGTGGCTGGCGATGCCCTCGCTACTACGCCGCAGTTGTCGCCAGTGGCCACCTACGAGGGTCAGATTGTCGGCAACAACATTCTCAGCAACGGCTCGACCAGCGACTACCGGGTACTGCCGACAGCCGTGTATACCATTCCGGCACTGAGCAGCGTTGGCCTGACTGAAAAGGAAGCTCGTGACTCGAAGGCCGCGATCGAAGTTGTCAGTAATGACATGGCGAACTGGTTTTCCAGCCAGAACGTGCTGGCCAAGCATGCCTGGGCAAAGATAATCGTCGATAAAGATACCGACCTGATTCTTGGCGCGCACATGCTCGGCCATCAAGGCGAAGAGTTGATCAACCTGATTGCACTGGCGATGCGCTTCAACATCACCCGCACCCAACTAAAAGAACAGATTTATGCCTACCCGACCTTCAGCTCAGACTTGAAAAACTTGCTATAGCAGGCGCCTATCAACCGCAAAAGCCAGGCCAGGGCCTGGTTTTTTGTGCAATCTGCTAACCTCAACTAACTGACACCGGCTGTAAGGAGGCTGCTGCGTGACCAAGAACAAATGGATGATCTACGGTGCCAACGGCTATACCGGCCACCTGATTGCGGCGCAAGCTGTGGCCCAGGGAATGACACCAATACTGGCGGGGCGAGACCCGGCGGCCATTCATGCGCTCGGCACCCTGCACGGTCTCGAATGCAGGGTTTTCGACCCTCAGCAACATGCGCAAGCGGCTCACGCCTTGCTTGATGTGGCGGTAGTCGCCAATTGTGCCGGCCCTTTCTCCGCCACCAGCGCAGCCATGATATCGGCGTGCCTGAGCAGCAAAAGCCATTACCTGGATATCACCGGCGAAATCAGCGTGTTCGAGGCGGCGTATGCCCGCGACCAACAAGCACGGGAAGCCGGCGTGGTACTTTGCCCCGGCGTTGGTTTTGATGTAATACCGACTGACTGCATTGCCGCTTGCCTGCATCAAGCCATGCCTGACGCAACGCAACTGGCACTAGGCTTTGAAACCTCAAGCGGGCTATCACCCGGCACCGCCAAAACCACAATCGAAGGCTTGAGCCTGGGCGGAAAAATCCGCCGTGCCGGGGTTATTACCGATGTCCCCCTGGGCTATAAGCGCCGCCAGATCGACTTTGGTCGTGGCACTAAAGCGGCAGTAACCATTCCTTGGGGCGATGTTGCAACCGCCTATTACTCAACGGCAATCAATAATATCGAGGTCTACCTGCCCGCGCCCTCGGCCGTGGCGATTGCCATGTCATTACTCAACCCAGTGCGTAGGCTTTTTGGCCTGAGCGCGGTCCAAAATGGCTTGAAGGGGTTGGTCGAAAAATTCATCAAGGGCCCCAGCGAAGAGCAGCGCATGCGCCAGCGCACCTGGCTTTGGGGCGAAGTGCGCAACGACGCTGGCGAGATCAAGAGCGCCTCTTTGCAAACCGCCAACGGTTATGATGTGACAGTTCATGGCGTGCTTCATTCGGTGCGACACCTGCTTGACTACCAAGGTGATGGAGGCTATTTCACTCCAACAAAATTGCTTGGTGCTCGCGTAATCGAACAATTGCCAGGCTCAGGCAAGATCACGATCAACTAGCCATACAGGGACTCAAGGCGCAATCAAGCAAGCAGGGGCCGTGCCGAGCAAATGATCTGTAAGTTGGTTGAGCAACTCGCCACCATTGCGCCAATGATGCCAATACAGCGGCACATCAATTGGCTGCTGTGGCCTTAGCTCCACCAGCTCACCACTGGCCAACTCATTGATCACTTGCTGCTCGGGCACCAAGCCCCAACCCAAACCCGCCTGGGCCATGCGCAGAAAACCTTCGGACGATGGACACAGGTGGTGCAAGAAGCCGCCCTCGGCACCTTGTGCTGCCAGATACCGATGCTGCAGAAAATCATCTGGCCCAAACACTATCGCCGGCGCTTTGATCAATCCCTCGGCGCTCACCCCGCGGCTGAAATGTCGACGAATAAACGCAGGACTGGCCAAGGCCCGGTAACGCATCGCCCCCAGTGCGACACTGCGCGCTCCAGCCCCCGGACGATCGGTGGCGCAAACACAGCCAGCTACATCACCAGCACGCATGCGCTTGAGTCCAACATCCTGATCCTCCACGACCAACTCCAGCAGCAAATGCTTGTCCGCACAGAACTGCCCAACCGCCCCCGCCCACCAGGTCGCCAAGCTGTCGGCATTCAAGGCAACCCGCAAACGCTCCGGCGTGCTGTTGTCATTCAGACCTGGCACCTGCCCCTGCAAGTCACGCTCAAGCAGGCGCACTTGCTGAACATGATTGAGCAGGCGTCGGCCAACCTCCGTGGGTGTTGGCGGGGTTGCGCGCACCAATACCGGCTGACCGACACGAGCCTCCAGCAACTTGACCCGCTGCGACACCGCAGACTGCGACAAGCCCAGCACTTGAGCGGCGCGCTCAAAGCCTGCCTGTTCAACCACCGCCGCCAAGGCCGCGAGTAATTTGTAATCGAACAAATCAGTTTTCCTAATGACGCATGAGCAAGATTGCTTTTCCTTATACAGCCAAAGCTATCAAACTGGCTATCCCAATCAAGAGTTAGCCGCTCATGTCCGGCGAAACATCCTTGCCAACCTTGCTACGCAGCATGACACCCCGGTTAAACCCAGGCGCCTATGTGTTTTGCAGTATCGAGTCGCTGAAGCAGTTGGGTGACATCGAACCGCTAGGCAGCTTTCGTGAACGCGAAGGCCTCACGGTGATTATTTCCCAGGCCCAGGCGCAACAGCTCTCGCTCAAGACCGACTACATAGCAGCATGGCTGACCCTCGAGGTTCATTCCGCCTTGAGGGCGGTGGGCCTCACTGCCGCATTTGCCAATGCACTGGGTGAACAAGGCATCAGTTGCAATGTGATTGCCGGTTATTACCACGACCACATTTTTGTCGATGCCAGCCAAGGTCAACAGGCCTTGGCGGTCTTGCAGCAACTGAGTCGACAAGCCGCTACACAGGAGTAATCGCATGTGGCAAAGCTATTCCAACGGACTGCTGGTGGCGATCGGCCTGATCATGGCCATTGGCGCGCAGAACGCCTTTATCCTCGCTCAAAGCCTGCGCCGTGAGCATCACCTGCCTGCCGCACTGTTATGCATTGCCTGTGATGCCGTTCTGGTTGCAGCCGGGGTATTTGGCCTGGCTGCAATTCTCAGCCAGAGCCCAACCTTGATGGGGATTGCCCGCTGGGGCGGCGCAGCCTTTCTACTTTGGTATGGCAGCCAGGCATTGCGTCGCGCCTGGCGACCACAGGCGCTGGACCAACAGGGATCGCCCTTGCCGCGCTCGCTCAAGGCGGTGATTCTGGCAACACTCGCAGTCACCCTCCTCAACCCCCATGTGTACCTCGATACAGTGCTGCTGATTGGCTCACTCGGTGCGCAACAAAGCATGCCCGGTGCCTATGTGATGGGGGCGGCAAGCGCTTCACTGCTGTGGTTCCTGAGCCTTGCACTTGGTGCCGCCTGGTTGGCGCCCTGGTTGGCCCGTCCCATTACCTGGCGCCTGATTGACCTGGGTGTTGCCCTGATGATGTTCAGTATTGCCTGGCAGCTGTTAAGCGAAGTGGTCTGAAGCCTGATCCAGCCGAAAGCTCCGGTGCAGATGCTTTCCCACACAGTTGTTGCGTGGTTATGGCGCAGCGCCGGTGCTATCATCATGGGCCTGCGTCGTTGTGAGCCTGCCCATACGGTGAACAGGTTCTAAAAACAGTTATCATCGACGCGAGCAGCCTTAATGTGAAAATGTAGAGAGCGCAGCGAACACTGGCAGGCTGGGCTGACAGCACGTCACCCTGTAGTTTCTGTCGGGTTATATCGACCTTGCGCCGAACGCAGTCTTTTTCACACAGTCTGTATTGTATGGCCGCCCGTGATCGGCCTTGCGCTCACCGCACATGACCTGAGTAGGAGATTAACCATGGCTTTTGAATTGCCACCGCTGCCGTACGAGAAAAACGCCCTCGAGCCGCACATTTCCGCCGAGACTCTGGATTACCACTACGGTAAGCATCACAACACCTACGTTGTGAACCTGAACAACATGGTGCCTGGCACCGAGTTTGAAGGCAAAACCCTGGAAGAAATCATCAAGACTTCTTCGGGTGGTGTTTTCAACAACGCTGCTCAAATCTGGAACCACACCTTTTACTGGAACTGCCTGAGCCCTAACGGCGGCGGCGAACCAACTGGCGCACTGGCCGACGCGATCAACTCCGCATTCGGTTCGTTCGACAAGTTCAAGGAAGAGTTCAGCAAGACTTCGATCGGTACCTTCGGTTCTGGTTGGGGCTGGCTGGTCAAGAAAGCTGACGGTTCCCTTGCCCTGGCAAGCACCATTGGCGCTGGCTGCCCGCTGACCAGCGGCGACACTCCACTGCTGACCTGCGACGTCTGGGAGCACGCTTACTACATCGACTACCGCAATGCGCGTCCGAAGTACGTAGAAGCTTTCTGGAACCTGGTGAACTGGGATTTCGTTGCGAAAAACTTCGCGGCCTGATCCAGCGTCACAACAAGCCTCGTGCTTGTTTGAAAAACCCGGCAAACGCCGGGTTTTTTTTGCACTATTTTGTAGATATCGGTAGCGTACTAAAAATAATATGGCCCAACGCCATCCTGGTCAGAAGTACTACACTAGAAAGTCTGCTTGATGGATTAAAGCCAGAGCCATTATCACCGATATACCAGTATCGCCCCAACAAGCCTAGCAAGCGTGACATCGATTTCAGTAGCCGTGAAGCACTCAACCAGCAATGGCTTTTTGACTGCAACCCTGAGTTTGCCAATACTCTTAGCGCCTTACGGCAACCGGCATCACAAGGATCTATCTTTTGAAGTTGGAACTGAAAAACAGACTGTCACTGAGATTACTCCGGGTCGTACTGCTGTCGGCATTGATAGTCGGCGTTGTCCTGAGTTGTGCGCAGATTGTCTTTGATGCGTATAAGACCAAACAGTCTGTTGCAAACGATGCCCACCGAATCCTGGGAATGTTTCGCGACCCCTCGACCCAGGCGGTGTATAGCCTCGACCGAGAAATGGGCATGCAGGTTATCGAAGGCCTGTTCCAGCACGAGTCGGTACAAATGGCTTCGATCGGCCACCCGAATGAGCCGATGCTCGCCGAGCGTGAGCGGCCACCGGCAGAAATTGCAACACGCTGGCTGACCGACCCTATCCTTGGCAAAGCACAGAAATACTCGACCCAATTGGTGGGTAAGGGCCCTTACAGCGAGTATTACGGCGACCTCAACATCACCCTCGACACTGCGGCCTATGGTGAAAACTTCATCACCAACTCGGTGATTATCTTTATCTCCGGGGTACTGCGCGCGCTGGCAATGGGCTTGGTGCTGTATCTGGTTTACCACTGGCTGCTGACCAAGCCGCTGGCAAAAATCATTGAACACCTGAGTGACATCAACCCGGATCGCCCCAGCGCACACAAGCTGCCGATGATAAAAGGCAACGAGCACAATGAGCTGGGCGTGTGGGTCAATACCGCCAATCAACTGCTCGAATCCATAGAGCGCAATACCAGCCTTCGCCACGAAGCAGAGAACAGCCTGCAACGCATGGCCCAGTATGATTTCCTTACCGGCCTGCCCAACCGCCAGCAACTGCAGCATCAACTTGATCAGATCCTGAATGACGCAGGCCGCCTGCAACGCCGTGTCGCAGTGCTTTGCGTGGGCCTGGATGACTTCAAGGGCGTCAATGAACAGTACAGCTACCAGGCGGGCGACCAGTTACTGCTGGCCTTGTCTGACCGCCTGCGTGGCCATGGCGGACGGCTCGGCGTCCTGGCGCGGCTGGGTGGTGATCAGTTCGCCCTGGTGCAAGCCGACATAGAACAGCCCTACGAAGCTGCCGAGCTGGCGCAGAGCGTTCTCGATGACATAAGCAACCCCTTCACCCTCGATGACCATCTGGTACACCTGCGCGCAACCATCGGCATCACATTGTTCCCGGAAGACGGGGACAGCACGGAAAAACTCCTGCAAAAAGCAGAGCAAACCATGACGCTGGCGAAAAGTCGCTCGCGTAACCGTTATCAGTTCTATATCGCCAGCGTAGACAGTGAAATGCGTCGCCTACGGGAGCTGGAAAAAGACCTGCGCATCGCCCTCGAGGGCAACCAGCTGCACCTGGTCTATCAGCCGCAAATCAGTTACCAGGCCAAGCATGTGGTCGGGGTCGAAGCCCTGCTGCGCTGGGAACATCCACAACTTGGCTGGATTCCACCCGACCAGTTCATCCCGCTGGCGGAACAGAACGGCAGCATCATTGCAATTGGCGAGTGGGTGCTCGATCAAGCCTGCCGGCAACTGCGTGACTGGCATGATCAAGGCTTCAACCATTTGCGCATGGCAATCAACCTTTCAACCGTGCAACTGCATCACGCGGAACTGCCGAGAATGGTTAACAACCTGCTGCAAATGTATCGCTTACCTGCGCGCAGCCTTGAGCTGGAAGTCACCGAGACCGGCCTGATGGAAGATATCAGCACCGCAGCCCAGCACTTGCTCAGCCTGCGCCGCGCCGGAGCACTGATCGCGATTGACGACTTCGGTACGGGTTATTCCTCATTGAGCTACCTCAAGAGCCTGCCGCTGGACAAGATCAAGATCGATAAGAGCTTCGTTCAGGACCTGCTCGAAGATGAAGACGACGCAACCATCGTCCGCGCCATCATCCAACTGGGCAAGAGCCTGGGCATGCAGGTTATCGCCGAGGGCGTCGAAACGGCTGCCCAGGAAGCCTACATCATCAGCGAAGGCTGCCACGAAGGTCAGGGCTACTTTTACAGCAAGCCATTGCCGGCCCGTGAACTGACTCTCTACCTCAAGCAAGCGCGGCGCATACATGCAGCCTCAGACTCGGCCGCCTTGTAACCGCCTGCGAATCTACAGCTGGGCTCAGTGCTGAAGCCCAAGCTGCCATGCAAGGCTCAGCGCCCCCACCAGGCACAGGGCCGCGCCGCCCGCAGCCTGCCAGTAGTACCCTCGCGCCAGCTCATCCTCACCCGTGGTTGAAAGCACAAAGGGTTGCGCCTCCCGCGGTTTGGCCATGTGATGCTGAACCGGCCTGAGGCTCTCAAGCCTATGACGATCCTCGGCCTCCAACTGCGCAGCCAAGCGCACACGACTCCACTCCTGCTCATCAAGCTGGCCATTGTTATCGCTGTCGAAACGCTGTAACAGGCCAGAAAAGTCGGACTTCCATTCACGAATCACGGCACCTTGCTGCGCGGCCAAATCCAAGCCCTGACGGCCGCCGCCGGAACTGCGAAAATCACCAATCGCATACAGCGGCTGGCCGACCTGCAAGCGTTCTTCGGTGTAGCGATAGTGTTTACCAATACTGAGAAAACCAAGCATGCCGTTCTTTCTCGGCAGTCGGGGATGGCGCTGATTGCCGCTCCAAAACTCCCGAGTGGTGGGACGCACCCGTGCGCCCTTGGGATTAATCAAGCATTCCCCAGTACCATCGCTCAGCGCCAGCAAAGCATCACTGACGCCTGACTCCAGCGAACGCCAGCTGCGTTTGTTGTCTTCTTGCACATGCTCTTCGATCCGAAAGCGCCACCACACACATGGCTTGCCGGTTAGCGGCCCGACCATGGCACTGTCGGGCCGGGCCGTGATAACGCCATAGAACTCAACATAACCTTGCGCGGCAGAGCGGATCTTGGAGGTTGGCGTATCCAGTAAATGCCGGGCTTGTGAAATGCAGCGCAGGCACCACCACATCCCTACCACTGCCGCACCGGCACTCAGCAGCAAACTCAGCCAATACGCTTGCATGACCAGAACTCAGTTGAACAACAACTTGATATCCACATCGGCTTTTTCAGCCTCACTGAACTGCAACAGCTCACCGGACTTGAAGCCCATTGCCCGGGCCACCAGCACATCCGGAAATTGCTCGATGCGCACATTGTTCAGGTTGACCGCCTCGTTATACAGCTCACGGCGATCCGCAATACCGCTCTCCAGACCACTAATGCGTTGCTGCAGGTGCTGGAAGCTCTCATTGGCTTTGAGTTCGGGGTAGTTCTCGGCCAAGGCAAACAACTGCCCCAGGCCTGAACGCAAACCGGTTTCGGCCTTGCCCAAGGCACTGACATCGCCCCGCTCGCGCGCGCTGGAGACTGCCTGGCGGGCAGCGACGACTCGCTCGAGCGTGGTGCGCTCGTGCTGCATGTATTGCTTGCAGGTATCGACCAGCTTGGGCAGTTCCTCATGACGCTGCTTGAGCATCACGTCGATATTGGCCCAGGCTTTACTGATGCTGTGTTTCAGGCGCACCAAGGCGTTGTACAAGATCACTGCGTAACCCGCGAGCAGCACTAGGATAACAATCAACACAACACTGGTGATGCTCATAAAGGATTCTCCGGAACACCGCAAAGGCGCGAGTAATGGCATTCTAGCGGCATCGAGTTACCAACACAGTGACTCAGTGCATGGGTTTTTTATAAGAATTAATCGCAACGCTCTTTACACGGAATGCAAATCTTTCGCATTATGTTATGAATTTAGAAGTGCCAACACTCATTATTCCTAACCAACTGCAAAGGATTTTGTCATGATTCGTATGCCCCTGGCCTCCGCCAGCCTACTGGCCATCGCTATCTCTCTCGCTGGCTGTGGCGAAGAAAAGGCGCCTACCCCCCAGGCAGCCGCCCCTGCTGCTGAATCTAAACAAGCCACTCCAACGGCTGCTGCAGAGAAAGCCGACAACACCAATGCCTATGATGAAGCGGCTGCCAAAGCCGTTGTATCTCACTATGCAGACATCGCCTTTGCAGTGTTCAGCGACGCTGCCAGCACCGGCAAGGCACTGCACCAGGCAATCGACACCTTTCTCGCCACGCCAAACGACGCCAACCTGAAGGCTGCTCGCGAAGCCTGGGTCGCCGCACGCGTTCCTTACATGCAAAGCGAAGTCTTCCGCTTTGGTAACGCTGTGGTCGACGACTGGGAAGGCCAGCTCAATGCCTGGCCCCTGGACGAGGGCCTGATCGACTACGTTGCCAAGGACTACCAGCATGCGCTGGGCAACCCAGGTGCAACGGCCAATATCGTGGCCAACACTGAAATCCAGGTTGGTGAAGATAAAGTCGACGTCAGCAAAATCACCCCGGAAGTACTGGCCAGCCTGAATGAGCTTGGCGGCTCCGAAGCCAACGTTGCCACCGGCTAACACGCCATCGAGTTCCTGCTTTGGGGCCAAGACCTCAACGGCACCAACCCTGGCGCGGGTGATCGCCCGGCCACTGATTTCGTTGTGGGCGAAGGTGCAACGGGCGGCCATAACGAGCGTCGCCGTGAATACCTCAAAGCCGCTGCCGACCTGCTGGTCAGCGATCTCGATGAAATGGTTGGCCAATGGCAAGCCGGTGTTGCCGATAACTATCGCGCCAGCCTTGAAAAAGACAACGCCAAGAACGGCATGCGTAAAATGCTGTTCGGCATGGGCAGCTTGTCGCTGGGCGAGCTGGCTGGCGAGCGCATGAAGGTTTCCCTGGAAGCCAACTCGACTGAAGACGAGCAGGATTGCTTCAGCGACAACACCCACAATGCACACTTCTACGATGCCAAAGGTGTTCGCAACATCTACCTGGGCGAGTACAAGAAAGTTGATGGCACCATGCTGACCGGCCCAAGCCTGTCTTCGCTGGTTGCCAAGGCCGACGCAAAAACCGACGAGACTCTCAAGGCCGACCTGGCTGACACCGAAGCCAAATTGCAGGTCATGGTCGACAGCGCCAACAATGGCGAGCACTACGACCAATTGATCGCTGCTGACAACGCCAAAGGCAACCAGATCGTTCGCGATGCGATCGCGGCACTGGTCAAGCAAACTGGCGCTATCGAGCAAGCTGCTGGCAAGCTCGGCATCAGCGACCTCAACCCAGACAACGCCGATCACGAGTTCTAAGCGAAAGGCTTGTCGACAAAACCGGTGCGTTAACAGCGCACCGGTTTTTTTATGCCTGTACAGCAGCGCTTGTAACCGAATGGCCACCTTCCACCCTGCGACCGAGTGGCGCAGGCGCGGCTAAATCTTGCTGATAACGCAAATCGCTCTTATTTAAACCTCGTTGTACTGGTACTATTGCGCGCAGTTTTTCTTGGATTGATGCTGATGCCCGCGCTGCTACAACGCCCTCTCCTGCTGGCCGGCCTGGTTTTAGCCTTGGCCTTGAGCGGCTGTGAAAAGCCTGTGCAGTTCACCCAGGCCGAGCCTGGTGAAGCGCTCTCCGGTGGCAGCACCAGCGTGTCCAAGGCAGATCACAATGCCTTTTCCCAACCCTCGGCAAACCTGTCGCCGCTGCGGCGTCTGGATTTCAGTGTTGGCAACAGCTTCTTCCGAAATCCATGGGTCATTGCACCGGCCACCACAATTGCTCGTGACGGACTTGGCCCGCTGTTCAATACCAACGCCTGCCAAAACTGTCACATCAAGGACGGTCGCGGACATCCGCCCGAGCCGAATGCCGTTACCGCCACTTCAATGCTGGTACGGTTGTCGATCCCGGCAACCACGGCTGAACAAGCGAAAATCATTGAAAAACTCGGCGTAGTTCCCGAACCGACCTACGGTGGCCAGCTGCAGGATATGGCCAACCCCGGCGTCGCTCCCGAAGGCAAGGTACGCATGAGCTATACCTTGAGCAGTGTCGAGCTAGCAGATGGCAGCAAGATTGAGCTGCGCAAACCGACATTGGCAATCACCCAGCTCGGCTACGGCCCGATGCATCCAGACACCATGTTCTCGGCACGCATCGCACCGCCGATGATTGGCCTGGGGTTGCTCGAGGCCATTGCCGAGAAGGACATACTTGCCAACGCCGACCCGGACGACAGCAATGGTGACGGTATATCAGGCAGGCCCAATCAGGTTTGGGACGATGTGCGCGGCAAGACCGTACTCGGGCGTTTTGGCTGGAAAGCGGGACAACCCAACCTCAATCAACAAAACGCCCATGCCTTTGCCGGCGACATGGGCCTCACCACCAGCCTGTTGCAACACGACGATTGCACGGCGGCACAGGTCGATTGCCTGGCCGCACCCAATGGCGGCGAACCCGAAGTCAGCGACAAGTTGCTTGGCAGCATCCTGTTCTACAGCCGTAACCTGGCAGTGCCGGTTCGCCGTGACGTCGACAGCCCGCAAGTGCTCAAGGGCAAGAACCTGTTTTACCAGGCGCAGTGCAATGCCTGTCATGTGGAGAAGTTCACCACCGCTGCCGATGCAGCCGAACCTGAGCTGGCGAACCAGGCGATCCGCCCTTTCACCGACCTGCTGCTACATGACATGGGCCCAGGTTTGTCTGACAATCGACCTGAGTTTGCCGCCACGGCACAAGAATGGCGTACTCCGCCGCTGTGGGGCATCGGCCTGACCCAAGCGGTCAATGGCCACACCCAGTTTTTGCACGACGGTCGCGCACGCAACCTGCTTGAAGCTATTGCCTGGCACGGAGGCGAGGCCGAAGCGGCCAAACAACGCGTTTTTGCCTTTAACGCCGAGGAGCGCAAGGCGCTGCTGGCCTTTCTGAATTCGCTATAGGAGCTGCACATGAATCGCTCACCTTTAACCCTCGCACTGTTGAGCGTTTTACTCGGCGCTTGCACGCCTGCTGATCCACAACAGAAAGTCACCTCTGCCCTAGCCGATGGCGTGATCCTGCCCGCCTACAGCTCCTGGGCGGAAGCCGACCAAAAGCTGGCTGCAAGTGGCCAGGCGTTTTGTGCAGGCCAGCAAGACCTGCCGCAAGCTCGAGAAGCGTTTCGGGCCGCGCAAAGCGCCTGGGCGGGCCTGCAAACCGTTCTGGTCGGACCGATCACTGAAGGCAACCGAGCCTGGCAGGTACAGTTCTGGCCAGAAAAAAAGAACCTTGTCGCCCGCCAAGTACAAGGTCTGCTGAAGAAATATCCACAACTCAGCGCTGCCGACCTGGAGAAATCCAGCGTTGTCGTTCAGGGCCTGACCGCCTATGAGTACATCCTCTACGACGAATCAATCGACCTGACCGATGCGCAACAGAAAAACAGCTATTGCCCCTTGATTACGGCAATCGGCAAGCACCAGCAAAAACTCTCGGCCGAGATACTGGCTGACTGGCAGGCTAAAGATGGCGTTGCCAGCCAGTTCAAGGAGTTCCCTAACCCACGCTACGCTGAAGCACCTGAGGCCTTGGCCGACGTGCTGCGCAGCCAGGTGACAGCCATTGATGTACTGAAGAAGAAACTCGGTACACCACTGGGTCGCCAAAGCAAAGGCCAGCCGCAACCCTACCAGGCAGAAGCCTGGCGCAGTAACGCAAGCCTGGCCAACATCGCCGCGACCCTGGCCAGCGCCGAACGCCTGTGGCACGGCGCCAATCAGGATGGCATGCAAAGCTTACTCGGCAGCGATCAAGACGCACTGAAAAAACGCATCGACGCCGCTTATCTCGACACTCGTCAACGTCTGGCAGCACTGCAACGCCCACTGTCCGAATTACTCAAGGAAGAAGACGGCCGCGCCGTTCTCAATGAATTCTACGACAGTCTCAATGTGCTGCACCGTTTGCACGAAGGTGAGCTGGCAAGAACCCTGGGCATCCAACTCGGTTTTAATGCCAATGACGGAGACTGAATGAAACGCAGAGCATTCCTCGGCCTAGCCGGCACCGCACTTGCAGCTAGCGCCTTCGGCGGTTGGACACTGGTCAACAACCATTCGCAACCCTTGCTGGTCTCGGCCCGTGACGGCAGCGATGGCCAGCACTACGCAGTCGGTTACCATCTCGATGGCAGCCAGGCATTCGCGACCCAGGTCAAAGAGCGCTGCCACGACGTCGTGCCGCACCCGAGCTTGCCAATGGCCCTGTTCGTTGGCCGTCGCCCAAGCACCGAGAGCTACCTGATCGACACCCGCGACGGCAAGCTGCTGCAAACCCTGACTTCGCCTGCCGACCGTCACTTCTATGGTCATGGCGCATTCCACAAGGATGGCGACTGGCTTTATGCGACGGAAAACGACACATCCGAACCCGGTCGTGGCGTCATCAGCGTGTATCGTGTGCAAGGCTCAAGGCTTGAGCGCGACCACGAACTGTCGACCCATGGTGTAGGGCCACACCAATTACTGTGGCTGCCTGACGGAGAGACACTGGTTGTCGCCAACGGTGGTATTCGGACCGAGGCCGAAAGCCGTGTCGACATGAACCTCGACGCCATGGAACCGAGCCTGGTCCTGCTCAGGCGCGACGGCAGTCTGATCAGTAAGGAACAGCTCCCCGAACGCATGAACAGCGTTCGCCACCTGGCAATTGCCAGCGACGGCACCATTGTCAGCGGCCAGCAGTACATGGGCGATATGGCGGATAAAGTACCCTTGCTGGCGATCAAGCGCCCAGGGCAGCCATTCGAACATTTTCCCCTGGCCGAAGAACAACGCCAGGCCATGCGCCAGTACACCGCAAGCGTTGCAATCAACAGCGAGCTACGCCTGCTGGCCATGACCGCGCCACGCGGCAACCGGGTATTTATCTGGGACCTTGATAGCGGCGCGGTAAGACTCGACGCCCCGCTACCCGATTGCGCAGGCGTTGGTGCTGTCGAGCAGGGCTTTGTGGTCAGCTCCGGTCAGGGCCGCTGCCGACTGTACGATTGCCGGGAAGAAAAAATAGCCATGCAGCCCCTGCAATTGCCCGCCGGCTTATGGGACAACCACCTGCGTATCGCCTGAATAGCACCGCCTGCCGAATAGGTGGGCGGTCGCCTCTTTAAGACGGAAACACTCAAGAATTGACTGCTGCAGCCGAAAGAGCCCACAGCAGGCTTTTTATGTGCTGACTGCAGAACAAGGATGTTACACCACCTCATAAAATGGAGCGCACAAAGCTGCTGCAAACTCCCTGAATTGAGGTGACCCCAATGTTGTTAAAACACTCTCTGCGCGCCCAGATCCTTGCGTTGTTAAGTGGCAGCCTAGTATTGATCGTGCTTATTGCCCTGCTGTGCTTTGCATTCATGTCCAGCGGCATGCAGTCCTACCGCAATCTGATTGATGGCCCAATCCTTTCATCTCGACTGGTGAATGAGGCCAATGTTGAGTTCAAGATCCAGGTGCAGGAATGGAAAAACGTATTGCTGCGAGGCAAGAACCCAGCTGACCGAGACAAATACTGGCAGCAATTTCAACAGCAGGAAGCTCGCGTCCAGCAAATACTGAAAAGCCTGGCGCAAAACGCAGCGCAAACCGATAACCAGGCACTGCAAAACAAAACGGACGCATTGATTAGCGAACACCTGGCAATGGGCAATGCTTACCGCAAAGGCTTCCAGGCGTTTGTTGACGCCAATGCCGATGCCGCAGCAGGTGATGCGGCGGTCAAAGGTATCGATCGTGGCGCCAGCCAAAAGATGGAAGAATTGGTCAGCCAACTGGCCAAGCAAAGCCAAGAGCAATCGTTAATTATTAGCGAACAAGCCAGCCAGACCTTGAGCTTGGGCATTGGATTTATGCTGGTTTCCAGCGCCCTTGTTGGGCTTGTAAGCTTGTGGTTGATCAATCGCAACCTTATTACGCCAATCCAGCAACTGATTGAGTACATTGCTCAACTGAGTCATGGCAACTTTGCCAAACACACTCAAATCAATCGCCAGGACGAACTGGGTCGCTTGGCAACAGCGGCCAATACCTTGCGTGACTTCCTCGCCGAAACCTTCAGCCAACTGCAACGCAGCACAATCGAGCTAGACAGCGCCAGCAGCGAACTGAGTGTCATTGCCAAGGTTATGGCGCAAGGCAGTCGTGATCAGTTCTCCCGCACAGACCAGGTCGCCACCGCCATGCATGAAATGTCAGCTACCGCGCAAGAGGTGGCCAATCACGCAGGCGAGGCAGCCAATGCAGCCGATGATGCTGATCAATCAGCACAGCAAGGTGAAGAGGTGATGCAGGCGACCATCGAAACCATCACCCATATGAGCCAGGAAATAATCACCACCGCTGAGGTCATCCGCCAGCTCGAAGACGACAGCGGCCGCATCAGCAAAGTGCTTGAAGTGATTCGAGGAATTGCCGAACAGACCAACCTGCTCGCACTCAACGCAGCGATTGAAGCGGCCCGTGCAGGTGAGGCTGGCCGTGGTTTTGCTGTAGTGGCCGATGAGCTACGCACCCTGGCCCAGCGTACAGCTGAATCCACTGCTGAAATCAACCAGATCATCAGCACTGTCCAAACGGGTGCCAGTAATGCCGTGCGTGCTATCGACAGCGGTCAAAACCTGAGTAACAAAGGCCTAGAGCAAGTCACTAAAGCCGGTGTTACCTTGCAGCAAATTACAGCTGCGGTTGAGGCAATTCGCGACATGAATCGGCAGATAGCAACGGCGGCTGAAGAGCAAACCGCAGTTGCCGAGGATATTTCACGCAATCTGACCGAAATCACAACCATTGCCAGCGAAAATGAAAAGAACGTACAGCGCACCGAAAGCGCCAGTAAAAACCTGCGTAGCCTGTCAACAGGCCTCAGTGATGTGACCCAGCGTTTGAGCGCCTAAACTGACTGCGCAGCAAGCATGTATTGGCGGCATGCCTGCTGCGCCTTTCAGCTCCGAAGATGCTGGTAACACCGTCAAAACAGGTGAAATTGCCAGCTTGAGCACACACCGAAATCATTTGTTAATTGCAGTCTTTGACTTGCCCACGCAAGGGCACTAATGTTCGTCTTTGGCCAAAATTTAGGCCTTCCTTTATCTGCCAAGGATATGCAACATGTTGCTTCGCCGGATGCTAATAATGATAGGCGTGGTTGTGCTTGTGGTGCTCGCGCTGGGCGGCTACAAGGGCTACACCATCTACCAGCAAATACAAATGTTCTCAGCACCCAAGCCGGCGATCAGTGTCAGCGCCAGCCCTGTGGAAGAACTCCCCTGGCAGCAGCGGATTCCCGCGATTGGCACGCTCAAGGCAATTCAAGGCGTCGACCTGACCGTCGAAGTCAGCGGCATTGTCCAGGACCTGCTGTTCAATTCAGGCGAGCAGGTCAAGCAGGGCCAGGCACTGGTACAAATGAATAGCGATGTCGAGACTGCAAATCTGGCGACCGCCAAAGCAGACCTTGATCTTGCGCGCGTGGAATTTGCCCGCGGTAAGAAACTGGTCGCGCAACAGAACCTGTCGAAAAGTGAATACGACCGACTCGCGGCAGAGAACGCCAAGGCCAATGCCAGCGTTGCCCAGCTCGAGGCCTTGTTGGCGAAAAAACGCATCCTTGCCCCCTTTAGTGGAACCATAGGTATCCGCCAGGTGGATGTGGGCGACTTCCTCTCATCAGGTACTTATATCGCCACCTTGCAGAACACCTCGCAACTGTATCTGGACTTCTTCCTGCCTGAGCAGGACGTACCCGAGATTGCGCTTGGGCAGGCTATCGACTTCAAGGTCGCGGCATATCCAGAGCAGGATTTCAGTGCAACCATTTCCGCCATCAACCCTAAAGTAGAGGACAGCACACGCAACGTTCAGGTCCGGGCGACCCTGAACAATCCGGACAACAAACTGTTGCCGGGCATGTTCGCCAACCTGCAGCTGCTGCTGGCTGACAACAGCGCGCAAAAAATCGTGCCTGAAACAGCGGTGACCTACACCCTCTACGGCAATTCGGTATACGTGGTCGCCGAAAAGAAAGACGAACAGGGCAATTTGGTCAAGGAAGAGGATGGCAAGCCTCAACTGGTTGCCCAGCGCCGCGTGGTTGAAACCGGCGAGCGACGCGATGGCAAGGTCATCATTCTCAAAGGCCTGCAGGCCGGCGAGCAAGTGGTGACCTCAGGCCAGCTCAAGCTCGATAACGATGCGCACATAAAAATCGTCGACCCATCTCCAGCTGCGGCCAGCACGCCTGGCGCCGAACAATAAGCGGCGCCTAGCCCAAGGAATAGACATGGCTTTTACTGACCCCTTTATCCGGCGCCCGGTGTTGGCGACCGTGGTCAGTTTGTTGATCATCCTGCTTGGTTTGCAGGCGTTCAATAAACTGACTATCCGTGAATACCCGCAACTAGAAAACGCGCTGATCACAGTCACCACCTCCTACCCCGGGGCGAATGCCGAGACGATCCAGGGCTACATTACCCAGCCCTTGCAGCAGAGCCTGGCCAGCGCCGAGGGTATTGACTACATGACTTCGGTGAGTCGCCAGAACTTCTCGGTAATTTCGATTTACGCGCGTATTGGGTCTGACAGCGACCGCCTGTTTACCGAACTGCTGGCCAAGGCCAACGAGGTCAAGAACCAGTTGCCACAAGAAGCCGAGGACCCGGTGCTGTCGAAGGAGGCGGCTGACGCCTCGGCGCTGATGTACGTGAGTTTCTACAGTGATGAGCTGACCAACCCGCAAATCACCGATTACCTGTCACGCGTCATCCAGCCGAAACTGGCGACGCTGCCGGGCATGGCCGAAGCCGAAATCCTTGGCAACCAGGTGTTTGCCATGCGCTTGTGGCTCGACCCGGTAAAAATGGCGGCTTATGGCATCACCGCCGGTGATGTGAACAGCGCAGTGCGCAAGTACAACTTCCTGTCCGCCGCTGGCGAGGTCAAAGGCGAGTACGTGGTCACCAGCATTAATGCCGAGACCGACCTGAAAACGGTTGAAGGCTTTTCTAAAATCCCCCTGAAAACCGTTGGCGATAGCCGGGTCCTGATCGGTGATGTTGCACGTGTCGAGATGGGCGCTGAAAACTACGACTCAATCAGCTCATTCGATGGCATTCCCTCGGTCTACATCGGCATCAAAGGCACGCCAAGCGCCAACCCGCTGGACGTGATCAAGGAAGTGCGCAAGATAATGCCGTCGCTTGAGGCGCAGTTGCCCCCCAACCTCAAGGTCTCGATCGCCTACGACGCCACGCTGTTTATCCAGGCGTCGATTGACGAAGTGGTAAAGACCCTTGGCGAAGCCATCCTGATCGTCATCATCGTGGTATTCCTGTTCCTCGGCGCGCTGCGTTCGGTGTTGATTCCGGTGATCACCATCCCGCTGTCGATGATTGGCGTGTTGTTTTTCATGCAGATCATGGGCTACTCGATCAACCTGCTGACGCTACTGGCGATGGTGCTCGCGATTGGCCTGGTGGTCGACGATGCGATTGTCGTGGTGGAAAACATCCACAGGCATATCGAGGAAGGTAAAACCCCGTTTGATGCAGCGATTGAAGGCGCGCGCGAAATTGCCGTGCCAGTGGTCTCAATGACCATCACCCTGGCTGCGGTCTATGCCCCTATCGGCTTCCTCACAGGCCTCACGGGAGCGCTATTTAAAGAGTTTGCCCTGACCCTGGCAGGCGCGGTGATCATCTCCGGCATCGTCGCCCTGACGCTGTCGCCGATGATGTGCTCTAAACTGCTGCGTCACGAAGAAAAGCCCAGCGGCCTGACCCACAAGCTGGACAGGATCTTCGATGCCCTGAAGAACCGTTACCAGCGCAGCTTGCACAGCACCCTCGAGACCCGCGCAGTAGTGCTGGTCTTTGCGATCATCGTCATGTGCCTGATTCCGGTGCTGCTCAAGTTCACCAAAAACGAACTGGCGCCCGAAGAGGATCAAAGCATCATCTTCATGTTTTCCAATGCTCCACAACCGACCAACCTTGATTACCTGAACAAATACACCGATCAGTTCCTGCCGATCTTCAAGGACATTCCGGAGTACAACTCCTGGTTCCAGATCAACGGTTTCAATGGTGTGCAGTCGGGTATTGGCGGCTTCCAGTTGACGCCCTGGGACCAACGCTCACGCACTCAAATGGAGTTGCTGCCCGAAGTACAGGCCAAGCTCGACCAGATCCCGGGCTTGCAGGTATTCGCCTTCAACCTGCCTTCCTTGCCAGGCACAGGCGAGGGCTTGCCCTTCCAGTTCGTAGTCAACACGCCAAATGATTATGAGTCGCTGCTGGCGGTGACCGACAAGATCAAAAAGCGTGCAGAGGAATCCGGCAAATTTGCCTTTCTCGATGTTGACCTGGCCTTCGACAAGCCAGAAGTTGTGGTCGATATCGACCGCGAAAAAGCCGCGCAGATGGGCGTATCGATGGAGGACATCGGCACTGCCCTTTCCAGCCTGCTCGGCGAAGGCGAGATCAACCGCTTTACCATCGAGGGTCGCAGCTACAAGGTTATTGCACAAGTCGAGCGAGCTTACCGCGATAACGCCAACTGGCTGAGCAGTTACTACGTCAAAAGTGAAAGTGGCGAGCTGTTACCCTTGTCGACGCTGATCAAAGTCAGTGATCGCGCACGACCAACCCAGCTCAACCAGTTCCAGCAGCTCAACTCGGCCATCATCCAGGGCTTTCCGATTGTCAGCATGGGCGAGGCCATCGACACGGTGCGCCAGATCGCCGAGGAAGAAGCCCCGGCAGGCTACTCATTCGACTATGCCGGCTCTGCACGACAGTACATTCAGGAAGGTACTGCGCTCTATGCAACCTTCGGCATCGCCCTGGCGCTGATCTTCCTGGTACTGGCGGCACAATTCGAGAGTTTCCGCGACCCGCTGGTGATCATGGTCACGGTTCCGCTGTCGATCTGTGGCGCATTAGTACCGTTGTTTCTCGGGCTATCGAGTATGAACATCTACACCCAGGTGGGTTTGGTGACCTTGATCGGATTGATCACCAAGCACGGCATCTTGATCGTAGAGTTTGCCAACCAGTTGCGCCGCGAAAAAGGCATGTCGCGCCGCCAGGCCATTGAAGAGGCGGCCTCGATTCGCCTACGGCCAGTGTTGATGACCACCGCTGCCATGGTCTTCGGCATGGTGCCACTGATTCTGGCAACAGGTGCAGGCGCCGTGAGCCGGTTTGATATCGGCCTGGTGATTGCCACGGGCATGACCGTAGGCACCCTGTTCACCCTGTTCGTGCTGCCTTGCGTATATACGCTCATTGCTCACCCTGACACGAAAACTGATACCGCTGGTGAGCAAGCGCCAGTCACAACCTGAGCCAAACCTTAGGCCCAAGCCCGCAAAAGCCCTGCATTCGCAGGGCTTTGTGTTTGCCACGGACCTGGTATCAAGCCGGTCTAGCGCATGCCTTGTGACATGCCAAACATAAACAGCAGCAAGTCGCCGTCAGGCTTTTCCGGCGTGTCCGCCCGCTGGCTGGCCGGCAATGGGCAATAGCCCTGGCTGAAGCCGGTAATGACTTGCGGGCTGCTTTCATTCCAGGCGGCAAATGCCACGGACGTGACCCCCAAGGCACCGGCCAGGAACAAACCTCGAGCAAATTCTAACTTCATTACTGCAACCTCTTGATAGCGCTGCCAAACGCTGTTTTCTTACCCTAGAACAGCTAGCGAAATCTTGTCAGTTTATGCGACAAGCGGTCGACGCAAGATTGCAGCAGCCAGATGCTGACTCAAGCCAGGGTTCGAACCTTGTCGCCCGTGATTGGTTCCATCACCTGGTTGATATTCACCTTTGGCTTGTGAAAAACCTGTCAATTTCAAATCCAAGGAAAGCATTTCCTCAGTTTATCGATCAATGGTTAAGGAATTTCAGGCAAAAAAAACCCCGCGACAAGCGCGGGGTTTTCGGTAGGGAGCTGGATTACATCATGCCGCCCATGCCACCCATACCACCCATGCCGCCCATATCAGGCATTGCAGGGGCTTTGTCGTCAGCTACTTCAGCGATCATCGCTTCGGTAGTGATCATCAGGCTGCCGATAGAGGAAGCCGCTTGCAGCGCCGAGCGAGTCACCTTGGCTGGATCGAGGATACCCATTTCGATCATGTCGCCGTACACGCCAGTCGCAGCGTTGTAACCGTAGTTACCTTCGCCTTGCTTGACCTTGTCGACTACAACGCTTGGCTCGTCACCGGCGTTGGCAACGATCTGACGCAGTGGCGCTTCAACCGCGCGACGCAGCAGAGCGATACCAACGTTCTGGTCATCGTTGTCGCCTTTGAGGTCAACGATAGCCTGCAGAGCGCGAACCAGTGCCACGCCACCGCCAGGAACCACGCCTTCTTCAACCGCAGCACGGGTAGCGTGCAGGGCGTCTTCAACGCGGGCCTTCTTCTCTTTCATTTCAACTTCGGTACCAGCGCCGACCTTGATTACCGCAACACCGCCAGCCAGTTTGGCCAGACGCTCTTGCAGCTTCTCTTTGTCGTAGTCCGAAGAAGTGTCTTCAACCTGCTTGCGGATCTGAGCAACGCGGGCTTCGATATCAACCTGCTGGCCAGCACCGTCGATGATGGTGGTGTTTTCTTTGCTCAGGATTACGCGCTTGGCGTTACCCAGGTGCTCAAGGGTAGTGCCTTCAAGGCTCAGACCCACTTCTTCGGAGATCACAGTACCGCCAGTCAGGATCGCGATGTCCTGCAGCATGGCTTTACGACGGTCACCGAAGCCTGGTGCCTTGACAGCTGCAACCTTCACGATACCGCGCATGTTGTTCACAACCAGAGTCGCCAGGGCTTCGCCTTCAACGTCTTCGGCAACGATCAGCAGCGGACGACCGGCCTTGGCAACAGCTTCCAGCACCGGCAGCATTTCGCGGATGTTGGAGATCTTCTTGTCGACCAGCAGGATCAGTGGGGTTTCAAGCTCAGCTACCATGGTGTCTGGCTTGTTGATGAAGTATGGCGACAGGTAGCCACGGTCGAAATGCATGCCTTCTACAACAGACAGTTCGTTTTCCAGGCCCGAGCCTTCTTCAACGGTGATCACGCCTTCTTTACCGACTTTTTCCATGGCTTCGGCAATGATGTCGCCGATGGAGTTGTCGGAGTTGGCCGAAATAGTACCAACCTGGGCAATGGCTTTGGTGTCAGCGCAAGGCTTGGACAGGCTCTTCAGCTCTTTGACAATGGCGATGGTCGCCTTGTCGATGCCGCGCTTGAGGTCCATTGGGTTCATGCCAGCAGCGACAGCCTTGAGGCCTTCGTTGACGATGGCTTGAGCCAGTACAGTTGCAGTGGTTGTACCGTCGCCTGCAGCGTCGTTCGCTTTGGAGGCTACGTCTTTAACCAGCTGAGCGCCCATGTTTTCGAAGCGATCTTTAAGCTCGATTTCTTTGGCAACGGACACACCGTCCTTGGTGATGGTTGGAGCGCCAAAGCTCTTTTCCAGAACCACGTTACGGCCTTTAGGGCCCAGTGTTGCTTTAACAGCGTCAGCCAGGACGTTTACACCGGCGAGCATTTTTTTACGAGCGGAGTCGCCGAACTTAACTTCTTTAGCAGCCATGGAAATGCTTCCTCAATTCTTGACGGTTAAACGGAGATTCGTGGAAATCAGGCTTCAACAACAGCCAGGATTTCGCTTTCACCCATTACCAACAGGTCTTCGCCATCAACTTTGACGGTGTTGCTACCGGAGTAAGGGCCGAACACAACCTTGTCACCAACCTTGACGGCCAGTGCACGAACTTCGCCGTTGTCCAGTACGCGACCAGTGCCTACGGCAACGATCTCGCCTTGATTAGGCTTTTCTGCAGCGGAACCTGGCAGCACGATACCGCCAGCGGTTTTGGTTTCTTCTTCGCTGCGGCGAATCACTACGCGGTCATGCAGAGGACGAAGCTTCATTGTCGATCTCTCCCAATAGATTGTTTTATCAGCCGGTGTCGTCACCGACGGTTAGCAAAGTCCGGCGTTGCCGGTAGCGCTGCGCGATGCGCAACGCTGAAGTCTGTTCTGTCTGTAATGACAGAAAACCTTGCGGTGTCTGGTACATGTGGGCGTAAAAGAGGATTTCAAGGGCGCCAAGTAATTTTTTTTACAATAAACCCGGCACTTACAGGCCTCGGCGGGCGCCTGCTGTTGCCTTGAATAGCCTGGATCGACAACTGATTCCAGCAAGTAAAAGCCCGCGCTGAGCGCGGGCCGGTTTTCATACAGACGACGCTGGCACTGGATTAGTCGCGACGCTCATATTCGCCTTCAAGCACGTTGGGACGCGAGCCACCTGGACGTTGTGCCGCAGCCAGGTCATCAGCAAATGCACGCTGGCGCGCGGCTTGTTCAGCTGCCCGAGCGCGGATTTTTCCAACGAAGATACGGCGCGTGAACGGAACCAAGCAAAGCAGGCCAAAAATATCGCTGATAAAACCTGGCAGCAGCAGCAAGCCACCACCGACGGCAATCATCAAGCCTTCAAGGACTTCCTGCTCCGGCAGCTCACCACGGGCCAGTCGTTCGCGGGCGCGAAATGCCGTGGCAATCCCGGCTACACGAAGAAGAATGCTACCCAGCACGGCAGAGCCGACTACCAGCAAAATGGTCGGTATCGCACCAATGGCGCCACCCACCTTGATCAATACGGCCAGCTCTATGAGCGGGAATAAAAGAAATAGAAACAAAAAAGCACGCATCGGAGTTTCCTTAACGGAAGAACAGCTTCCTGTAGGGATGAAGTATGGGTTGGCGCACTTAATTCAAGCTTAAGCAGGATTATTTCCCGGCCATTCATCGGCATGAGCCAGTGCCACCAAGGCCTGGCGCACCGCTCCAGCAGTGTTACAAATTGTTGGAAAGGCCAACCAATAGATACTTTTGCCGATACGCAGGTGAAAACCCTCGCTATCAATCCCCACCAACTGGGCCGGGGTGCTGGTCGGCAAACCCGCGAGTTCGACATAGTGCGCAATGGCTTTGCTGTGATCGGCATTCATATGCTCGAGCATGCCCTGCTCTGCTTCCCCGGCAAAGGCGTTGTCTAGGGTCACTTGGTCAATCCAGTGGATCGCACCAAAACCGCCAATGTGGCGGCTCCTCACCGGCTCAAGGCGCCAAAAGTCAAAGTCATGGGCACGATGGTAATCCGCAGAATCGGGGAAATAGCGATAATAGCGCGCAGCAGCGACCTCAATTGACCGTGGATCTTCCAACTTGCAGGCCTCGGCCAAGAGCGTCAGTCGTCCGGCGGCCTGAACATCGTCAGCCTCGCGCTCGCCAACCAGTAGCGAACATTTTGGGTCACGCTGCAGATTGTGGGTGTGCTGGGCAATCCGGCTGATCAGGATCAGGGGATAACCCTGCGCATCCAGGCAATAAGGCACCACGGAGCCGAAAGGAAAACCAGGCATGCTCTTGGAATGCGTCGAGATTACGCCCCGGTATTCCTTGAGCAGCAATTCTCGGGCATGCTTAGCCGCGCTCACGCTCATTAAATGACTCCCTGCTGATAATTCGTCAAAAACAGCACTGACCAAGCAGCCACTCGCCCTTAGGCGCGAGCCAGCCCGTTTCAACCAGTGCTAGAGATCCGCTGAATCGGACAGTTTACGCGCTGCCGCCCAGGTTATTCAGTAGATTTCATAGGTCGAGCACTCCAGTCGCCTGTGCCTAAAGTTAACAAGCGACGCCAGCAGGGGTCTACAGAACACTTTTCAAGAGGGTAATCCATGCAACTGCAAGACAAAGTCATCATCATCACCGGCGGCTGCCAGGGCCTGGGACGCGCCATGGGTGAATACCTGGCAAGCAAGGGCGCCAAACTGGCATTGGTCGACCTCAACCAAGAACGCCTCGATGAGGCCGTCGCGGCATGCAAGGCACTAGGCGCAGAGGCTCGCTCGTACCTGTGCAACGTCGCCAATGAAGAACAGGTCACGCACATGGTCAGCCAGGTGGCTGAAGACTTTGGCGCCATCAATGGTTTGGTTAACAACGCCGGAATCCTGCGCGACGGCCTGACCGTCAAAGTCAAAGACGGCGAGATGAGAAAAATGAGCCTGGCGCAGTGGCAAGCCGTTATCGACGTCAACCTCACGGGCGTGTTCCTCTGCACCCGTGAAGTTGCAGCCAAGATGATCGAGCTCAAGAATCAAGGCGCGATCATCAACATCTCGTCAATTTCACGCGCAGGCAACATGGGCCAGGCCAACTACTCGGCCGCCAAGGCTGGTGTGGCTGCTGACACCGTGGTCTGGGCCAAAGAACTGGCGCGCTACGGCATTCGTGTGGCGGGCGTTGCGCCTGGCTTTATTGAAACCGAGATGGTTGCCAGCATGAAGCCTGAAGCACTGGAGAAGATGACCTCGGGCATTCCGCTACGCCGCCTGGGCAAGCCGGATGAAATCGCCCACTCAGTGGCCTACATTCTCGAAAACGATTACTACACAGGTCGAATTCTCGAGCTTGATGGCGGCCTGCGCCTCTGATCGCAAGCAAGCCCACTTGCGTTATGGAAAAGCCCCGCATGCGGGGCTTTTTACTTGCATCGAGGATAATTACCAGCCGACGCCAAACCCCAGGCTGTAACGGGTTTCATCCAGTTCGCTCTCGGAGTCGCCACCACTGACCAGGTCCTTCTCGGCCTTCATATTGAGCGAGGCCCAGTCAGTCACCTTGTAGCGCAGCCCCACTTCGGCATCGAAGGTGTATTCCGCTACGTTATCAAGCGGTTTGCCGACCTCGCCCGTAGTAAAGAACTCGACCGCTTTACCCAGTAAGTAACGGTTGTAGTCCCACTTGCCGCTGATGGCGTAGAAATTAGACTCGTCGCCGTTGGCATACTCGTAATCGGTACGGTTGACCAAGCCGGCAACCGAGAACGCGCCCAACTCGTCATCCCAGAACTGGTAACCGGGACCGGTACCGACGGTGCGCTGACGCTCCAGGTCTTCGACCTTGTCACGCTTGTACTCAAGTCGCCCCTGCCAGAACCAGTGCTCATCAAGGAAGCGGTCGAGTGCATACTCGGCATCCCAGTTGTCGGTTGTCACTACATGATCCGACAGTTCCCGGTTATAGCCGGCAGTCGCATTGTGGCGCCAGCGACCGTGGCGGGCCTGGGTTTTCAGGTCCAGGTCGTAATCGTCGGGGTCGCTCTCTGAGCGCTTGAAATCGAAGGCTGCATCGATATTGCCCCGCCACGTCAAGTCTTCGACAACCGGCTTGGGTTTCATTATCTGGCTGATGCTCGCCAACTCAACGGTGCGAGGTGCCTCACCATTGACCAGCACTACTTGCCCCTCCTCGCCAGCACGCAATGACTTTGCGCGTTCGCCAGTGGTGTCGTCTTCCTTGACCAGCAGCTCACGATCGCTTTCCAGCGTCTTGACCTTGCTCCAGGCCAACGGAATAGCTCCGCCATAATCGGTTTGCAGGAGTAGTTTGTTGCCGTCGAAGAATTTGATTTTCCCGGTTAGGCGATCGCCGTTTTTTAGCCAGACGGTATCGGCCAAAAGTGGGGATGCGACCAACGACAAGCTGAGGCTCAATAAGGTACGAAAAACGCTTTGTGAAAACATAGTTGGACTATGACTGCTCGGATTTTAGAAAAGTCGCGCATTATCTACATCCACGACACCTGAACAAGCACTGACCGGGCTTTTACAGCCAAGTTCAGGATTTTCCGATCAAATGACTCGGGTATTGCCTACCAACCCACGCCCACGCCTATGAGAAAACTCTCGTCACTGTTATCACCCGCCTGCGCTTCAATTCGGTCAAGCTCATACAAAATCGACAACCGTGCCCAGTCATTGAGGCGATAGCGCAGACCCACCTCGCCTTCCGATACATAGTCAATTTCACTGATTTCAGGAAAATGGATTTCTGCGTTGGTGTAGAACTCCAGCCGGGTCCCCCACAACAGGCGTTTGTAATCCCAAACCACTGAGTAGGTGCGAAAGCTCAAGTCGCCACCCGGATAATCGAACTTGATGCGATTGACCTGCCCAATCAAATCAAAGCGCCCCAGGGAATCATCCCAGAACCGGTAGCCTGGACCGGTGCCAATGATTTGCTGCTTTTCGACAAACTCAATGTGGTCGACCTGCTGTTCACCGCCAATACGCCAAAACCAATGCTCGGTCAGAAAACGGTCGATGTCGTATTCAAGGTCCCAGTTGTCATCGGTTACCCGGCCATTTTTCGTCTCGCGCTGAAACTCGCCATTCATGACCTGCCGCCAGCGACCTTGCTCGATCCGGGTATCGCCCTTGAGTTTGAACTCATCGGAATTATCGTCCTTGCGCTGCAGGTCGAGCTTGGCGTCCAGATTACCTTCCCAGGTAAAGTCTTCGAGGAACTCACGGGGCGGAACCAAGCGCGTGACACTGGCCAGCGGCACGGTTTCAGTGGTGCCATCAGTGATGCGCACCATCCCCTTGCCAGCTGCGGCAAGGCGTTCGCTGTGCTTGCTGTCCAGGCCATGGCGTCGGATTAACAGTGGCTGCTCGGCGCTTAGTGTTTCGATATCAGACCAGTTGATCAATACTTGGCCTGCATACTTGGTCTTCAACGACAATTTCCCGCCCTCGAGCAGAATAATTTTGCCGCTGATGCGGTCACCATTATTCAGCCAGACCGTATCGGCCATAAGCGGCGTAGCAACCCCCAATGAGATTAAGAGCAAACAGGTACGCAGCCACATGATTGATCACCCAGACATTGGACAGGTTAAATCAGCCAAGGATGCCGCCTTGCCATCATCCAAGGCAAGCCAACAAGAGCGGCGAACGGCGCTGTATACCGTCTTGGCGCAAATTCCCGAGGGCTGCGTGGTCAGCTATGGCCAGTTGGCCGAGCTCGCCGGCCTGGGTCGAGCCGCGCGTTGGGTTGGCAGCACCCTGAGCAAACTGCCCGACGGCAGCACCTTGCCCTGGCATCGCGTGGTGGCAGCCGGGGGCAGACTGAGCTTGAGTGCAGGCAGCCATAGTGGAGCGGAGCAACGTGCCAGATTGCGTGCAGAAGGCATAACAATTCGAGGAGAAAAGGTGGATATCCGACGGCACGGCTGGCGTCCAATGGAGCACAGCGGTTAGAGTGCGCCCTTTGTTATGTATTTCTCTAGGCTGAAACCTGCCCAATGCCTCAAAAAAGCTGGCGCGAAGCACTCGCCGCCTACTCTAGCCCCTCGACCCTGGTACTGCTGCTGCTTGGCTTCGCTGCCGGCATGCCCTATATGCTGGTATTTTCCACGCTCTCGGTATGGCTGCGTGAAGCGGGTGTCGCTCGTGAAACCATCGGTTTTGCCAGCCTGATAGGCTTGGCGTACGCCTTCAAATGGGTCTGGTCCCCTTTGCTCGACCAGTGGAGCCTTCCGCTGCTTGGAAGACTTGGGCGTCGCCGCTCGTGGCTGGTGCTCTCACAGTTGTTGATCGTGGTCGGCATGGCCGGCATGGCCATGTGCGACCCGCAAACCCGCCTGACCTGGTTGATTGCGCTGGCGGTACTGGTCGCGTTCGCCTCAGCCACCCAGGATATTGCAGTCGACGCCTACCGCCTGGAGATCGTCGACGACAGCCGCCAGGCTGCCCTGGCCGCCAGTTACATGGCTGGCTACCGCGTGGCATCACTGCTGGCAACTGCTGGCGCCCTGTATTTTGCAGAAGGCTTCGGCTCAACCACACAGCTTTACCAGTTCAGCGCCTGGTCGAGCACTTACCTCGTGTTTGCCCTGCTGATGGTGCCTGCGCTTATTACCAGCCTGTGGATGCGCGAACCTGATGTGCCGATCCGCACACAGATGGCTGCCGCACGTTATGGTTTTAGCCATCAGATTGCCTCGGTACTGGTGCTGATTGTGCTGCTGGTTTCAGTACCGGCAATGTTCACCCAACTCTATAACACCGACTTCGCCAGCGTTATATCGGGCCAGATGAGCATGCTTGACTTGCTGCTCACCGACCGGGCATTTCTACGGGCCCTGCTCTACACCATCCTCACCACCCTGTGCCTGTCGACCATGGGCCGTCGCAGCCTGGCGCCGGTACTGACCCCAATCAACGACTTTGCCATGCGCTACCGCTGGCAGGCCTTTGTCTTGCTTGGCCTGATTGCCACCTATCGCATGTCCGATACCGTGATGGGCGTGATGGCTAACGTGTTCTATATCGACCAGGGCTTCACCAAGGACCAGATCGCCGGTGTCAGCAAATTGTTCGGCTTGGTCATGACCCTGCTGGGCGCCGGCTTTGGCGGGTTGCTGATCGTACGCTTCGGGATTCTACCTATCCTGTTTATCGGCGGAGCCGCCTCGGCAGCCACCAACCTGCTGTTTCTCATGCTTGCAGGCATGGGCGCGAACCTTAACATGCTGATCATTACCATATCAGCCGATAACTTCAGTGCCGGGCTCGCCACGGCGGCATTCGTTGCCTATTTATCCAGCCTGACCAACCTCAAGTTCTCGGCGACCCAATATGCCTTGCTCAGCTCCATCATGCTGCTCTTGCCGCGACTGATCGGTGGCTACTCCGGGGTTATGGTCGAAAAATTTGGCTACCCGCACTTCTTCCTGATTACCTCGTTAATGGGTGTGCCAACGCTATTTCTGATCCTCATCCAATGGCGCCGTGATGGCTCACAACCCCATGGCGACTCGCACGCACCTGCCCAAACGCCCCAGGCGCCTGGTTCGACCAAGCAAGCCTGACGCCCACCCCAAAGCCGCGGCTGCCGACAACAGCAAACGCACTTTAGTAACAAATTAAGGGTTAACTACGGCGATATCACCTAAAAGTGGTGGTATCGTTGGGGGCTTGCTTGAAATTTTTACCAGGGCTACCAAGCCCTAATAATAATGAAACCAGCACCTTACTTGACGAAGCCGCAGCAATGCTGATTTTGCTGCATGGCAAAAGTGACTGGTTTTCGCTACGGAGCACATATGCATTCAGTGCAACATTCAGCCTCCAGCGCCGAAGACAATATGTTTGAAGCCTGGTGGGCAAAACAAGGTGAATGGGTTGAAGAACCCAATGTCAGGCGCGGCGGCGAAAGCGGTGTCCAGCGTATTCATGACGACAATGGCAACCTGCTCTATGCCAAGCGCCAGACCGGGCATATACACCGCAGTTGGCTGCACCCATTTGGCCGGCTGACGGTTCTGCGCGAACGTGACGCGCTTACTGGCGCAAGCCAGGCTGGGGTCAATGTACCAAAGATAGTCTACTGCGCCACCAGCGGTGAGCGCGGCCTGTTGGTTACGGCTGCACTGGAAGGCTATCAGACCATTGAAGACTGGTACGCTGGCGGCGGACGCGAGAAATATGGCGAAGAACTGCATAGCCAGTTGCTGCAGACCGTAGGCGTAAACATCGCCCGTCTGAACCGCGCGCGCTGGCAGCATGGCTGCATCTACGCCAAGCACGTGTTTGTTTATGTCGAAGGAGAAGGCGCTTCGGCCAAGGCCCATGCAGCGCTATTGGATCTGGAAAAATGCCGCCAACGCCTGACCAGAAAAAAAGCCGCATTGCACGACATGAAACAGTTGCGCCGCCACTCCAACTGGAGTGCAGCCGACTGGAAAATCCTTAAAGACGCTTACGAACAGGAATTTGGTCGCACGTTGAGCGAGCTGCCCGACTGATCAAAGCTTAACGACCCCGCCAGGCGGCCTGGCGGGGGCTGTATCCGTAACACTTGCAGCCTTAGGCTGTGGGCGCCTGGACCATATGCATGACACGCTGTGGGAACGGAATGCCAATCCCGGCTTCAGTCAACTCCACCTTGGTTCTTTCAGTGAAATCGAACGTCACTGGCCAGTAATCTCCCGTCGCAACCCAAACGCGCAGCACCACGTTAACCGAGCTTTCACCCAACCCCGTCACATACACCACAGGCTCTGGCGAAGTATGTACCCGAGGGTCCTGGGCGATTTTGAGCAGCACTTCACGGGCTTTCTTGATATCGCTGGAATAATCGATACCCACTGCGATATCTGCACGCCGCTTGGGCTCACGCGAGTAATTGGTGATATTGCCGTTCGACAGGCTGCCGTTCGGTACGATGATGACCTTGTTGTCGGCCGTTTTCAGTGTGGTGTGGAAGATCTGAATGGTATCAACCGTACCGCCTACGCCCTGACCTTCGATCCAGTCACCGACGCGAAACGGGCGGAACATCATGATGAGAACACCACCGGCAAAGTTGGCCAGGCTACCTTGCAGGGCCAGGCCAATCGCCAGGCCAGCGGCACCAATCACAGCGATGAATGAAGTGGTTTCAACACCAATCATTGACGCAACGCTGATGACCAGCAGTATTTTCAGGATGATATTGGCCAGGCTGCCAATAAAGCCATTGAGCGCAGGGTCAAACTTGCGCGCGCTGAGCATGTTCGAAACGCGGCGAGTCAATGAATTGATCAACCACCAGCCGATGCACAGGGTCAATAAAGCCAAACCGAACTTCAAGCTGTAACTCACGATAATCGGCAACCATGCCTCGGACATCGTGAGAATTTGATCGACAGTTATATCCATGGAGCACTCCCTTTTAAACGACTACGCACCCAACCAGATACGCAAAACGAAATCGCCACGGCATGCCATGGCGATTGAATTACAACTACACCTTTTTGCGACGGCAAAGCGCCAGCAAGGTTCAATCCTCTTGGACTTAATCGCGAAAATTGTTGAATTGCAACGGCATGCCAAACTCCTTGGCACGCAGCACGGCGATTGCTTCCTGCAAGTCATCACGTTTCTTGCCGGTTACGCGCACTTGTTCGCCTTGAATGGCAGCCTGCACCTTAAGCTTGGCATCCTTGATGTGAGCGACAATTTTTTTCGCCAACTCCTTATCAATACCTTCACGCAGGATGACTTCCTGCTTCATGGACTTGCCGGACGCGTAGGCATCCTTGAACTCAAGGCATTGCACGTCAATCTTGCGCTTGACCAGGCTGAGCTTGAGAATCTCAGCCATTTGCTCAAGCTGGAAGTCTGCATCAGCAGTCATGGTCACCGTTAAATCCTTGGCCTCGAAGCTGCCTTTACCACGAAGGTCATAACGACGCTCAAGCTCTTTCATGGCATTGTCGATGGCATTGGTCACTTCGTGTTTATCCAGCTCGGACACCACGTCGAACGAAGGCATGGGTTTCCTCCTGTATTTGGCGCGACCCACATCACGAATGGGCCGCAGATTGCTTGACGATTAAAAAACTTAGCCATTATATATCGCCAGCGGCATCGAGTGCCCAGCGGTGTCCCCGTTCACGCCACCTTTTGTGAGTTTCAAATGCCCAACCCACACCTCAGTATCATGGTGGTGGACGATGCCAAGTTCTCCAGTGCAATCATCGGTCGCACGTTGAGCCAGGCCGGATACATCGATATCCGCTACGCCAACAGCGCCAGCGAGGCGCTCAGACAGCTCGAGGCACGCCCCGCGAGTGTGGTCCTGGCCGACTGGCTGATGCCTGAAACAGATGGCCTGATGCTCACCTCCCAGATTCGCCAACTGGATGAAACCTCGGACCACTACACCTATGTGATCTTGCTCACGGGCAAGGAAGGCGACAACATCCTGAGCGAAGCCTTTGACAGCGGCGTGGACGACTTCATCAACAAATCAGCCATGAATGAGCAACTGGTGCCGCGTGTGTTCGCCGCCGACCGACTCTGCAACACGCTGCAGCGTCTGCTGATCGAGAATCGCCTGCTGACCGACAATATCGCCAGCCTTGAGCAGCGCAACCTGGTCGACTCCCTTACCGGGCTAGGCAACTCGCGCTACCTGGAGCGCAAGCTTGAAACAGGCCTGCGCAACGTTGAATCACGCGGTGGAGCCTTGGGTTACCTGCTCATTGGCCTGCAAGAAGCCAACGAGCTGCGCAGCCAGCACGGGGAAACTCTCTATAACGAGCTGTTGCACAGTGTAGGCAGGCGCCTGCAACAACTGGTGCGCCCACTGGATGTGCTGACCCGCCTGGATGACAATCACTTTGGCCTGATTACCCTGCTGTCCAACCTGCAAGAGTGCTCGCCGAGTAGCTTCAAGCGCCTGCATGAGGGTCTCAACCTCAAGGCCTTCAAAACCAGCGAAGGCTTTATCAGCCTCAAGGCTGGGGTTTGCCTGATCGGCCTGGATAATCGCAATTTGCCGGTCAGCCCTGCAGACCTGATCAACAGCGCCAAGCGTCTTCTGCCCGAAGCCTATGCCAGTGGCCGCGTTGCAGCGATGCGCTTGCCCGAGGCAGTGTGAACAGGCGCTGGCATGTGCTCGGCGCCGGCTCGCTGGGCAGCCTGTGGGCCGCGCGGCTGTATCGCAGCGGTTGCGATGTAGAGTTGATTCTGCGCAGCCCACAACGCCTTGCGCAATACCAGCAAGCCGGTGGGTTGACCCTGACCGAAAACGGACAGGTTCATTGCTACCCGGTACCCGCAACCAGCATCGACAACTGTGGCCCGGTGTCATTATTGCTGCTGGCCTGCAAGGCCTACGATGCATCAGCGGCCATCAGCCAGCTAGCACCCCTGCTCACCGCCGATGCCGAGGTTATCCTGCTGCAAAACGGCCTGGGCAGCCAGGACCAAGTAGCAAGGCTCATCCCAAAGGCTCGCTGCATCTTGGCTTCGAGCACTGAAGGCGCATTTCGTCAGGCAGATTTTTCCACGGTGTTTGCCGGTCAGGGCCATACCTGGCTTGGCGATCCGCAGCAATCCAGCAGCCCAAGCTGGCTTGAAGATCTACAGCGCGCCCAGATCAATCATGACTGGACAGAGGATATCGCCAGTCGCCTGTGGCGCAAACTGGCACTCAACTGCGCAATTAACCCGCTCACGGTGTTGTATGACTGCCGTAACGGCGGGCTGCTGGAGCATCAGGCTGAAGTGGCCAGCCTGTGCAACGAACTCAGCCTGTTACTCCAGGCCTACACGACTCCATCGACAGCAGCCGGATTGCATGAAGAGGTGCTGCGCGTTATCACCGCTACGGCGGCAAACTATTCGTCGATGCACCAGGACGTTGCGCAGAAGCGCCGCACCGAGGTCGCCTACCTGATTGGCTACGCTTGTGCGGGTGCCGAGCGCAAGCAACTACAGTTGCCGAAGTTAAGTGCCCTGAACAGCAGGCTTGGCAACTACCTTGCTGCACACGGATTGCCCCGCCACTAGCACCACGCTACCCTCATAGCACTTTAGCCATTGCGATCTGTGCCGCCATGTCCCTGCGCCAACATCTAGAAGACCTGCCAGTTGGCCGGAAAATGCTCGCAGCGCTGTTGGTGCTCGTCATCGCCGTGTTGCTGGTTGCCAACCTGGCCTTTATCAGCGCCGCTTACTGGATTTCCCAGCAAAGCATGGCGCCACAGGCCATGCACACCCTTGGCCGGATTATCGCCAGCCCGGCGCTGAGTCAGCAGGCCCTGAGTTCCGCCGATCAAGCGCAAGCCTTGCTCAAGCGACTGGATGACTACCCTCCGCTACGCGGCGCGGTGATCTACGGCAGTGACGGGCGCAGCCTCGCGCAGTTACAGCGCGGAGAAAAACTCGATATGCCCGAGCGCCTGGACGAGCTTGATTCCTGGCGCGTGACCGAATTTCGCAGCAACCAGCTGATTGAACTGCCCCAGCCCAACGGCCAGCCAGGGCACCTGCTGCTGGTGGCGTCCAGCGAGCTTCCGGGAGCCTTCTATACCGGCACCTGGACCGCCAGCCTGGTCATCCTGATCATCAGCGCCATGCTCTGGTTCCTGGTCGCACGCCAGATCCGGCGCCTGGTCACCAAGCCGATTCGCAAGCTTGAGGAACTGTCCCGCCAGGTAACCCGCGAAGAAAACTACTCACTGCGCGCCAAACGTGGCAATAAAGACGAAATTGGCAGCCTGGCGGATGCGTTCAACACCATGCTGATGCGCATCGAGGCCCGTGAACAACAGCTAAAACGCGCCCGCGACGAATCACAAACAGCGTTTGGCCAGGCCCAGCAGCTGGCTGAAGAAACCCGCCACTCGAACCGCAAGCTTGAGCTGGAAGTCCAGTTTCGCAGCAAGATAGAAAAGAAGCTTACCGGCTTCCAGAACTACCTCAACAGCATCATCGACTCGATGCCCTCCGCGCTCATTGCCCTGGATGACGAGCTCTACGTCACCCAATGGAACCAGGAAGCGAGCGCACTATCGGGCACCACCCTTGATGAGGCGCTGAATCAGCCCGTATTTCTGGCCTTCCCGCACCTGAAGCTCTATCTCAACCAACTCAAGCGCACGATCGACAGGCATCAGGTAGAAAAGATCGAGCGCATTACCTGGAGTCGGGATGGCCAGCCGCACCACTTTGCCCTCACCTTCTATCCTCTGACCGGCGTTAGCGGACGCGGCGTGGTAATCCGAATTGACGACATCACCCAGCGCCTCAATCTTGAGGAAGTCATGGTGCAATCCGAAAAAATGCTTTCCGTCGGCGGTTTGGCGGCAGGCATGGCCCATGAAATCAACAACCCGCTCGGTGCCATCTTGCATAACGTACAAAACATTCGTCGGCGCTTGTCTCCCGAGCTTGAGCGAAACCGCGAGATAGCCACTCAAGAAGATATTTCACTGGAAGCCATCGACCGCTACTTGCAAGCCAGGGATATTCCCCAACTGCTCGGAGGAATCCAGCAAGCAGGCACCCGGGCCGCCAAGATCGTCAGCCACATGCTCAACTTCAGCCGCCTGAGCAACCGCCAGTTGATCCCGTGCAACCTGCCCGGGCTCATCGACCAGGCGCTGGAAATCGCCAGCAATGACTTCGACCTGACCGAGCGTTTCGACTTCAAGAGCCTGATTATCGAGCGCGAGTTCGACCCAATGCTCGGCCCGGTTCCGGCAACCGCGAATGAGCTGGAGCAGGTTCTGCTCAATCTGCTGAAGAATGCAGCGCAAGCCATCCACCAGCGCGATGATCAACGTACGCCTGGACAGATCAGCTTACGTACCCGACTGAGCCCGCCATGGGCAATCATCGAGGTTGAAGACAATGGCGTTGGCATGCCTGAATCCGTGCGCAAACGCATATTCGAACCCTTCTTCACCACCAAGGAAGTCGGCCAGGGCACCGGCCTTGGTCTATCGGTGTCCTACTTCATTATCACCAACAACCACAAAGGCCAGATGGAGGTGCAAGCCAACAAGCATAAAGGCACCTGCTTTATCCTGCGCCTGCCCCTGATAGCGCCAGCTCAGACTACAGGTTTATAGATATGGGATTTCGACTCTCGAAAATTTACACACGCACTGGCGACACTGGCGAAACCGGCCTGGCCGATGGGCGCCGAGTGGCTAAAGACCACCCCCGTGTTGAAGCCATGGGCGAAGTAGACACGCTAAATAGCCACATCGGCCTGTTGATTGCAGAGTTACAGGCGCTGGCAGACCGGCATCCTGGGTTCGGCGATGTGATTGCGGTTCTCGAACCCTGCCAGCATCGCTTGTTTGACCTGGGTGGTGAGTTGGCAATGCCCGACTACCAAGCCCTTCAGGTCGCCGAGATCGAGCGCTTGGAGCAGGCAATTGATCGTTGGAATGAGGTGCTGGGACCGCTGGAGAACTTTATCCTTCCCGGCGGCTCGAAACTCGTCGCCCAAGCCCATATCTGTCGGAGCCTGGCCCGCAGTGCCGAACGGCGTTGCCAGCAGTTGAACGCTGAGGAGCCCGTGCGCAAGGTCGGCCTGGCTTATATCAACCGCATGTCCGACCTGCTGTTTGTCGCGGCAAGACTCATCGCACGGCATCAAAATGTCAGCGAAGTGCTCTGGCAGGCCGCGCCCAAACAGGCTGAGTAAGTAGCAGGCCTGGCGCTGCCGCGCCTATTACCTAGAGCAAGCTCAGCTGACTTTGAAAACAGCGCTCCTCGCCACTCACTGGGTCAGTGAAGCCCAGGCCTTGCGCCAATAGTTTCAGCGGCTTGCTGTAGTCATCAGGTACATCTGGGGTATCAATCACATCGGGATAGAAAGGGTCATTGCAGATTGGCGCACCCAAGGAAGCGAGGTGCACCCGCAACTGATGCTTTTTACCGGTCAGGGGATACAAGGCATACAGCCAATGCTCTCCCAGCTTCTGGGCAACTTCGATACGCGTCTCGGTGTTGGGCACGCCCTCGATTTCCTGCATGCGAAAGAACGGCTCGCCAGGAGCAAAGCGAGTTCTGCGCAGCAAGGGGAAAGTCAAATCAGGCAATGCCTTGGCGAGCGCTTCATAGCGCTTGAACATTTTTCGCTCACGAAACAGGGCTTGATACAAACCACGGGTTTGCACGTTGGTCGAAAACAGCACCAGCCCTGCCGTATGCCGGTCGATACGGTGCAGCGGCACGATATCGGGGTTGGCAAAAGCCTTGGTCAACCGTGCCTGCAGGGTCTGTTCGACATAACCACCAGAAGGCATGACCGGCAGGAAATGCGGTTTATCGACCACCATCAAATGCTCATCAATGTGCAGCACGACTTCTTCGAAGGGAATCGGCAGCTCAACCGGTACTTCTCGAAAGTAATGCACTCGCAAGCCGGCCTTGTAGGGATGCTGCAAACCCAGCGCCGCACCGTCGGCGCCCAATACGCGTCCACGCTGAAAACGATCGATCCAGACATCCCGGGCGATGCCCGAAAAATGCGCGCACAAGCAATCCAGCACCGTTGACCACTGGCCTTGCGGCAAGTGGACGGTGCTCGGACGCATATTTGACGGGGAGCGGGCTTGAACAGGCATTCAGACTCTCGGTGACGAACTACAGAAGAAATAGCCTATTAGGCCGCAGTCGCGCCAAGCCCCGCAACTGCTAGAGCAAAATCACCGCCCAGACGATAGTAATCATGCTCAACACCACAAACTGCGCGGCACTGCCCATATCCTTGGCCTGCTTGGAAAGCGGGTGCAGTGACAAGGAAATACGGTCGACAGTGGCTTCGATTGCCGAGTTAAGCAACTCGACGATTAGCGCCAGCAGACATACGGCGATCATCAGCGCACGCTCGACCTTGCTCACATCAAGCATCAATGCAATCGGGATCAACAGCAGGTTAAGCAAGACCAATTGGCGAAATGCAGCTTCGCCCTTGAATGCTGCAAGCAGGCCAGCCTGGGAGTACCCGGCTGCCTGAAGAATACGACGTATCCCGGTGCGTCCCTTCAAACCGCTCGCATCAGGGGTGTCAGCTGTCGCTGATTCAACCTTCATAAACCAAACCTATAAAACTGAGCCGCGTGAACCAGGCAAGCCGGCCAAATCAATGACGGCCCTCACCCGCGTTGATATTCAGAGCTTGCGCAGGACGTATATGCGCCACAGGGCATAGCCTGGAATGAAATCCTTGTGGCCAACGATTTTAAAACCGGCCTGCTTGAATTCTGACTCAATTGTCTCGCATGGAATCACAAAGCGGTTTTGCAACAAGGGGTCGCGTTGCGCGGCTGGGCGGCGAGCTTCGCTGCGCTTGCGTTTCCAGGCCTTGTAATTACCGTCCACCCACAAAGAAATCACCAGGGTATCGCGGGTTACGCGCCTGAATTCCTTGAGCATGGCCTGGCGATGATCAGCCTTGCCGATGTGGTGCATCAGCCGCATCGAGAAGATGCAGTCCACAGCATTTTCACCCAGGTCGATAGCAAAAGCCGAGGTTTGAAACGGCTTTACCCGCGCGGTAACCTCAGGTGCCTGCCCGCTCATACCAGCATCGAGCATGTCTTGCGAATTATCGGCAGCCAGGATCATGCGGTTGGGTTGCTCACAAAGCATCGGCCAAAAGCGCCCTGCACCCGATGGCAAATCAAGCACCAGATTCGGGTCACCCGCCATTTTCAATGCGGCCCGGGCAATTTGTACTTCACGCCAATGAGACAGGCGCCGAGACAAACCTGTCTTGTGCTTGTTCAGGTACATGTTGGCGTGCTCGCGATCGTACTTGCCGGAGAACTCGAGCTCAATTGGAGGGTTTTTAGACATTGCCTGATCTCAGTAGATAACCTGAACTCAAGCTAACCAGCCAGTCATCAGCGTGGCGTCAAGACAATGTGAAAAAACCGTGAAACCGGCTCAAGCCCCGTTATACGGGGCCTTTAAGTGATGCAGGATATTACCTGAGCGATTTTAAACCGCTTTTAAAATGACCCGGAACTCACTGCCACCAGTCGCCAGGCTTTTTACGTTCACAGTCCAACCTTCATGGGCGCAAATACGCTTGACCAAGGACAAACCGAGCCCCAAACCTTCGCCACGGGCCTGCTGGCCCCGTACAAAAGGCTGGAACATTTTCTCATGTTGCTCGGGCGGAATACCCACGCCACTGTCCTCGACACAAAAGCCATCAGCCGTTAACACCAAGCGCACAGCTCCCTCTTCCGTGTAGTGCAAGGCATTGCGCAACAAGTTGGACATGACGGTACGCAGCAATGTCAGGTTGTAGCTCGTATCGTCGGCACCTTGATCAACCACCTCAAACTGCAAGCCCTTTGCCTTGATCATCTCCCCCCAACGCGCGCCCTGCTCCTGCGCCAAGGCCCCCAATGTGGAAGTTCCGCCTTCAATGGACCAATTGTTGGTAGAACGTGCCAAGAGCAAAAATGTTTGTACCAGCTCGCCCATTTCATCAGTTGCGCGCTTGATCCGCTGGAGCGTTACCCGTTGTCTTGGCTCAAGATTAGGTGCCACCTCAAGCAACTCGCACGATGAGTTGATCACCATCAACGGGGTGCGCAATTCATGGCTTACGTCACTGGTAAAAAGCTGCTCACGCTCCAGCGACTTACGCAACTGCCCAAGCGTGCTGTCAAAAGCCTGGGCCAGATGCCCCACCTCATCATCGGCGTAATCAGGCGCGATATTCGGTGCAAGGTGATGCAGCTGGTCGCGGTGGCGTACCTGGCCCGCCAAACGCACAACCGGCGCAACTATCCTGCGAGCCAGCCATAAGCCCAATACCCAGGCCAGGATCACACTGAAGAAAAAACCTGCCAGTACAGCACGATAAAGCGCCACTTCACGCTCTTCAAACTCATGCTGCTCCTGCACCAGAAGGTAGCTCTGGCCATTAATGTTTCGCTTGAATATATATACGGCATTTGTGTCGTCTACCGACTCGGAGTAGCCTTCGGGGGCTTTTGCATACTGCTCAGGCACTGCATAGCGCGGTATGTCCGAAGCAAAAAAGCGCGTTCGCGAATCAAGCCTTGGCGGCAGGCCATTGGCAAGATCATGCTGTAAAACCCCCAGCAGCTCCTCATCCAGCTCTTGTGAAACCAGGTTCGCCTCGATGAAGTGAACAACCGCCACGATGCTTAACGAAAAGAGCCCACTGACACAAAACGTCATCAGCACAAAAGCAATGACAATGCGCCGCAGCAGCGGCTGCTTAGACACCATCGGCAGAATCCGCCAGGCGGCATCCAACACCGTGAATGGTGTGTACCAAGGGCCTGTCGAATGGCTTGTCCAGCACTTGGCGCAACTGATGGATATGACTACGCAAGCTGTCGCTGTCCGGGCAGTTGTCCCCCCACAGGGTTTCTTCCAAGACTTCTCGACGAACCACGGCCGGGCTTTTTTGCATCAACACAGCAAGCAGCTTCAGCCCCAGCGGATTGAGCTTCAATGGCTGGCCGGCACGCGTGATAAACAGCGTATCGAGATCATAAACCAGGTCGCCAACCTGCATCTTGCGTTGACGGCTACCCTGGCTGCGACGCAATACAGCCTCAATCCGCGCGACCAGTTCAGAAAGTGCAAATGGTTTTAGCAGGTAATCATCAGCCCCTACACCCAAGCCCTGCAGACGATCATCCAGGGCATCGCGGGCCGTGAGCATGATGACCGGCGTTTCACTGCGGGCATCCTCGCGCAGGCGCTTGCATAACTGGTAGCCATCCATGCCTGGCAGCATGATATCCAGCACGATCAGGTCGTAATGCTCGGTGACGGCCAGGTGCAAACCACTGACCCCGTCCTGTGCACAGTCAACCGTGTAGCCTTTCAGTGCCAGGTAATCCATGACATTGGCCAGGATATCCCGATTGTCTTCAACCACCAGAATACGCATCTTGATCATGCCCCCGGACAATGCTGTGGTAATACGATGTCCTGGTATTAAACACCAATCCCCTTGCAGCGGTCGATGTATCGGCTCGACTGCTGCCCCGAGCCCCAATCACCTTAACGTTTCTTTCACAGACTTATGACACCGGGCTCACAACAGGTCGGTAAGACTGCGCACCTTATTGATACAGGATCAACTCCATGAGCGCTGCTAGCCTGCCCGTTTCAAGGCCATTCAATCTTTATCTAGGCTTTGGTGTGCCCTTGTTGATCATGGCCACGTTGCTGATTGCAGACCCAACACAACTCGATTTTGCACTCGAGAGACTCGCTTACGTGCCCGGCCAGGGATTTATTGGCAAACACAGCTTTTTTCTCGAGGATATCCTGCATGACCGGGCCAAGCAGGCAGTTATCCTGGCTGGCCTGCTTACCGTAATTGGATTTATCACCAGCCTGGCACTCAAGCCATTTCACCACTTGCGCAAACCGCTGGGCTACATGGTGCTGGCACTGGGGCTGTCCACCAGCTTTGTGACGCCGCTAAAGGCCCTTACGGGAGTGCATTGCCCATGGAGCCTGACTGAGTTCGGCGGCAATGAAATTTACACCCCGCTACTCAGCGAACGCGCACCAACCGAGAAACCTGGCCGCTGCTGGCCGGGTGGTCATGCCACTGCCGGCTTCGCCTGGTTTGCATTGTTTTTCGTGCTGCGCGACCGTCGGCCCAAGCTGGCGAAAGCCGCATTGCTTTTCACTCTCGCCCTCGGCACGGTATTTTCTGTCGGGCGGATGTTGCAGGGGGCGCACTTCTTTTCGCACAACCTGTGGACGGCATTGTTTTGCTGGCTGATCAGCCTGGGCAGCTATTGCCTGGTGCTTTACAGGCCTTCGGCAGCTACATCCCAGACGCCTGGCGTATCGTTTCAATCCAGTACAAGCACAGCGACAGAGTGATCAGCGAGCCTATCGTCGACAACAGGATACTGCTTGAGACCACAGCGGCGTCACGTCGATAGAACTCCGCAAGCATAAAGGGCCCGGTCCCGGTCGGCAGTGCAGCCAACAACACCGCCGACATTGCCCATAAGGGTGGAAGCTGAAATACCCAGAATGCCAGGACCCAGACCAGCAGCGGGTGCAAAAACAGTTTCAACAAGACCAATGCAACACTGCCCTGACTTTGCCCGGACTGCTTGTGCGCCAGGAACAAGCCAAGGGATATCAGCGCACAGGGCGCAGTGGCATTGCTCAACAAGGTCAAAAAAGAATGCACGGATTCGGGCAGCGGCGCCCCTGAAACGGCCCAGAAACCACCCAGGACCGGGGATATCACCAGAGGATTCTTAGCCAGTGCCAGGGCCACCTTGCGCACTGCCCGCAACATGTTCTTTTCACCCTGCAGCGCCACCTCGATGCACACCACTGACAGTGCGAACAGCACGCAAATAACGATCAAGCTGGCGATAAGCGCGGGCTCCAAGCCATCATCCCCAAAGACCAGCAGGCACAGGGGAATCCCCATATACCCGGTGTTGGCGTATGAAGCGCTCAGCCCCTGAATGCTGGCATCCGCCAAATCCCCGGACTTGCGCAAGCGCCAAATCAAGGTGCCAATGAACACCAGCAGGGTGCCGAGGATATAGACCCAAATGAATCCAGGCTGCCAGATATGCGACCACACAGCAGTAGCCGTGGCCTCAAACAACATGGCTGGCAGGCACAGCCAGACGACCATCCGGTTGATTTCAGAGGCTGCCTCGGGCCCTAACAGCTTTAACTTCCGGCATGCGAAGCCCGCCAGGATGAGTGCAAAAATCGGCAGGATGATACTCAGCACTGACGCCATAAAAAAACAGATCCCTTACAAAAATAAACTGCCGGATACAGAGCCCAAGGCTGCCAACCGGCGCTACAGCCTGCCAGACAAAACCTTAGCCACGGGTCTCAAGTGCGGTTCGATACAACGCCGCGACAAGGTCGGTCTGGGTGACGATACCCAGCAAGACTTTATCCTCTCCCAAAACCGGCATCCGATGCTCAGGCGAAGACCCAAGGCTTTCGAGCAAATAGGACACCGGCCATTCGCCTTTGCAGGTCAGTACATTGCGCTGCATGATGTGCTCACACTCGCCATGGGCATCGGCTGTAGCCAAGAGATCATGCAAGTTCAACATCCCTTGCAATTGTCGGTTTTGATTGACCACCGGCAGCGCATTCAGGCGGTGCTCAAGCAAAAGCGTCCAGGCCTCGCTGATAGGCGTTTGCGGACTCACACTGAGAACATCCGTCGACATGATATCGCCGCAGCGTATCTCGCCAAACCGGCGGCGGTAGGCGCGCTCCTCGGTTTGTCGAAGGATCTCTTCAAGGTCATCGCGGGCAATGTCCAACAACTCACCGCGAGCATTGAGCACCGCATCAAGATCATCGGGCGTGAACCCCACTCGGTCACGTGGCACCGCATCAGCGGTTTTATGCGGGTTGTGATGGTCAGCCGGACGGTGTGGATAACGCCGCTTCAGCAGGTTGTTGAACAATAGCGCGATCAACAACATCATCGCGGCATTTATCGCCACCGGGAAAACCACAAAGTGATAACCCAGCCGAGCGACTGGCTCACCCGCCAAGACGGCCGACAAGGCCACGGCACCACCAGGCGGATGCAGGCAACGCAGGGCGAACATCATGCCTATTGCCAGGCCTCCCGCCAAACCTGCAACCCAGCCGGCATGCCCCAGCCAGCGCGCACAACTGACACCGACCAGGGCCGAGACAATACAGCCTCCGAGAATCGACCAAGGCTGCGCCAGAGGACTTGAAGGCACGGCAAACAACAAGACTGCTGAGGCCCCCATGGGAGCGATCAGCCATAAACTGGCCTGACCGAGGACTGAATGGCAAAACCAGGCGGTGAAG